>JAPLUI010000539.1 GCA_026397725.1 Verrucomicrobiota bacterium | reverse complement strand
ACTCCTTGGCCACCAACCCCACCGCGTCCGCAGGGTAGATCGCCCTCAGGCGTTGCAGCAACTCCGCATCCGTCAGCCCGCCCGTCGGCATGGGCGCAACCTCAAGCAGGATGTGAACGTGGTTCCCCATCAGGCAGTAGGCCAGCACCCGGCAGCCCGAGAAATTCTCATACATCCGCAAATAGCAGCGGAACTGCTCCTTATCCTCCGCCTCGAACGCCAGCCGTCGCTCCACCACCCGCGTGATGCAGTGGTAAATCACGGGTCTCTCGGTCGAGTCCTTCCAGGGTGCCAGCCAGCGTGCGCGTCTCATCGGAGTGGGAGTGGTTTGGTGGTTTCGATTGTTGTGGAAGAGTATTCGGGCACGCCAGGTGGTCGCCCGCCGCAGACTACTGCATTCCGGCAGCGAGTCAACTCCAATCTTCAATTATTTTTACGTCCCCTAATATGTGAGCGGCGAATCGTCATTCCGGAAGACATCCTTCATGACAGCTTGGCACCTGTCAGTGACCGCATTTCAGCCGGGCGGCGGAGGTTGGAGGTTGGAGGTTGGAGGTTGAATGGTGGATGTGGATGGTGGATGGTCGGAACGGGTTCCACGATCTAACACCCACCCGGGTGAAATGGGGGCCGCCACTCCTTCAGCGGCGGCCCCGCTTTCATCCGGAGGAAAACCATTAACTCCGGAAACCTTTCGTGGATAGTGGATAGTGGATAGTGGATAGTGGATAGTGGATAGTGGATAGTGGATAGTGGATAGTGGATAGTGGATAGTGGAGAATCGTCTTCTATCCTCGATCCTCGATCCGCGATCTTCTATCTACGATCTTCTATCCACGATCCTCTATTTCTTCACTCCGCTTTGACGCGTGCGAAGAGTGTGCCGCCGGGCGGTGGCGTGTAACCGGTGAGCTGGACGTCCACTGTCTCCACACCGTCAACCACCGGAACCCGGGGCGTCTGGCTCGCGGCGGCCGGGCCATCCCAAGTCTGCAGGTCCGTCGAAGTCCACACCGTGTAGGTAAGACCGCTGCCCGCCGTCCGGGTGTAGCTGAACGTGCCTGCGACCTTGTCGAGCAGCACTTTGATCGGGTTGACCGACGAGCCCTTGGTGGGATCGAGACCGAAGGCGTATTCCTGGAAGTTGGTCATGGCGTCACCATCGTAGTCGCCGCCGGCGGGTTCGCCGGGAATGCCGTGGGTGGACGCCCAGACCTCGTAGGTCGTCCCGGAAACCGGCCTGGCGAAGAGCGATACGGCGCCGGGTGTGAACAGATAATCAACCTGTGTTATCGGGATGCCCTGAGTACTTTCAACCGCCGTGAATGTTCCCACGCGATAAGTCGGGCTGAGGCTCGTGTTGTAATCCAGGCCGTCCATGTTGAAATGCCAAACATAAGGATCCCCGTACCAAGCGGGTGCCCATGCCTGGACCTGATACTCGCGGCCAATCTCCAAGCCACTGAACTCGATTGAACCGCTACCGCTCGTATACACCGTATAAGCCACCGTCTCCCCGTAATTGGTTGTCGGCGCTGTGGCGTAACCGCCCGGACCGGCTGCGGGGTATGTATACGCAATCTTGCCGCCACTATGGTTCCATCCGCTAGGACTGTTGGCAGCATAGGACGTGAAGGCATGGAACACAACGTCGTTGACCGTGTGGTCGATTGGAGCGCAGGTCACGGCGTCAACATACTCGCTATACGTCCCGCCTTTGAGAACCTCGGCTGGGTCACCAAGATTGGCACCCGTCGCGCCGGACCAAGTGATGATCGCGTTATGCCTTGGAGTCGTGAAGACCATGTCCGGTCCTTGGACGGTGTCGGTGCCGTTGTTTGCCACGGCGCGGAAATGATAGGTCGTGGTGGCTGCCAGGCCGGTGATCGGCGCGTTGAAGTCGGCGTAATCGCTGCTGCTGCCGACATCGGTGTGCGGCGATGTGGTGTTGCCGTAGGACGTGTCGGTGCCCCACTCGAACCAGGCGGTGGTGGCCACTCCGTTGGGATTGACCGTGCCATTCAAGGTGGCGCCATCATAGGTGACGGCGGTGGCGGCTTCGGTGGTGATCTGCGCCGGCGTGGTGAAGACCATGTCCGGTCCCTGGACGGTGGTGGTGCCGTCGTTCGCCACGGCCCGGAAATGATAGGTCGTGGTGGGTGCCAGGCCGGTGAGCGGCGCGTCGAAGCTGGCGTAATCGCTGCCGCTGCCGACGTCGGTGTGTGGCGATGTGGTGGTGCCGTAGGAAGTGTCCGTGCCCCACTCGAACCAGGCGGTGGTGGCCACTCCGTTGGGATTGACCGTACCATTCAAGGTGGCGCCGATATCGGTGATGGCGGTGGCGGCTCCGGTGGTGATCTGCGCCGGGGTGGTGAAGGTCATATCAGAGCCGTAAATCGCCGATCCGTTGTTGCCGACCGCCTGGAAATGATAGGTGGTGCTCGCCGCCAGGCCGCTGATCACGGCACTCACGGCCTGGGCACCGCTGCCGCTGACAGGCGATGGTGTCGCCGCCACGGTGTTGCCGTAGCCGGCGGTGGGGCCCCAATTGAATGATGCGGCCGCGTCCGGTCCGCCGCCGGGATTGATCGTGCCGTTCAAGGTGGCGGAAAATGGTGCTAAGCCCACCGAACTCACGCCGGTGGCATCCAGCGTCACCACTTCCATCACAGTATCAGGCTTGGCAAAGAGCGATACGGCACCAGGAAAGAACTCGATTCCATAACCATTACCGCCATCTGCTATCGCTAGGGTCTGGGTGGTCGCATCCGCAGTGAATGTTCCCACGACCGTCTGCGTCACAGTATTGGAGATCAATTTCACCCCGTCGTATAACGTACCATTCACAGAAACCGAGCAAAGTGGTGCCCACACCTGGATCTGATACTGCCGGTCAGGCGTTAACCCACTCAGGTCGATGCTAACTGCATGGAATGCAGTGAAGTTCAGCAATCGATCGTAGTCGTTGTTCAAAGTAGTACCGAAAGTGAACGTGGGGTCTTCGTCCGTATTTTTGGTAGCAACGCTAATATTGCCGATGCTGTCATAGAATGGTGTGGCGGTTGATTGTGTGAATTTGTGGAACAGAACGCTGTTGACCGTCAGGTCGGTAGTGTAGGTGGTCACGGCGTCGACATACTCGGAATATGCCCCGCTGCTGGAATTGCGTATGGTTCCGGCTGGATTGGCAGTATCCACGTTAGCCACGGTACCCCAAGTGATGGACGCGGCCTGCGCCGCGGGAACGAAAGCCAGCATGGCGGATAACAAGATCGCCGCGCGAGCGGGTGAAGGCGCCCGGGGTCTCCCGGGTGCCGGGGTGGTGTGCAGGTTTGTTTTCATGGTTGTGGTTGTGGTTGGTTGTGTTGTGTTTGCTGTGTTTGTTTGTTTGTTTGTTTCTATCAGATCGTCATCCGGGACGGTTCAACGGAGGCGGGTTGGATGTTGGAGGTTGGTGGATGCAGGAGAGAGGTTGGATTGAAGGGGAATTGCTTTTTCGGGTTGGCCGCGACTGGACCGCCGGAGGGCGGCTCAAAGCGGGATCGCGGCCAGCATGCCGCAGAGGGCGGGAGCGAACGCCAGCAGGGTCTTGTTTCGGTTGGTTGTTTTCGTGGTGCGGATGGCTACAAGGGGTCGCTGAGGTTGATGATTCTGAAGCGGCCGTTGTATCGCACGTGAGAATCCTACCACAAAACACTTGCCAGGCTATGTCAGTTCAGGCATAATTTTTGCCGATTCGGGCACTATGGCAAAAAAGGCAGAACATCGGGGCGGGGCTTATCCGCATGTGCTTGTGCTGTTGGGATTCAACCAGTACGAGTTCATGCGCGGCATTTTCGCGCAGGCGCGGGAACTACGGTGGACGCTGGACACCAACTACAACCGGATGGGGCTCACGCCCGCGCCCGGCGAAACGTATTCCGGCATCATCGCCGTCGTGGGCAAGCAGGAGGAACTGGACGTGCTGCGCCGCTACCCGACAACCCCGTGCGTCGATCTGTCCGCCGCATGGCTGTGGGACCTGGCCGCGAAGGGGGCGAACCGGGTGGGCAGGGTCACGTACGACCCGGCGGCGCTGGGTCATCTGGCGGCCGGGCACCTGCTCGACCAGGGGTACCGGCATCTTGCCTTTGTGAATGTCTGCAACGGCTGGCACGAGCGACCGGGCATCCGGACCATGGCGGAGGACGCGGAAAAGCGAGGCGGCGATTTCCGGGAAATCCCCCTCTATCGGCGGATCACGACGCGGCCGCCGTACTCCGCCACCTGCCACACGCCTGCCGCGCTTCGCTGGCTGGCCAAACAACTGCGCGAGCTGCCCAAGCCATGCGGGGTGGTCGTCGCGGACGATTGGGCCCCGCACCTGCTGAGCGTCTGTGCGCAGAGCGGCATTGCCGTGCCGGCCGACCTGGCGCTCATGGGTCTGTTCAACCAACGCGAAGTCTGCGAGCTGGCACCGATCCCGATTTCGTCGGTTGACATCGACTTCGAACATATCGCGAGGGAAGGCTCGCGCTTGTTGGGGCGGCTGATGCGCGGCGCAAAACCGGCGGCCGCCCCCATGCTCCTTCCGCCGCGCGGCGTGGTGGTGCGACAGAGCACCAACATGCTGGCCGTGCATCACCGCCAGGTGGCGAAGGCGGTTCACTTCATTCACGAGCATTTCAGGGCGCCGCTTTCCATCGATGAGATCGCAACCGCGGCCGGTCTTTCGCGCCGCGGCCTGACGGTTGCTTTCCGCCGCGAGTTGGGCGAAAGCGTTGCCCGCTACATCGCGCGCCACCGCGCGGAAGAAGCCGGCCGCCTGCTCTGTGAAACCGATCTGAAAACGGCTGAGGTGGCGGAACGGGCAGGCTACACCAGCCTTGAACATCTCTACCGGGCTTTCAAACGCACGGCCGACACCACTCCCGCCCGCTACCGGCAACAGCACAGACGACAGCGCTGAGCCTGCGTGGATTCGCCACCACAACCGGTATGGATGATTCAAAAGTCGTCTCATAGCGGTCTCACTTGCTTTAGGGGACTATTCTGTACTTGACGATCACTGCGCCGGGACGTTCGTCGATGGAGATGGCAAGCCCTTTTTGCAGCAACTCGTCGCCGGAAATTGCCGGCTGCGCGGGTTGCTCGGCACGATCGATGCGGGTGATGAGATACTGCGCTTTAGGATCCAAGCCGCGAAGTTTCAATGGGGTGGACTCATCGGTAGATTCGCGGCGGCGGAACACCTGCACGACGCCGTCGCCCTGTTCGGGGCGATCGAATTGCCAGGCGATCCAGACGTTGTTGTCCCGGGTGGTTTTCGTGAGCGGATAATAGTCGCCGTAATAGTAAGGCATCACTTCCCGCCACTGCGCGGTGAGTTGTCGGATCTTATCGTAGTCGAGCCCCGTTTCCCTAACATCGAAAAGCAGATTCAAGCTCGGGCAGGCGCTGGACCAGAAACCATAGGACTCGATCGGCGATTTGCCGGTGATGAAGTAGGCCGCATCTCCCCAGGCGACCGTGCCCGTCCCGAAGTAGGGCAGCCACATCGCAATGCCGTAGGTCATCGACTGCTGGCCGATGGGCTCCATCGTCTTGTCGCTGCGCCACATGGGCACCGCGCGGCGCATCATTTCCAGGTCGTTGCGCCGTCCGCCCGAGGCGCACTCATCGATGAGCATGTCCGGATGCCGGCGACGGAGTTCGTCCCAGTAGGCCAACAGGTTTGTGACATGCCGGATTTCGGTGATGCCCTGCCGGTCCGGCGCGTCGGCGGCCCGCCAGGCACCCAGAGGATCCATATTGAAATCCTGCCGGTACAGGTCGATGCCTTCATTAGTCAGCACTTTATCGACATGATCGGTGATCCATTTCAAGACGTCGGGATTGCCGAAGTTCAAGAGTCCGGCTGGTGCGCCGCTGAGAATCCAGTTGGGGCGATTGGTGGCCAGCCAGGTTCCTGCCACCACCCGTTCCGGCTCAAACCAGAGCAGTGTCTTGGTGCCTTTGGAGTGGACATAATCGGTAATGGCCCTAAGTCCGCGGGGGAAACGCTTCGTATCGACTTCCCACGTTCCGACCTGCGGCCAGCCGCCCGGATCGCATTGATACCAACCTGCGTCCATCCACCAGTAATCGAGCTTGATCTGCTCTTCGAGATAGCGGTTGAACCACATGAGTTGGGTTTCCTCGGTGGCCCGATACATTTCCTCATAGGCGCCGCCGCTATAGGCGAGCAGCATGGGTGCCGGCAGTTTGCCGCCAGGCCGGGGCATGTTGTGGGCGATCATCCAGCGGCGCCAGATGTTTTGCGAGCGAAGCCAGTCGCCGCCTTTCCAAAACTGAAGCACAGCGAGCGGCGTGCGGACTTCTTCGCCGGGCAAGAGCTTGAAATGCGTCAGCTCCTGCCCGGCCTTGATCCGAAGTCCCCGGTCCTGGTCGCGGATGAACTCGGCCGCCCACTGGCCGGGCCAGCCGACCACGACGATCAACCCTTCGTCCTTGTCGCGCTCCAAATTGAAATACGACAGGTGGGTGTTGGTCGAGCGGCCGCCCGCCGCGCCGAGGCGCTTGGTGGAATTGCCGGCCAGCACGGATTCGAGCGGCGTGTAATCGGTGCCGTCGGCCGGCGAGCCGATGTTGTGGTGCAGCAGGAACTCGCCGGAACCGCGCTGCCAGCGAACGTCCAGTGACTGGATGTTCTCGATGATGGGCGAGTCGGCCGCGCCGGTGTTCTTGAAGTAGAGGGTCCATTCGACCGTTGGGAAATCGTCGTATGCGATCGCCTCGCAACGCACAACGAGCCCACCGGCGGGTTCGGCATAGGTGATGGTGTGGCGGGTGCGATGCCCGGCGAGCGGCTTCGTCGTGCGCTCGACTTTCCATGTTCCGAGAAACTCGGATGATGGCTTGTCGTTGTAGGCAAACGAAAACGGCGGCTCGGCCGAGAAGAGAACGTCAGGCGCAGCGAGCGCGGCCGATTGGGGGACCTCGAACTTCGCCGCGACAAAGCGACGCGCTTCCGCTATCTCGTCGGGAGTCGCTTGCAGCGTGCGGGAGTCATTGGATCCACCGCCCGCGATGCTGGTTTCCACCGGCTGTTCCACCGCAGTCTCGGCTTCGGGGGCCACGCCAGTGCCGATCAGACTGATATCGAACGGGTTCTCGGCGGCGGCGTTGCTGGCGATGTGAATGACGCTGCTCCGCGGCCCGCTCCCGCGGGGCGCGAAGCTGACCGTGAAGCTGGCCGTGCCGCCCAAGCCGGCCACGGGCGCCGGTGGGCTGACGGCCGTCACCGTGAAGTCCGCCGCGTCCTTGCCGTCCTTGGTGATCGTTAGTCCTGTTAGATCGGCGACACCTTTGTTCTTGATCGTGAAGGTCTTCACCGCTGGTGTACCGGTGCCGGTCGCCACCGCGCCAAAGCCGCGGGTTCCGATGGCGTGGACGATAGCGATCCCGGGCGGCTCTTCCACCACTATCCTGGGCGTGGGGGGAGCGACGGCAAGGTTGGCATAAAGCCCCGTCGAAGCAGATATGATGCTCGCCGCCGGGCCGACGCTGAAGTCGATCAAGTCGCCCGCCGCCAGGGTCACGACTTCGTCGAACTTGGTCGCGCGCGGGTTCGCGCCACTGGGAAGGATCGAAACACCGTTGCGAAAAACGTTCACGTTTGCCGTCCCCGTGTTGAGCGACTGAAACTCGCCGCTGATGCGGTAAATCCCCTTGTTCGCGACTGTGTAGCGCAGCACCGCCCAACTCGCCGGCTGCGCCATTCCGTCCGCCGCCGGATTGCCCGAGTGCAGATGGATTTGCCCCGCGCCGAGGGTCGCAAACCCCAGGGCGAGCGCCTCCGTGCGAGTGTTCACGAAAATGTCCGGCACGAACAGCCCGTTAGGGTAGTACCATCCCGCCGCGTTGGCGCGGCCATTGAATGCGTTGGTATGAATTAGGCCGGCCACACTCAGCTTCCCCGGCGTCGCCGGGTCGGGAGTATATCCCACGCTGATCGTGCCTCCCAGCGGCCCCGGGAAACTGTTGGTCTGTGTTCCGGCGGCCTGCTCGTTGGCAATGAACGCATGGTTGATATTGAATGCCGTGCTCGGTGCCAGCGCCTGCGATGGGTCCTCGGCGGCGACGGCCCGCGCCGCCAGCAGCGCCAAGAACACGGCGGTGAGGTTGATGATCTGTTTCTTGGAATTTGTTGATTTCGCAATCATAATCACTGTTGGTATTGGTCCGATTTCAGTTTCTTCCACGTGATGCGGTTTGCTCATTGGTTCAGCATGCATCGGCCAGGCGCATGGTCTAACGGAGTGAGGGGTGAACAATTTCGCCGGCGGCCTGGCGGTCTATTTCGTTGTCGCTGCCGAAGAAAATGCAATTGGAGTCTATCCAAATCGCGAAGGCTTCCAGTTCGCCGGGCGAGAGCTTCACGTCGTGATGACCCTGCTTGAGCATTCTCCACAATCCGGAGGCGTAGGCGCCGAATTGACCGGGGATGGTGTAGGGCGGTGTCCAAACGGCATCACTGTAGAACATGACGTGAGGACGCAAACTCCGAACGGAGGTGTAGAAACGAGCCGGGTCTTTCATGTAATCCCCGGCGGCAAGGTCGGGCGGAACGGGTTTGCCCGGTGCTGGCTGGGCGCGTTTTTCAGTGTGGCAAGCGACGCAATGCTTATTCAAGACGGGCTGCACCAGCCGGGGATAACTGAAGGGGTTGGTACCATCCATGGCGGGCTTGATGATGGAAGGTTCGCGCTTCATCGCCAGGGGAGTGCCCGTCCTTTGTTTGAGAGTGTTGACGCGCTCATCGTGGCAACCCGCGCACATCAATTCCTCGCCGGGGGCCACGTAGGCAACGCTGCGCATGCCTTGAACCGCCGCTCCATCTTCACCCACAGCATGGAAGAGGATAGGCACATTCACGGGGGCCTCAAAGTAAGCACTGCCATCGGCTTCGACGGGAACGGTGCCAAGGCAGATTTTGGCTGATTTCTGGTCGCCAAGGCCGATGACGGGGATTACATGAATAGGGGTTGTTTTCGGCACCACTTGCCAGATGCGCAATTGGGTGATCCTGGCCCCTTCAGGGAAGGGGCGACGGGAGTTATACACATTGACGAGACCGATGCGGGCGGTCTTCGGCAATTTGTCTTTTGGCGTGGGGTCCGGTTTGGAACCGTCTTCGTTCGGCGGCAGTCCCACGAGTGTGGCATGCGGGATCACGGGTGGCTTGTTGCACGCGGTGAGCGGCATGGGATCAAGGCACGAGATGGTCGGGTCGCGGTAGATCACTTCGCGGTTGCCAAAGGCATCGGCCAGCACAATCGCGTAATTGCGGGCGGGAAGATCCACCGGACCGTACTGGGCGTTGGCGTTAGAGTCATACACGCAAAGGAAGTACTTTTCCGCAAGCGGCCAGGGAGAGGCGTAGGCACCGGATGCACCCAGGGGATCGAATTCCGCTTCCGGGAAGAGTTGATCGGGTGTAAGCCGGCGGACCTGCGACATTTCGTTGTCATCCGGAATACGAGGATCCACGATGACAACCGAGCCGCGGGTTTCAGTATGATGACCGGAAGCGATGCCCATGTAACAGGGGGAGCCAGGAATGGCGCGGACATTCATGATTTGGTGGGGGGCGGTTCGCTCCGAGGTATGGGTATTGCCATTGATGGCCCGTGCGTCGCGACCGTCAGGATAGGTGATCCAGGGGTGGTGCGCCTGGTTGAATCCGCGGTCCACGTAATCCCAGCGGGTATAGACGACCATGCCTGCGTTATCCACACTGGGGAACCACTCATTGGTTTCGTGCGGGCTTAAACAGGTGATATCGCTGCCATCATCATACATGGAGTGCAGGGTGAAGCTGGGCATGCCCACCGGGTGGCAGCGCCCGTATCCGCCCCGACGCTCGGAAATGAACACGATGCGTCCGTTTGGCAGCCAGCAGGGAAACAAATCATTGACGATGCCATCCGTAAGCATCCTCAGGTCGGTGCCGTCGGCGTTGACGCTGAAGATATGGAAAGTGGTCTTCTCATTGAACTTCCAATAATCGGGCACGCCGTCGGTATAACTAAAGACGATACGCTTGCCATCATAAGAAACATCCGGGCGGAAGAACCCGCCGTCGCTGCTTAGCTTCTCTCCCTTCATCCGTCCATTTTGAATGAGGCTGTTTGCGGTGAGGTCATGGCGGACCGGCGCGTCCGTGAACAGGTTCTCGAGGCTGAACAGACCGTTCCCTTTGACTTTTCCACCGCCGGTGGCGCTGAACCCGTAGCACTGGGCGCACATGTGTTGCGATCCGGGCAAGAGGGCTTCACGCGTGATGAAGAGGAGTTGCGTAATGGGCTTCAGCAGCGGATTGGAGAAGGCGATCTTGCGGCGCAAAGCCGCAACCCGCATGAAGAACGCATGTCGCGCCAGTTGATCGGCCACAGGTATTTCGGCCGCCTCTTTCGCAAGGAGACCAAGTGCTGGCGCATACGCACTGGAACTCGACGCCAGGTCTTTCTGCAGGGCCATCGTCCGGCGCAGAATGATGTCAAGCGGGTCACGGTCGGTATCGAGGAACAGCGCCTGTGGCTCATAGGTCTGCTTGGCGCGGGTCTTCTCATCAAAGGCGGCGCAAACATTGCCGCCCAGGGGGCGGCGCAAGTTGGTGCGCAGCGTGTCGTATTCACGGCCGGCCTCCATCTCCGGGCTCAGCCGTTTGGCGCCATAGCCGCCCACGGTGATCTGGAACGGGTTCTTGTTGCTGGTGATGTGAATGGCGGCGCGGCGCGGTCCCGTACTGAGGGGCGCGAAACTGACCTTGAAAGTCGTCGTACCGCCCTGGGCGGCGGCGGTTGGTGGCGGGCTGATGTCCGTCACGGTAAAGTCCGCCGCGTCCGGGCCATCCTTCGTGATCGTCAGTCCGGCCAGGGCTGGGGTGCCCCTGTTCTTGATGGTGAAGGTCTTCACCACCGGCTTATCGGCCCCAACCGCCACCGTGCCAAAGTTCCTGGATCCGGTGCCGTTGACGATTGTGGGTTCCGGCGGCTCTGCCACCACGATCTCGGCCGTTGGGGGAGCGGGTGCGATGTTGGCGTAGAGCCCCGTCGAGGCACAGATGACACTCCCGGTCGAGCCAACACCGAAGTCAACCAGATCGCCCGCGGCGAGGTTGACCACTTCTTCAAACTTCGTCTCATCCGAGTTGGCACCACTGGAAAGGATCGATACCCCATTGTGAAATACGTTCACGCTCACCCTTCCCGTGTTAAGCGACTGAAACTCCCCGCTGACCACGTAGATGCCGCTGCTCCCGACGGTGTAGCGCAACACCGCCCAACTCGCCGGCTGCCCCAGTCCGTCCGCCCCCGGATTCCCCGGGTGCAGATGGATTTGCCCCGCACCGAGCTTCGCCGGCAAGCCCACGTCGTTCGCCGCCGCACTCGTGTTCACGAAAATGCACGGTACGAATATCCCGTTCGGGTAATACCATCCCCCCGCATTCGCATGACCATTGAACCGGTCGGTGCGCACCAAGCCCGCGGAACTCCACTTCGTCGGCGTCGCCGGGTCGAGCGTATATCCCACGCTGATCGTGCCTCCCAGGGGCCCCGGGAAACTGTTGGTCTGTGTTCCGGCCGCCTGCTCGTTGGCAATGAACGCATGGTTGATATTGAATGCGGGAGTCTCGGCCAGCGCCTGCGAGCTGCTCCCGACTAAGATTCCACTGGCTATTCTAAACCAGGATGCCAAAAGCCACAATTTTTTATGCGTCGTCATATTTTTCTCCTTCTGGAAATGTTTCTGATTCTGGGGGGTGTTCAATTATCCGTTATTCTGATAGAATTCCGAAGCGCTGGCTAACGGAATGAGCAAATAGGGATTGTTTCGGCAGATCGCGGGAAATTCTTTCCGGCTGTCGGCGACTCGCAGGGCAAACGCCTTGCGATACATGGCCGCCGTCTGGTTGAAAACGGTGTTGCAGTCCGCCGCTTTCGTCGGCCACGGGCAGTTCAATTTACGGACGCGTTGCCAGCATAGTTGACCGAGGCAGGAATATCGACTCGTTTCACGCCTTGTTTCTCTCGATCTCACAGTGCAGCAATGTTTACTCTCCCTCATATAGTCTTGTCTTCCGTTGTCGATTGTTTGTGCGTCGGCATTGCTCTTCGGGCAGGATCATCGCTTCATCACCTCCGCCGGCGGCGGTGGAAGCATCCGCACCTCGGGCGAGAAGATGGGCGTCTTCTCGGCAGGTGGCTCGACCGCGATCACCATATTCCCCAGCCACTGATAGGTGACGTTCACCCCCGCCGGAAGTCCATTCTTCCATGTCCCGCCCGCCTCGTGCAGGAAGGTCCCGCCCGCCTCGTGCAGGAAGCCCAGGAGCGGATAGACGATCGTCAATTCATCACCGGTCTTGATGCCCGTGAACCGGACATAATCACCGGACCACTGCACAGGGACGACCTGCGACCCGACAAACGCCTTGACCTGGTCCCGCGGCGCCCAGTGCGGGGGGCGCAGGAAGAAATCGTCTTGCACTCCCGCCTTCACCGTCAGGCGCCCGGTGTTCGGCATGAATGACACCACGCGTCCCCATTTCGAGTCCCGGTTGAAACTCATGTTCACATACACGCCCGCAGGTCCGAGTTTCGATGCGGGATAGTGATCGATCACGTGGCTCCAGGTCGTGTAGATGGCCCGCATCCCCTCCGGAGCGCAACATCCTGCCAACACATGATAGGTGCCCTTCAATATGCTGTTGTCGAGGTCGTTGAGTTCGCAGTAACTGCGAATCGCGCACTGAAGTTTCCTGACGTCTTCGAGTCCCTGCCGGATCTTCTCCTCGCCGCAGGCGCGATTGACCATCCTGTACTCGGCCTCGAATTCGGGCGTGACAATAAACACGCAGGGACTGATGCGGTTGCGCAGATACCGTTCGACGTAATCGAAGTACTCGGGGTGCCCGCCACGCGCGATCATGGCCGCGTTGGACATCATGTCGGATGTGAGGCAAGTCTCATCGGTGCCCCATCCGCCCGGCATGGCAGGGAACCAGCCCACGCCCGTGCCACGGCTGAGCATATAATCCCACGACCGTTTCGCAAACGCGGTGTACCGCTCGTCGCCGGTGAGGACCCCCAGGTGCGCGATTCCCCACAGGGCGTGCATGGTGGTGTGACTGTGGCCGTTGTCGATATCACCGTCGGCCTTGATCTTGATGCCGTCCGGCTGTGCTCCCGCCATGATTCCTTCGGCGTAAGCTTTGGCGAACTCCAGCGCCTCAAGGTCGCCACACGCCTGATAGTAGTTGATCAAGGGTTCGACAACAGGCGCGGGCATTCTGTTCCAACCGTTCGGCACGGGGGTACCGTCCTGATTCATCGCGCCCATGCCGGCAGGAAAATAGCACCTGCCGGGGAGGGGATAGACCGCGAGTGTCTTGAGCCGCAGCATGATCTTGCGGGCGGTTTCCTTCGATCCCTCGTTGCCTGTGCGGCGGAAGTCCTCGGCCAGGGAATGCAGGATCTTCGTTGCTCCCCAGACATGATACAAGTAGTCCTTTTCCGCATAGACTCTGTTGACATCCCCTTCATTGTAGCTACCGGGGTGGGACAAGACCGTGCCATCCGCCCGCACGTAGGCCAGCATTCGCTTGTGAAACGCCGCCTCGATGTCCATTCCGGCCGGTGAACCGCTGATTTCCCGCATGTAATACCATTCCCAATCCATCCGGGCGTCCGTGTCGCATGCAACCACCACATCATGTCCGCCAGGAACAGGCGGGCAACTCATCGGGTTGGCCTGGAACACCGGTTCGTAATCAAACTCCTTCCGTGGCGAGCGGATCAGATAGTTCATCGCCCACTGCGCCATGCCCCGCAGATCGATATCAGTGCTCGGCTTCACGGCAGACAGCGGCTGTATGCTGATTGGCGCCGGCACCCGCACCATCACATCGCGAACTTTTCCCGTAAGACCCTGTACTGTATTCTGCGAGAGGAGTTCACTGGCCGATACTTGCGCAGCGGGCTCTCCCTGTGCCGGCAAACAGACAGGATAGATACTCTGCATCTGCCAGGCGTCGAGTTTGTTCAGCAGGGCGTCCTGGCCCTGGGCGCGCAGGGAAACGCCGAGGCTGTCTTTGCGGCCGGGGTAAACCCGGATGGCGAGGTATTGCTTGCCATTGACATAAACTTCCACGACGCTGCGGTCGAGGAGGATGCGGAGCCGGAGGGGGTCGCTGCCACGTTCGATGCTTGCAGTTTCCGCGGGGCGGGCGAGGACATCGGGGAGCGTGCTGGAGCGCGAGCCGTCAAGGCTGATCCCGCTCTTTCCACAGAGGATGGTGGTGCACTCCTCGGCGTTCGGGGAGCGGAGGACGCTGAGCTGGACCTGGGTAGAGCTTTTGGGGTCGATTTCGACATCGAGTTCCATGGTGTCACCCTTGATAGAATCGAGGACGATTTCCTGGTTGGCGGGAAGCACGGTCTGCTCGATGTGCCGGAGAGGGCCGCGCAGGGAAGCGACGGCGGGAACGGGTTCGATGCGGAGGTGCTTGTCGGGGCCAAGGGTGAGGTGCTGGGCGAAGGAAAAGATATGGTCCCAGCCCTTGACGGCCTTGCCGTGGTTGATGTTGAGGATGTTGATGACACCGCCCTGGCCGTCCGCTGCGGCCGAGGGGGCATGGACGCCGCCAGGCGCGACGAGGCCGTGGTTGAAACAGCCGTGCTCGTACGGGGTAAACTTGAGTTCACGCGGATCGTAATCGCCCAGAATATACTGGCCGCCCCGGGAGTGGCTGAACAGCAGCAGGATGTGCTTGTCGCCGATGGGGACGAACGTCGGGCAGGAGCCTTCGTTGTAGGGGAAGGGGGGACCAGCGAACCAATGCGGGTTGGCGCCTTTCCAGTCCAGCAGGTTCGTGGAGGAAAGGAGGATGTTGCAGCTCATGAGGCCGAGGTACGTGTCGCCCTGTTTCCAGATGCAGGCATCGGCCAAACCGTCGCGTATGACCGGATTGCCGGGGATTTTCTCCCAGTTGAGCAGGAGCGGATCGCGGGAGACGGCGACCATCATGCCGGCGTCAATCCCGGGATAGAAGGCGACGACCTGCTTGTCTTCGACCACGGTACCGCCGGAGAAGCACATGCGCTCGATGCCGGGATAGATCGCGTAGGGCAGATCGCGCCAGTGGACCAGGTCGTCGCTGACGGTGTGGCCCCAGTGCTGGCGCGGGTCCTCCGGGGGATAGCCTTGATAGAACAGGTGCCAGCGGCCTTGCCAGAAGCAGAGGCCGTTGGGGTCGTTCAGCGTGCTCTCGGGGCTGACGAAGTGATAGGCCGGGCGATAGCGGTCGGCGGAGAGTTCCTTGCGCGAGGCGGCGAAGCGCTGCATCAGCACGTTGGTCTTGAGTTCGTTTTCCTGTTCGGCCAGGGTCTGTGAGAAGGTCTGCTTCGGCATGGGCGAGGGGAACTTTTCCGGCAACGATTCTCTGGGCGCACTGACGGCTGGTTCGCCTGAAACGAACGAATACTGTCCCGACCCGACTTCGCACACCGCCGCGCCGTCTTCCATGCGGAGGAACTTGACGCCTGCGGCCTGGGCCGCGGGTTTGCCGCCCTCGGTCACGCTGGCGGCATCTTTGGCCGGCACATAGACCGTCGCTGTTGTGTTGGCCGGAATGGTCACGTCCATCGTCAGCTTGTCGCCCTCGCGCTTCCAGTTGCTCTCGATCCGGCCGTAGACACTGTCGTAATGCGCCTTGACCCAATCCAGCTTGCTGAGGAGGGTCGGCTTGATGATTGATTTCTTATAGCCAGGTCCCGACAGGTCGGGACGGATGCCAGCCACGCAGCGGTATATCCATCCGGCGACGCAGGCACTGAACTGGTGGTGGCCGGTGACATTCACGGTTGCGGCTTGTGCCGGCATGACGAGCAGCAACAACGAGGCCATGGCGAGCCATTTCGGATTTGATAGATTTTCGGTTTTCATAAGAAGGGTCGCGGGGATTGCTTGTTCTTGACTTGCCAATTGCGTAAATTCATCTTTCATGGGTTGAGACCGCGCGAAGGGTCATGACCCCTTGACCCGTTGATAGGCGATCCAGGCAACCTGCGGGCGATTGACCAGTCTCACCAACAGTCCTGCTTCCATCAATTGCCGGCCGGTCTGGCACGCATGGCCTTCGCCCAGCACGGTTTCGACGTTCGGCAAGGGTTGAATTCCAAGCAGCACTCGACCGTCCCAATCCACGCCTGCCCACGCCTTGAGGTCATAAGTCGCCGTCGCGTCCAAGCCGCGCAACTTGAATTGTGCCGAGTCGTCTTTGCTCCCGGCCCGGCGGCAGGCAGTCAGCACGCCGGAGCCCTCAGCAGGGCGGTTCCACTGGCAGCCAGACCACACGTTGGCGGCCGTGTCGGGCTGCGTCAGTGGATAGAAATCGCAGGGGGGCGATTCGGTCTTCAGGAGCGATCGCCGATAAGCCGGCTCGAGCCCGGCATGGGCCTGCACCGCTTCGATGAACTCCGGCGGCGGCGATCCGTCCTTTTGGATAAAGTTGTCGAGCCACACGTCGCGTCCGTTGCCAGGGACATAAAGTCCGCCCCAGGTCCTGAAAACCATGTTGTTCTCGAACAAATACCCGGCGGCATTGCCGTCCAGGTAAATGCCGGCGGCGTGATAGGGCGCCGGATCGCGGACGGAGAAACGATTGGGGGAGACATCGTGGAACAGGTTGCCGCGGACGACGCAGCCACGATCGGGATGGGCGAAGGTGACATACAGTCCAGCCCCGTCCACCGTCACCTTCATGACATCATGTACGTGGTTGTACTGGACGGTGTTGTTCCTGGCAAACGGCGCATCCCGCCCGCCCTGGCTGCCGGCGACACAGATGCCGAAATAGGCAGTGTCATGCACCAGGTTGTGGGCAATGACCGAATCCTGCACTTCGCTCACCTCGATTCCGAATGCCCCATAGTCCTCCATGCCGCAATCGTGAACGTAATTGTTGGCGATTCGATACCCCCTGAACTCGCCTTGCTCCGGAGGCGGAGCATGCACGTAGTTGTAAGCGGCGTTCTCCATGTAGCCGGCCCCGATGCCTCCCCCTCCCGTGTCGCAGACCTCGTTGCCCTGGACAAGAATGTCTGCGGTGCCCTTGCGAAGACACATTCCAATGGCGCCGACGTGGGCGATCCCGCCATCGATGAAGCTGCAGGAGCGGGCATATTCGTATTCGACTGCGGCCTCGACCCACTGCCAGCCGGGGTTCGGGTCTTTACCGGTGGCTACCGTGCAGCAAGCCATCCCCATGTAGCCCCACGCCGGCATGTCCCACTTGACGTGCTCCACTTGCAGGCCCTTGAAGTGCAGATTCATCACCGGGTGCTGGCGCGTCCCGATGACGGCGAGGAGCGTCTTGGGCGCCACCGGCCCCACGACCTCGTCCCGGGTCAGGTCTTCTCCCGCCCGCGGCCAGTACGACAGGACTCCCGTGCGCCGGTCCAGATACCATTCGCCAGGCTGGTCCAGCATTTCCAGGGCGTTCTCCAGGTAGCAGGCCAATCCTTCCGTCGGAATGCTGAATTTCCACTCGGTGCCGAAGGCCCGCGGGTTCCAGCGATGAGGAGCTGGCAGGATGAACGTCTGCTCTTTCTGATTGACCGATCCCAGGGGCATTCTGCTCGCATTGTTGTTGGCGAGGTATACAAGCTCTGCGTCACCCGGATTGGACCATGCCTTGATAGGTCCGGTCACGCTCGCCGTGATCGGCACGTCTTCGGGCGGAGGGGTTTCGTTCAAGATGGCAGCCGTGGATGTGCGGATATGCCACCAGGGAGTCTTGTCGTCGATGTTTGGCGTTCGCGCTCGAATGGCACGGCGATTGTTGACGTACAACTGCCGGAAGAACCATGTGCCGGCCTTCACATCGGGCAGCTCGGTCGTCCAGATTTCACCTTCCGCCCGCCTCCAACCGGCAATCTTCCGCCCGCCGCTAAGCACGACCTTTTCGCCGGGCTGCGCCGCATAGGTGATCGCAAATTTCCCGGTGCCGGAGTCTTCCGGCCCAAACGTCAGGCACTCTTCGAGACGGTAGACGCCGCCGCGCATCAGGACCAGGAGATCGCGGTCGAGTCCGGCGGCCACCTTCTCACGAATCGCGCTGCGTGCCCTGGCCAGCGTGGCGAACGGTGCCGCGGCGGTGCCGGAGTTGGCGTCCTGGCCGTCGGGCGCGACGTAGAAGTCGGCGTTAAGAGGCGGTCCGCTCTCGGCCGCGACCGTGGCACCGGTCCAAGCGGACACGGCTGCCCACACCACCAAGAGGGCTCCGCTGGTTCTGATCACCGTTTTCATGGTTTCGGTTCTTTCTTGCAAGTTAGGGTGACGGTGGCGTGACGGCCGGTCCGTCGATCCAGATGATCTCCGAAGCACGATCGCCTATCATGCCGGTGACAGCGATCCCCGTATCCATGAGTTGCGTGCCGGTCATCACGCAGTTCAGATTCGTCCTCTCTTGGAACGTCAAGGTGTACCTTGCACTCCTATCCAACCCCTTCAGTTTGATTACCTTGGCATCTCCGTCCGTGGCTTTGGCCGAGGGCTTGAAAAGGAATATCGAGCCTTTCCGTATTCCGGTGTTGAAGTACTCCAGCCCGTCCCAGTTGATTCCGTCGGCCATGGGCAGGATGTGGTAGACGTCCGCTCCTCGCAAGATTGGTCGCTGCTTGCTCTTATAGAGCGAAATGTGCTGTCGGTAGATCGGATTGTCCGCTGCCCAACTCAGTATGGAGCCCAGCATATGCGTGCGCAGTTCGTAGGCGTCGTTGGCCGGACCAATATCGGACTTCAGTTGGACCGGATTGATTGCGTAGGTATTGGAGTAATAGGTCGACCTGGTCATGCCGGGATCCTGATCGATATCATTCATGGTGCAGAACGTCATCCGCCGGCAGATTGCGAAGCCCTTGTACTTCCCCCCATTGCAGCAGTTCTCATATCTGTAGCCTGGTCTGTTCTTAATCAGATGATCCTGGATATACAGGAAATTCGTCACGCCCTCATAGGTTTGTGGGATGGGTTCCTTGGGGGCCGTATAAAGGTCGGTCCTCCACATGTCAAACCAGCCCTGGTCGTATCTGGTCAGGACGGCCGCCAGTTCGGCGTCTCTTCCGGCAATTGTCGTCAGATCGCAGTCATTATAGGTCCCTCCCATGTACAATGATGCTTTCAGGCCGGCCTTATGGGCCTTGGCGGCAAAATCGAAGCCATTGGGCCACACCTCGGGGCGATACTTCCAATCTCGATTGGTATACCAGCAATTTCCCGTGCCGTCCCAAAAGTCCATCTTGACACATTCCGCGCCTGTAGCGGCAAGACGATCGAAAATGCTTTGTGGGGTGTTGCCGGTGATGCTCGAGGCGCCTTTGCCCCCGACCTCCTGCATGCACACCTCGACCCACGGCTCATTCTCGTTATCGTGCAGGCTGCGCGTGATCTTGTGATTCCAGAACCACCGCTTGAAGCAGTTGCTGCCGTCGTCGATGTCGCCTTGATAGGTCCCGTAGTACACGCTCGGAATCGTAAATATCTCGTTGCTGGCTCGGGTCACCTTCTCGGTTATGGGGTGTGCCGATGCAGTGATGTCAAGAGGATCAGAACCGGCTGTGACTTGGAAACCGCCGAGTTCCCATTCATATCCCAGGTACATTCCGTGCGTGGCCTCGACATCAAGCATGATGAAGGGAAGGATGCCGCTATCGGTGGCAATTCTGGCATTTGCACCCAGAGGATCATAATGCACCTTCCCTTGTCCAGCGCTGGTCTTTTCGGCACGGTGAAGTTTCACGGGATGGTTGGCTTTGATCTGCAAGCGGGCTGCCATGATATCCGAACCATAGACCACGTTTTCTCCCGACTTATTATCTATGGTCACCCTGTTCTCCACCGGTCCCGGTCCAGAGCTGCGGCGTGGTACTGGTGAACCGCAAGGTCACGGTGTACCCATCGGATTTGTCTTCCGTCGCGTCGCAATACGTCCAATTCGGGGAGTAGTCGGTGCCGCCCGTGGTGACGCTGTTCTTGCCGGGAAGCGGAACTTCGGAGGGCGCCGGCGTCCAGTTCCACTTCTGCGCGGGATTCTCAAGGCTGTTGATGAAGATCTTGTCGTCCGACACCGTTAGGACCACCGCGGTATCGTCGGTAGACAGCGTCCATGGCGATGTGGCTTGACGCCCCTTGCCCGATTGCACATCGCTGGGCGGTTCGGCCGCCCAAGCACTTGCCACCAAAGTCAGTGCCATCAACGATCCCAAGGTCAGTCGGCTTGTCCGGTTGTTCATATTCCCATCCTTTTTTGATCAGTTTCATACTCTGTTCCATAATCTGTTCCTTCAATAAAAAGTGTTGTTGATAAAAATGCGCTCCGGAGCGAATCACCGCTCCGGCGAACTCCGCTTCACACCTTCCGTGACAAGGTTGAGTATCAGCCGGTCGGCGACCGGATTGTTGCCCAGGCTCTCCAGGATGCGAAACGCGTTGATTATAAAGCGGCCTTTGCCCAAATGATAGCTGCCCAGCAAGACGCCGGAGGTGCGGATGTGCCACCAGGGGGTCTTGTCGTCGATGTTCGGTGTTCGCGCTCGAATGGCGCGGCGATTGTTGACGTACAACTGCCGGAAGAACCATGTGCCGCTGATGACTGCTTTCATCGTTTTCGTCCTTTCTCGTGAATTTAGCGCGCCGACGGCGGTAGGGCCGGTCCGTCGATCCAAATGACCTCCGAAGCATTGGCACCCATGGGCACAGTCATGCCCTCATCCATGAGTTTCGCGCCGGTCAGGGAACGATTCTTTTCCGTCGCGTCCTCAAAGGCGAGCGCGTACGTGGCGTCACGATCCAGTCCTTTCAGCTTGATGACCTGAGAGGCCGGGCCGCCGTTCTGCCAGAGCAACACGGAGCCTTTGTTGATGAAGGTGTTGTAATACTGAAGGCCGAACCATTGTTTGTCTGCCGGCGGCGGCAGAATACGATAGACATCGGCGCCGCGCAAAATCGCCCGTTGCCTGGTATTGTACAGATTGAAGACCGGCTTGATCTTGTCGAGTGCGCCCTGGAATGAGGCCGAAGTTGGCGGACCGGTTAGGATTGCGCCAAGCAAGTTACCCCTCAGCCACGCCACCGTTACCTCACCTTCCTCCTGATTGCCAAGACAAACCCAGTAGTCATTCTTGATCTGAATGGGGGGCATCAGATAGGACCAGTGGTACACATTCAGAAAGAATGGGATCAACCCGGATCCATCGCTATGCGTCATGAATGTCATTCGGCGGCAGATATCCAGCGACCGGAGATTGCCGCCGTTGCAGCAGTTTTCCCAGCCGACACCGACTTTCGCCAACTTGTCCAACTTCCGCTTGAAATCCTCGACCGAATGGTAATCCATCATGTTGAAGGCGGGCCCTCTCCCGTAATCGTCGGACCGGTAATAGTCGAAATGGGATTTGGCGGCCTCGTCCAGAAGAACCCGTTCGGGAACGGTGCCGTTGAAATACAGGGAAAGTTTGATTCCCTTGGCATGGAGCGCTGCCGCCAGTTCGTCGCTCTTGGCATGGCCGGTGTCCTGCCAGTGCCAGGCATCGGTCTTGAGACACCCGACGCCCCAACTCGCGAAGTCCGTCGTCTTGGCCTGATTGACCAGGAAGTCCGGCTTGCCGTCGGGACCGGGCGGGTTGCAGATCTCGATGGGCGGCTCTTTCGGATTGTTCTTCAGGCTGGGCGTAATCTCGTAGTTCCAAAACCATTTCCGGAAATGGTTGGCGGCATCGTCTTCATCGCCTTGGTAGGCCTGGATCATGATGCCGGGCAGCTTGTAAATTTCCCCGGCAGCAATCGTCGTCGAAACCTTGTTGCCAATCCAAAACCGGCAGTTGATCCGCAGCGGATTGGCTGCGTCGCGGGTCGCCTGGTATTGCCCGCAACCATAGTCGTAGGCCAGATAGATCCCGTGCGTACTCCCGACCTTGACGATCTGGTAGGGAAGCGGCGTCCCTTCGCCCGGCCCGACGACCGCGGCATCCTGGGGAAAGAACTGGACTGGGCGGTCGGCGGCCAGATTGAGAATGGCCGCTTCAATGTCGTTGCCGTTGAAGACGATGGGGCCCGCGGTCCGGTAGCTGCGGCGTGGTACTGGTGAACCGCAAGGTCACGGTGTACCCATCGGATTTGTCTTCCGTCGCGTCGCAATACGTCCAATTCGGGGAGTAGTCGGTGCCGCCCGTGGTGACGCTGTTCTTGCCGGGAAGCGGAACTTCGCAGGGCA
Organism: Verrucomicrobiota bacterium; assembly: GCA_026397725.1. Lineage (GTDB taxonomy): Bacteria > Verrucomicrobiota > Verrucomicrobiia > Verrucomicrobiales > Akkermansiaceae > Luteolibacter. The sequence goes on along the minus strand of JAPLUI010000539.1, from coordinate 29,494 downwards.
CCGGCGTCCAGTTCCATTTCTGCGCGGGATTCTCAAGGCTGTTGATGAAGATCTTGTCGTCCGACACCGTTAGGACTACCGCGGTATCGTCGGTAGACAGCGTCCATGGCGATGTGGCTTGACGCCCCTTGCCCGATTGCACATCGCTGGGCGGTTCGGCCGCCCAAGCACTTGCCGCCAAAGTCAGTGCCATCAACGATCCCAAGGTCAGTCGGCTTGTCCGGTTGTTCATATTCTTATCCTTCTTGAACAGTTTCATAATCTGTTCCTTCAATAAAAAGTGTTGTTGATGAAAATGCGCTCCCTCGCGGCCTTTACGCCCGCAACTTTCCCGCCTGAAAGCGGTCGTTGATGGCTCGCAGCCAGGGAATGTTGTCCCAGATCGGGTGTTCCGCTCCACAATAGGTCGTTGGCATCATGCCCCAGTAACCGTGCTTGATGGCCAGGTCGACTTGAAGCTCGAACATGCTCGTGCCCGGCTCGGTAAGCTCGAACTTCGATCCCAGCGGCGGATAGAGGTAGCCGCCCTCGTCGCACACGGCCGGAATCTTCCGCTGCTGGGCCTCAAGGGCGTCGGCCGCGAAAGTGCGGGTTGCCTGCAGCTTCATGTCCGCCTCGCGCCGCGCGTATTCCTCCAGAATCCACTCGTCGAACCGCCGGTTGTCCAAGTTGTAGTAGAGCCAGTCGATGCCCCGCCACAATTCGCGCACGTTCTGGGCAGCCTGCATGAAATCCGCGTAGGGCACGATCTTGTCCTTGAGCACTCGGTCCAGGAGTTTGATCTTGCGCGGGTTGGCCGGATCGAACTCCTTGGCCCAGATCGTCTGGGCGTACAACACCGGCCAGTACAGGTCCCAGATGTAGGTGTGCTGGTCATAGACCTGGACATTGTCGGGCACGATGGACAGGTTGTGGCTGGTAAAGTCGCCACTGACCAGGATGTCCGGATGGGCATCGCGGAGGAAGGCAATCGCCTCCTGGTGGAGCCGCTTGCTCTGGTCCCCCTGAGGGAACTGGCTGGCATCGGGTTCGTTGTGAATCTCCACGAAGGCGATGTTCCGCTCGAGCCCCTTGTCCTTCAAGACTTGCAGCAGCCGGTCTTGTTGGCGGGCCATGTGCATGAATCGTTTGTCCTCAGGAACGGCCATCACCTCGGCGCGGATTTTCGCGTCGGCCACGAGCCAGGAGCTGTCCTGGTACTCCCAACTCGTGAGAATCACATAGACGCCGTGCTGTTTGGCCAGTTCCATGAGCCGCGTCACGCGCTTGAGCACGTCGTGACGTCCGCCGCCAAGGATGTTGACCGAGGTGAGATTATCGCGATAGCCCGGGATCCACGGGCCGAACTCCATCTCGCCGCGGGGCTGGCCGGCCATCCCAAAACACCAGTTCAGCCCGGCATCAACCCGCACCGCGTTGAATCCCCGCTCCGGCAGCCCGGCGACGACTTTGGCCAGGTCGTGGTACGGCTCGCCGGGCGTGGCCATGGCTATCCAGTTCCAGATGAACATGCCAATAGAGAGCATTTTCGGCAAGTGGCCGGGCAACGTGTGGCCGGGCTCAGGCTGGGTGGCCGGCACTGGATTGGTTGCGGGCGCGCCGGCAATCGCCTGGCTGCCAGCCGCTCCCACCAGCGACGAAGCCATGGCGCATTGTGCTGTTGTCTTCAGAAATTGCCTGCGCTTGATGATGTTTTGCATTTATGGTTCGACGTTCGTATTGGTTTTTCCATGCTTGAGAACCCATCGTTGAATGTTGCCTTCAACATGCAGTGCCGTGTGGAGCGGACGACTGAAAACCCAAGGGGATTTCCTGATCATGGTTGCAGCCTCGGAACGCCCGTACCGGATGAGTTCGCGACGTCGACGCACTTCATCTGCTGCTGATCGCGCAGCAGGAGCTTGCCTTGACTGAGGGCCATCGGAGCCCAGATTTGCCCGTCGCCCTTTTCGTCGAGCATCTTCTTCGCGCAAGCGAGCTGCCGGTAGCCTCGGGGGGTGGGTTCTATCAGGTAGAGATCGCCCCGTTTGCCGTCGACGGCGAAGAGCAGCCCGTCGGCAAGGAGGATGTTGCCGCACTCGAAGTTGGGCAGGTTTGGCTCGGCTTTCGCGCAGAAGCGGCTCTTGGTGGTGTGCCATTTCACCTCGCCGCCCAGCGTCAGGCACATCAGTCCTTCGTTGTGTTCCTTGCCGTTGCTGACGACATAAAGATGGTCCTGATAGATGATCGGCTGTTGGATCTGGGCACCGCACTCCGTCGTTGTGAAAACCTCGGTGGCGGTGAACTTGTCGCCCGCCTTGGCGATCCGGAGCATTGCGGAGCCGCCCCCGTAGGCGGCGGTGATGAAGACGCGGCCGTTGCCCACCGGCACGGGGGCGGCAATCGGGATCTCGCTCTGCCAGCCGTCGTAGGTCCACAAGAGCGAGCCGTCTATCAGCGAAATGCCGGCCACCAAGCCGCGCGTGGTCCAGGCATCATTGTCGCCTTTCGGGCCGTGTGCGGTGGCCATGATCGCCTGTGGGGTGCCGTCGATCTCGGTGAGCGCCGGAGATATGTAACTTCCCTCCCAACTGCCAGTGATCATGCCGGTGACATAAGGCGAGCGCCAGGCCACCCGGCCGGTGTTGCGCTCGAAGGCGACGATGCCGCCCTTGCGTCCTTGCGGGGCGACGATGACCAGGTTCTTCCAGAGCGCCGGGTTTTGGGCGACACCCCAGAGGGGCACCACGCCGTCGAAATCTTTCACGAGGTTCGCCTGCCAAACCACCTTGTGGGTCTTGCGGTCGAGGCAATTCAAATGGCCCGTGGTGCCGCAGATGAAGACGTAATCCTGGTCCACAGCCGGAGTGGCGCGTGTCCCGGCCGGCCCGATCTTATTCGGTGCCGTGTCGGCGAAGCGCCAGAGTTCCTTACCGGTGCCCATGTCCAAACAGAGCAAGACTTCCTGATCGTCGGCCTGGTCGAAAAGAAACACCTCGCCGTCCCTGACTGCCGCGCCGGCAAAGCCGCTGTGAAGCGGAATTTTCCAGAGGAGCTTGGGGCCATCGGCGGGCCACGAGCGGGCCAGTCCGGTCTCCTGCGAGGTGAAGGCGCGGTGCGAACCGCCAAATTGTGGCCAATCGGCCGCCCAACAGGTCGTTGCGGCCGCGAGCCAGACCATCATTGGGCCCACCCCGCGAAACCCCGCACCGTTGATGCGGCCCGGATGACGAGAGCACCTGGTTTGGATCTTCTCCGGGCTTTCCGACTTAATACCATCCTTCAATTTCAGGTTGCTAGACATGGTGGGGGGGGGGTCAATTTTCCGTTATTCTGATAGAATCCCGAAGCGCTGGCTAACGGAATGAGAAAATAGGGATTGTTTCGGCAGATCGCAAGGAAATGCCTTCCGGCTGTCGGCGACTCGCAGGGCAAACGCCTCGCGATACATGGGCGCCGTCTGGTTGAAAACGGTGTTGCAGTCCGCCGCTTCCGTCGGCCACGGGCAATACCCGATCTGGGGTTTCGGACCATAGGCGTCGTGTTCAAACAATTCCGCCGCTGCTGCCGACAAGCCGTCGGCATCCCGCGCCTCCACCGTCACGGTGAAGGGCACTCCCACCGCCCCGATGCCCGGCACGACCGCAGACGCCAGGTGTGTCGGCGGGTTCGCGCTGGCGGTATTCACGATTTGCACGCCGTTGATGAGCGGGTAGGCCCCTTCGCCAACCCGAACCCGGAAATTCGTGGGCACGCTGGCACTCGTCAGGTTGGAAAACTTCACGTAGTTGGCAGCGTTCCCTCCCGTGCCGTCAGATTGTACGAAACCAGACTGGGCGCTACCAGTAACTTCCTTCCCGAGCTGCGAGAGGCCCAAACTGGCGCCGGAGCCATCGAGAATCGAGAACCTCGTAGCCAGCAGCAGGGCGCTAGCCCCGATACAGGTCGACAACGTTTTCAATGCTTTCATACTATTGTTTTGTGGATTGTTATTGGCACCAGGAATTTGCCTGCGGGGAAAGGGTGCCTGGGCGCGACCCCGCACTCGCGCAATATTGGAGTGCGACTTCGTGAGCGCCACGACGCAATATGAGGTTCGGCATCTTGGTTGCGATCATTTTGATCGCCCTAACTTTAGGCCGCAGCGGAAGAATGTCTCCACATTGTCTTCGTTTTATTTTACATTTCTTTCGCCACGCGCGATGTTTTTGCCGGTTCCCAATGCGCATGAAGACAGACCTGACGACCAACCCGGATTTCGACCACCTGGCGGATTCACCCGAATTCGCCGAGTTCTCCGCCATCTTGAAGAAGCTGACCGGAGTGGTCATGGCGTTGAATGATCCGCAGAGCGGGCTCATCCGGCACAAGTTTGAAGAGGGGGAGATGAATCCGGTTTGCCGGCTGATACGCGCGACCCCCGAGGGACTCCGCCGGTGCGGCGCGTGCGATCGGCAGCACCACTCGCACGCGGCGAAATCGGGCCAGGCGCAACTCTATACCTGCCACGCGGGCTTTTGGGACATCGTGGTCCCCGTGGCCGGCCTGGGGAACCACGCGACCCTCATTTCCAGCGGGCAGCTCTTGCGCGAGCCAAAATCGCCCGCCGGGTTCCGACAGTTGCAGCAGCGGCTCGCCTGGTTGAAAGTTTCCGACCGCCACCTGCGCGCCGCCTACGAACGCACGGTCTATCTGCCGAGAAAGCAGATCACCTCGCTCATGCGGTTGCTGGAGCTTTTCGCGCGACAGCTTTGCGAGAGTGCCAACAGGATTCGGGATTTGAAGGCGCAACTGGAACGCGCCGAAATCCGGCGCGGGCGCGAGTTCGTGGAAAGCCGATTCCGTGACCCCGCGCTCGGCCTCGAGGACGCGGCCCGGTACGCCGGTCTTGCCCAGGCTCACTTCTCACACGTGTTCCGGCGGGCAACGGGGATACGTTTCACTCGTTTCGTCCAGGCCCGGCGCGTGGCCGAGGCGAAGAAGCAACTCACTCATACCCAGGCATCCATCACCGAGATTTGCTTCGAGTGCGGTTTCAGCAGCCTCACGCATTTCAACCGTGTCTTTCGCGCCTTCGAACACCACAGCCCGCGCCAATATCGCCAAGCGCTTGCCGGGGGATGACGTTAATAGGCCTCAATCTCCAGGACGATCACCCAGTCATGCTCGCATTTCTCCGGAGGCGGGCATGTCCACGCCCCGGCGGCATCAGCACGGACCGCGCCCAACTCGGTCTTCGCGCCGGTGAGCGGGTCGAAATACAGGGCGCGATACTTGGCCTGGGGATCGAGATTGCGGACCGAGATCGCCGCAGCCTTGGGCACATAGATCACGCGCACCCCGCCGGGCATGCCAAAGGCCTGGGGGCCGAACGGATTACCCGGCTGAGCGTAAACCGCCCACTCGGCGTGCGGCTCAAACCGCCACCACTCGTATTGCGTCAAGAGTTTCTTGCCCAGGGCCACCTGCGCCGAGCCGGGCAGTTTCATTGCGTCGGACCAGAGGATCGTGCCCCAGTTGTGTCCCAGGGGCGACATGCCATAGGGTTGCCCGGGATTGTTGACCTGCCAGATGCCGTTGGCACCATAGCTGTGACCGGCCGCGCCACGGGCCATGCAGACCCAGAAGACTGCACGGCACACGTCGGCCGGGATCTTCCCGTCAAGGTTTTCGTATGCAGGCTCACCGTCGATCACCGGCACGGGGGGCTTGGATTGTAGCGCCGTATCGATCTGTTCCCCCGTTGGCGCGATGACCTCGTGCATGCCGTGACCCGTCTGGAGCATCTCGAAGTCCACAACGCTTGGGTCACTCGTGCATGCCCGCGAGGGAAGCTGTCCGGCGGTGTGCAGGGTGAGAAGGTGGCCCTCAGGATCGATCTGGCGGATGTAGCGGGAAACTTCAGTCCAGCCTGCCATCTGCAACTTCTCCTTTTGGTCCCGGCCATCTGTCGGCTTGATGGTATAGTATCAACGGCTTCTTCATTGTTCGCTATCCTGTGGTGTGAGTTCAATCTTCTCGCCGGCCGTCGTCTTGAAGGTGACGCGGTCGCCGCCGACCGTTTCAGCGGGTTGCGCATTGCGGAGCAGCCGGATCTTGCGCCCGGGCCAAGGATTCTCCACCGTGCAGTCGCGGCCCTTTTCGCTGCGGATCGTCACGCCGGCGACCAGGCCGCCTTGGCGCTGGGCCGACACGAGGAAGGCGCCATAAGTTCGCAGCTTCCCGAAACGGGCGTCAAGGTCTTTTGGCCACGCGGGGAAGAGGCGGATCACCCCCTCGTGGCTTTGCAGCAGCATTTCGTTGAGCGCCGCGAACCCGCCACAACTCTCGATCCCGCCGCCGCCGTAGAAGAGAATGAGATTCGGATAAGCGTGGTGTTCGCATTGGTCCTTCAAGTGTTTGAGGATGTGCTGCCATTTGGGTCGGCGGTCTGCGTCCGTGTCCAAATCCTGGCTGAATTTCAACATCGACCGGAACAGCGTGCGCACCAACCCCAACGACAGCACTCCGTTGCAGTCCGGGCCCGAGTTTTCATGAATCGAGTCGTTCTGAATGACATACCGCCCGTTCTCGAACTTCAGGTAATCTTCCCAGAAATTGGCCACTTCGATGAGCAGCGGATAGCCGGTCGTCTTAAGCCAGTCTTTGTCCTGGGTGTACTCGTAGTACCAGATGAAATTGATGGCGGCGTAGGCGGCATTGGAACGTTGTCCCCAGTCTTGCCAGCCCTCCGGCAGCAAGGCCCACGGTCCGATATGGGTTGGGAAATGCACGCCCTTCCAACCCCGGGTCCTGGCCATCTCAAGACCCTTCGGCATGAAATCAAGGATGGCTTTGTAAAACGGCAGCGTCAGTTCCACATGGTTGGCCGAATGGGCGATGTAATACGGCGCCTGGAAATTATAGTTCAATGTGTAATCGCCCTGCCAGTTCGGCGCGTCGGTGGTGTTCCAGTTTCCCCACAATCCCGGTGCCACTTTGCCCTCGCGACTGCAGCACGCCAGGATGTAGAGCGCCCCGTACCAGTGTTTCTCGATCAACTTGTCGGGAATCTCGATGAACGACCTGGCCCAGAAATCGGACCACCATTTCTGGTGCTCGGCGCTCAGCCGGGCGACGCTCTGAGCGTCCAGCGCAGCCAACCGCTTGTTGGCGGCGGCAGCGTGGTCGGCGGCATCCAGGTCGCTCAGCGCGGATGACACGATGAGCGCCGGTTGGCCCGGCCTCAGTTCGAATTCCAGCGAGTTGTTTGGCCCGAGTCGGGTCGCCGCATCGAGGACCCGCGTGGCGACCGTCACCGACCGGCCTTCGGTCACTGCTTCCGGATCGGCCCGCCGCGTACCGCAAAGCGACGCGGTCGTTCCATCCTCGGGCCCGCGAATGCCGAAGCGCTTATCGATTTCAGAGGTCGGTTCAGCACCGCCCGGCGACTGATCCACTGACACGGTCACCGCCGTGGGACCCTGACAGGAGATTTCGGTCACGAGCAGGTTCTCCGACGCTGCCACCCAGGACCGGGTGCGAACGGTCAAATCCCCCTTGGTAAACGTGCCGCGCACTTCCGCGCGAGCCAGATCCTGCTCTTGTCGATAGCTGGCTTGTTGCAGCGCAGGAACGTGCAGCCGGACCATCCCCACCGAAATCACTTTGGCCGGCTTGCACTGCCAAGAGTCATTCTTGCCAAGGAAGAACGACTGCTCCTGAGGTGGACCCCCGATCGCCACGCCGAGATCGCCGTTGCCCAGCAGTGGTCCGTCGGGCATGTAACTGGTCGGCACGTGCTGCGGCGGCGCGTCGAAGACCGCCGTGTAGTCCATGGCCCGCGCCGCCAGCAGCGCCAAGAACACGGCGGTGAGGGTGATGATCTGTTTCTTGGAATTTGTTGATTTCGCAATCATAATCACTGATACTTGCCCGATTTCAGTTGCTTCCACGTGATGCGGTTTGCTCATTTCAGAGTTCCATAGAATGATATCTACCAGGAATTGGACGGCATCATTTCCCAGGCTTGCGTGCTGTTGAACTTCGCCTGGCCGCCTTCGGCAAACAGGACGACACCGAGGCTATCGGAATGTGCGGGATAGACCCGCCGGCAGATGGCCTGGCGCTCGTTGGCGAAGACTTCCACCACCGGCTTGTCCACAAAGACCCGCAGTTTCAACGGTTCTCCCGGCTTCAGTTCCAACGGGGCGCGCTCCACCACCTTCCAGCCATCCGCGCCGCTGCGGGTGGCATCGAATACCAATTCCTTCGTCTTCGCATCGTAGTACAGGAGCGTTTCCTCCTGCCCGTCGGCGGACGCCCGCACTTTCACGCCGCAACGTTCCGCCGTGCCGACCTCGATCTCGATCCCGAGTTCGCAGGAATTCCCCATCACTCCATCCAGCGTTTTGGTTTCCTTTTGTGATAGCGTTAGGGATTTCCATGACTGTCCGTTGATGCGCAGGCAGTTGAATTCCTTCACCGGCTGCATGCGCAGGGTGCCGTCTTCGCCCAGCCAGACCGAACGCGGCAACCCATAGACGCCGGACCACCCCCGCTCCTTTTCGCCCTGGGGATTGCCGAGGAGCCAGGCCCAGATGATCTGGCGGCCTTGCCCGTCCACCAATGCCTCCGGGGCATGATAGGCTTTGTCAACCCAGGTCATGCGACCGTGATTGTTAGGGAAGAACCAGTCATCGCGGTAGTCGCCGACGTAATACTGGCAACCCTTGGTGTGACTGATGAACAGCAGGAGGTGTTTTCCGCTAGGCTTCCCGCCATCGGGGCTGGAGGGCAGCGGCAGGAAACTCGGACACATGTTGTCTTCGTTGCGGTCGGTCCATTCCGGCTTGCGCTCGTAAAAAACATGCTGGTATTGCCACTGCTTCAGGTCGTCGGAAACATACAGATAGAGCCGGTCTCCCTGCTCGCTGAGCGGCGCATCCGGCACGCGCCCGACCTTGTCCAGCACCGCCAGATTGCCGCCCAGCATGTAATACCGCCCGTCCTTTTTCCAGATGTTGGACGGATCGGCCGATCCCAGGAAGGATGACTTGCCGCTGGCGTCTTTCATCTCCGTGATTCCCCACTCGGTCGAACGTATGACCGGGTTGGCCGCCAGTTTCTCCCAGGACTCGAACGTGCCGCTGCTTTTGGCCATGCCGATGCCTTTGGCGCCCCAGAGCATCCAGTAGGTCAGATAGGCGGTGCCGTCGTCGTCCACGAACGCGCCGCCGCTGAAACATCCCTCATCGCCCTGGCCGGGGCCGATCGCGTCGGGATGGTAACGCCAATGCACCAGATCGCTGCTGGAGATGTGGCCCCAACAGAATCCCTTGTCATTGCGGTTGTAGAGATACATCAGGTGATAGCGGCCGTTGTGATAGAAAGCGCCGTTGGGATCGCCAGGTTCCGCCTTGTCCTCGGGCGCGCAGAAGTGGTAGCCCGGACGATACGGGTCTGCTAGAAACCGCTCGCGCAGCGAGCGCGCGGCGCGAATCGCCTCATCCGCAACCGGCGGCAAGGACGGCGCGGGCGGGGGAGGTGCGGGCTTCGCGGCACTGGCCTCGGGGGCCTTCGCCACCGTCGTCCCGGGCTTGGCGGTAGCGATCATCGCGGAACCGTTGACACCGAGAATCAGGCGGCCATCCTCGATTTTGGCGCCACCGCTCAAGTGGTTCACCGGGAACCGCCCCATGAGGTCGGTTTCCTTGCCATTTTCGAATGTCCACCAGGCATAAGGCTTGATCGCGGACTCCTTGTTAGGTTCCAATTTCCTGATTTCATCCGCGCTCAGCGCCCGGTCAAAGATTCTCGCGTCCTCAATCGAACCCCGCAGGGGCGTTCCATCCCCCGCCTCCTGGTGACGCAGGCCAAAGACCGCCCGGTTGTCCGGCGCGCCCAGCAGATCGATGCCGCCGGCTTCATAGGACGCATAGGGGGTGCCGTTCCGATAGAGGGAGATCCGGTTGCCCTGATAGACAATCGCCATCTGGATGAGCGCCTTGCTGTCGGCATTCTCCACGGCGTTGGCCTGCTGGTCTTGCTGGGTCCGGGCGAACGTTTCGCTCCCGGCCATCCATTTGCCCGCCTCCTTTTCGCCGAAGACGATCCCGTCGAACTGACTGCCTTGTTGGATCGTCAGCGCGCTGCCACCCTGTTGGGTGAGGTTGGCGAGGGTGACCCAGGAGACCAGCGTCTTGTCCGCCGCGACCGCCGTGCCGCAACATGCGAGCGCCGCTAATCCCGTCATCCAGCCTGATCTGATTGTGTTGTTGTGTTTCATATCAATTGATTGGATTCATGCATGGTTTGTTGTGACTTCGTTTGGATTCCATCCTATTTCCAAATGGAGTTCAGTTCAAACGCGGTTGCGGAAAGGAGCGTGGCGCCGTCGCCCGTTGCGGCAAGCGCGAAGTCCCGCTTGGCAAGGTCCAGACGTCCGTTCATCGGCATGTAAATCCTGCCGTCGTTGGCATAGATCTCGACGCTCTGGCGGTCCGTTAGAACGCGCAGGCGGAGCTTCCCCTTGTCCAGCTTCAGCGGCGCGGTTTGGTCCATGCAACGCAGTTCGTTCTTTTGTTGTTGAATGTTTGCGAGGCGTAATACGCGTTGCCGAAATTGTACGGCTGCTTGCCGCCGACCGGGGTAAACTTTTTGCCGTCAAAGGCGCCGACGGCATAGGCGCCGTCTCCGGCGTACAGAATCCATTTTTTGCTGGCGGGGTTGCCATCCACGGCGATCTCGAAAATCTCCGGGCATTCGAAAAATCCTTCTATCGGATTCGTCAGTGGCGACCATTTCTTCAGGTCCGGCGAGGTGGTGAAGGCGATGCCCTTCCAGTTGACCGCCATGACCCAATGTTTTCCCGGGGCATACCAGATCATTTTGGGGTCACCGACAAATGGCACCACCGGGTTTTCCTTGAATTCCGTGAAGGTGCGCCCGCAGTCATTGCTATAGGCAATGCACGCGCCGCGCCTGGTGCTGAACCATGCCGCGACGACGGCAGGATCCTCGCCCGTCTTGAATCCCGATAGATTAAGCCTGGGACGGAGTTTTTCCTGATAGATCGAGCCGGCGTCATGCAGCGTGTCGGTCTGCTCGATGCGTTCGAGCGCCCGGGAGTTTTCCGGCAGTTTGTCCACCCATGCGACGGTGACTGTTTTCCCCTTGAACGCAGTGACATCCACCGGGGACCAGAAACCGGGCGGGTCATTCGCGCCGGGCGTGCAGATGTTGAATTCCAACCTGTTGCCGTCGGGGAAGGTGAGCCGCATGCGGTGCGGGGCGGTGCCGCGCTTGACCGGAAGATTGAGGTACGGTTTTTCGATCGCGAACTCGCGTTTTTGCAGCGTCGCATCGCCAGCGGGTTTTGCTTCTTGCGCCGGGCAAGTGCCCAACGGAAATACGGTTGCCGCCGCAATCAGCAGCGCTTTGTGTAGGGTCTGTTTCATGATACTCCGGTTCACGAAGTCGGGTTGGCAAGTCAACGGGTTTGAATTCGGTATTTCCCCCAGCTTGTCGGGGTGCTGCAAAATGATATCTCCCCACATCATCATGCGCTTGTGATATTTCTTCTCTAGCAGGTCGTGAAGCCGGCGGATGTGCCCGACATAGACTCCCCCCACGCCGATTTGCGCGGCCAACTCTTTTGATGTGCCGGTGCCCAGACCCCAGGTTTCATCACAGCAAACATTAAACCACGGGAACGGCAACAACGGGCAAACCTCCGAATACAGGTCGTCCAGCAGTTGATAGGTCTCTTCTTTGACCGGAGTTAGTATGTCAGGGCCGTTTTCGCTCAGGTAGGCGTACTCGGGGATGCGGAGAAGGTTCCCGTGATGTCCGAACGACTGCTGATTGCCCAGGATGTCCAGATGCAGGGGCTTGGTGAAAGCCACCAGTGCTGTTAGATCATCGGCGGTCAGGGAGCCGTTGGCCGGTCCGATCTTCGGATGCTTCTTGAAGGCGTATTGGTACTCCATGTAGTAAGTCATGAGATTGAACTTGAGACTGGCACCCAACCCGGCCTCGAACTTCAGTGTTTCGAGGGTCGAACTGGGTCAGCGCGTCATGTCGTCCTGGAAACAGCGCCAGCGCAACGACGGCCAATCATGGATCTGGAGACAAGGCAGCGCGTTGCCGAGGCGGTTGGCGCGAATTAACTGGCACAGGGTCTGCAGGCCATAACACAGGCCGACCGGCTGGGGCGCGCGGCATACGATTTCCTGATGCCGCACCTCCAGCCCGTAGGCTTCCGGATTGTCCTGGCGCACTTGAACGGTGAGGGCATGCGGACCTGATAGAGCCGCCAGGCGGAACGAGGGTGTTGCCGATTCCATGGCGCGTGTTTTCACAGGTGTCAGCCCGGCACGCCGCAATTCATCGTTTAATTGACGGGCTAGAGTTTCCATTTGCTCTGCCGGTGCTTCCAGCACCAGCGATGGGTCGAGCGCGAATTGCCCATCCAACAACCGCACCTCTTTGGGAAACGGAATCAGCCGCAAAGACTTGGTGCTGGCGAAATCCTGGCGGTCTTGCGCCGTGGCCCGGCCCGAGATCAGGGCCAGCGATACGGTCAGTATCATGCCGAACGAGGGCAAACGCGCGTACTTCATCAAAGCCCCCGAAAAGGACGCATGGCGGGTTTCTATCAGTGTTTTCATATTGGCAGTCAAGTGGAGCAGTATGGACAACATCTTCACTGGTCAGGCTCAGCAGCACTTCGCCCATGGCCAGCACGCTCTGATTGATCGCTTTGACATAACCAGATATATGTCGGTCGTAACCAATAACGCGCATGCCGTTGCGGACGACCGCCTGAACGATGGCATCGATGTTAGGAGGGTTTCGCGAATACGCAGCCGGTGCCTCCAGATTGAAAACGCGCATCCGGCAGGGTTCTGGCGCTGGAGACGGTTCATTTCCGTTATGGTCTTGGTGATCTGCTTGATGACTGAAGGCATCCACGACGATCCAGCCGATGAGGTTGGGGTCGTTGGTTGGAAACACCACGGATTGCGTGGGGGCGGGCGTGGAGAATCCCTGCCTGAATGGACTGGAGCGGATAGACGTCCAGGCGGCTGAATTTCACGTCGCCGCCCTCGGCGCGGATCTCCAAGGGGGAATTCGCGCCAAGTTGCCGATAGTCACGGCCCTTGATGGTATAATCCCTACCGCTGGTGACAACTTCGACCGACGGAATGTCCAGCAGTATGTGCAATGTCATGCGACCATTCTGCGGAGCCAGTTTGATTTGCTCACCTCGATACTGCCACCAATAGCCCGCCTCCGACTTGCTCGCCGACAGGCTCACTTCCCTGACCTTGAGTTCCTGGCTTGCGGCGTTCCAATTGATGTCGAGTTCCGGTCCGGTGAACGTGATCTGCGAGGCGCTGCCGGGGTCGAATTCGGCGATGATCTCCGCCGGCTGCGTCACGTCGGCAACCTGGAGCGGGGTGCCGGCCTTGACGACGACATCTGTTTTCCGGCTGCCATTCTTGCGCAGTTTCGCGAGTTCGGGAATGAAGTCCGCAAACAGGCGCATGCCGCCAGGCGCGGTCCGCAGACTCAGATCTAACGGGAAGGACGCCATTTGGCTGAACCTCTCAAATTTGCCCGGAATGGTGTCGCTCAACTTCACCCGGTTGATGACAGCCGCATCCGGGCCTTCGATCCTGACCGACACCTCCCGGCCCTGCAACACCTTCAGGTCGAAAAATCTCCAGTGGTCCGGTTCGGAGGCGGTGACAAGCGCGTCGTACAAGGACATGCAGGGGGTGCCGTCCACGTTGATGAACACCTTGAGAGAGCAATGCGGGTCGGTATGGGAGATCACGGCTTTTCCGGTTTGGCTTGTTCCACCCGTTTGAGAAACCGTGCGATGATTTCATCGAGGATTTCCTTCGGCATTTCGGCGGGGCCGAGGTCGTCGCCATATCCGTTGGAGACGCCCTGCGGCAGGCCATACTGCTCCACCGCGATGCGGTTCCAATCGCGGTTCTTGATCGGTGACCAGTTGCAGCTCATCAGGCAGTTGCGATGGTTGGGGAAGATGCCCGGCGGCCATGCCTGTGGGTCGCACCAACTGTCCTGATAGGTTCCGTGGGCGACCAGGCAATAGGGAACCTGCAGTTCCTGCGATGGCCCGTGCGCGTCGATATTATCGGATGTTAGGAACGCCAGGTCAGGGTTCACCGCCCATCCCCGTTGCACCTCCCGGGTGATATCCGCCACCAACCGCATCATCGCCCGGTCGGTTTCCATCATGCCGGCTCCCCATTTCGCCCGCATTCCCTGCTGAACGGCATTGGTTTCGTCCCAGGCGAAGCCGTCGAGTTCGCGCCCATACTCGGCGATCAGTGCCTTCGTGTAGTCAAGAAACCACTGCCTGACTTCCGGGTGCGCCGGGTTCAACTGATAGTTGGTATGTCCCGCGGCATCGGGCCGCTTCTGCCAGTAGCCCCAGGTCATGGGATTCCCCCCGGCATCACGCCAGATCCAATCTGGATTGAATTCCGGTCCGGCATCATCGCACGCCAGGGCATCGAAGTAGTAGATCGCGCACCGGAATCCCCGCTCCTTGACCAACCGAATCCGCCGGTGGAGTTCCTCCTTGGTCATCGGCAACAGTTTGGCTTGGCCGTCATAGGATTTCCAGGCGTCGTCGATGCGCCGGGTCTTGGAGTTGAAGGTATAACGACCGAGGAAATCGTAGTAGCCGTGCAGGCAGACCAACACGTGCTGGCGGTATTTCGCGGGAATCCGCCGCGCCAGTTCGTTCAGATCCGGTTCCAGGGATTTCCCGGCCTTCGCGATGTAATCGTAGTGATTCAACTCGATGTCGTGAATCCAGGATGGTCCCGGCTTGATGTCGGGGATGGTTTGATAGAAAGTCGGGAACAGTTCATCCGTGGCATCGCGATGCACCGCGAACTCCATCAGCCGTGTTTCGTTAGAAAGCGGCGTGAGCGTTCCGCTGAAAGAGGAACTGCCCTCGAAAGTCACGGTGTCCGGCGTGCCGCCGGTTGCCGACACCCGGAACCGCACCCCGAGATAGGGGTCGGTCGCACAAGACAGGGTGTCGTCCCCGCCGTCTTTCCGGCGCAAACCGATGAGTGGCATGGCCAGTTCCTGGCCGCCACGCGCACACCCACCGCCCAGGAACCAATAGGCCTGCAGCGCTTCGTTAGGCGGGACCGCGGCATGTGCCACCTGGCCATTGCGTTGCAGCAGGATCGCCTCGGCCTGTGGAAGGCCCTCGATCAGCACGCGATGCTTGACCGACAGGTCGAACGGCAGCGGGTCGCTCGGCAGCAACTCGCAGGTGACTTGCAGTCGCTTTCGAGCACCCTCCACGAACGGGGCGAAAGTGCGGGCATATTGCGCCCGGTAGGTCTTGCCGGAGTGTTCGATCCGGATCGTTTGCGCCCATCGGGCTTGTCCGGCATCGATCTTCAGCGGTCCGCTTTCCACCAACACCGGAACCTCGGCGCCCGCCACCCGGGCACCAAACTCCGGCGTCTGCATGAGCAACAAGAGTTTGCCTGCGGGATGCCATGCCAGCACGGATTTTCCCCCATCGGTCCGTTCTGCCAGAGCCGGTGATGGCCCGGCGTTCTCCGCCGCCGGGCATGCGTGGAATGGAAATACCGCAAGCGCGGCTGCTAACAGTAATACTTCGGGTAGTGTTCGTTTCATGGTTTCAAGTGTCGTTGGCTTGGCAATCTGATGGTCAGTCCCAGGCGGATCGCAATCGCCATACCTCCAGCGACTCCAGGGTACCACTTTGAGTTCTTGCACCACGACGTCTCCGCCCTTGCTGAGTTGGTACGGGGTTCAATATATCGACCCCCATTTCATGAAAATGGTCCAGCAGAGGGGCGATGCCGCCGCAGGAGTGGATCATGATTTTCCATTTGGTATTCTCATGAATCCAGTCGTTGATCCTCATGTGATAGGGCTGGAAAAGGTCGGCAAACGCAGCGGGCGCGCACAAAGGCCCGTTTTGCGTGCCGTAATCCGCACCGGAAACGAGCACCACGGAAACCTGATCCCCCACGGCTTGATGGATCCTGGGCAGGTTGGCGAGCGCGACTTCGATCTGCAGGTCGAATATTTTCATGGTCCCGTGACGACGACGGTCTGATTCATTTCCGGCGCGGTGGCAGGCCACACCAATTGCGCGCCACTGGCCGTGCCGGCCTGGATGTGATACTCTAACGATTCCGCGGCGGGCGGCAGGGTGGCGCGATGGATGGCACGGGCGACATGGGTCATTTCCTGTTGCCGCCACGCGCCACGGCCCAGCGGCCGCCACTTGAGCACGACGCTTTTCATCGGTTGTTGGTCCAGCGCGATGACTGTTAGCGTCAGGGCCTCGTCTTTTTCAACAACCGAGCGCACGGTCGTCACGATCAGGCGCGGCGCACCTTGGTGCTCTTTCAGCCACGGTTGTGAGGCTTGTCTGGCTATCAGATCGCCCCAGCCGGGATGATTTTCCAGGGTCACCACCGCGGCCAGCGTGCCGGGCGTGTTCACCGACGCCAGCAGATAGCGGTAGGTATCACTCCACAGCCGTGTGATTTCCTCAGGCGCGGCCTTGGCCCCCAGGGCACAACGCACTTGTGCCAGCGACCGGTAATACAGGAACGTGTTGAGCCAATAGTCGAAGCGGTCGAGGTTGCCCGCGCCGCGCACCGCAGGGCGCAGCTTTTCCATGGCATCCACAAAGGTGAAGCGGGTGGCGACCGTGGCCCATGGCGTCGCGTCCGGGTCAAGTGGGCCGACGGGGCAGCCATCGGCAGTGGCCAGGGGCACCTTGCCGTCTAGTTCGGTGAAGATCCTGGCGATGGGGTCGGCCGCTTCGGGGCCGAAGCTGGCCTGCGCCCAATCGGCATAGAAATCGTCGCATGGCAGGGAACGCTCCCGGGGTGGGCGTGGCTCGCCGGCCAGGTAGTCCTGATAGGCCGGGCCGCCGCAGTTGATTTTCCTAACAAATCCGGGACCTGCCACCGCAATCGCGGAGATGCACGGCAACGATTGGCGGGCGACAAACCCGACCTGCAACCAGCCGTCGGTCACGGCAATGCCGTCGAAGCTGAAGTCCAGTGCCGCGAACTGGCCAACCTTGGCTAAAATGTCGAGGTTTTCCATGACCGTGGTGCCCTGCAGTTTCACGTCAAACACCCGTTCACCCGATGCCTTGAAATGCGGTTCGCAGAATTTCAGTGTCACTTTGTACCGGCCGTTAGGGACTTTCATTTTGCCGTCAGTCATGTCATAACAACACGACCGGTAAAGCACCTCGTCGTTCGTCCCTGTGATCCTGGCATCCGGGTAATTGGCTGTTTTGCCGTCCATCGTCCAATCCCGTGCCGGTCCACCGTTTGCATTTGGATACCAACTCTGATCCCAAGCGGCTAACGCCAGAGCAGACACATTCGGCGCGAGGATCTCGGTGCGCCAGTGCAGGCCCATCAGACCGGTGCAACCGTACGCTGCGGCATCGGCGGCATCGCGACGCATCCGTCCCGCGTATAACTGAAGGCCCGCGAGACCCTGGTGACCATCGCTCTCCAGCCATGGAATCGCCCATTTCTCCCGCCCGGCAATCCGGCCGAAGGCCGGGTCCACTTCGGTATGGCCGACGGCCCGGCTGATGGCGCTCATGGGGATGTCCTTGGGCAGGTCATGGTCGAAGGCCGCGCGATCATGCGCCGGCCCCAACACCCAACCGGAGGTGGCGAGCTTGAAAGGCGCGCCCACATTCCGGAGCGCCTCGTGCGCCAGCTTGATGTCGGCGATAGTGGCCTCGTATTGCGCCGGTTTGTTACCTTCCCAAGTCCAGCTTTCCGGGGTCCAGAGCCAGTAGTAATCTAACGGATGGCTGGCCATGATGCGGCGGAAGGTGCCCTCGTAAACCTCGCGCACCGCGGCCGGATCCGCGGGATTCCTGCCCTGGGCTTTCAAGCGTTCCTGCACGGCCCCCGGGATTGTTAGCGGCGCTTCAGTGCCGAGGCAGGTTCTAACACCCAAGCGTCGTGCGAAGGAAAACGCGTCGTGGAGCTGCCCGGCCATGCGGTTGAACACCTCGTTGCTGCCCTCGGGTGTGGTGGGCACCGGGCAATAACCGGCCATCACCGGCGGCGCCCAGTCGTCGCGCTCAAACAACCCGGCACCGCCAAAGTTGTATTTGCCGGTTTCCTTAGCCCGGAACGCCTGGCCGAACCCATTCGCCAGCGCGCTGAAGTAATGCGACGGATAACCGGACTTCACCTGCCCTGTCGCGTCGAAGTCCCCGGGCAACCCGAGCCACACCGTCGGCTCGGCGGCATAGGGCGGGCCTTCCGGATAGCAGTGGACGCCCAGGAAGTTCATGCGCATTTTTGCCAGTTGTGTGAAGACGGTCTTGTAGTCGTCGGCGCTCCAGGCATCCATGCCGTAGGGGTGGCAGCCCCACGGATTCACGCCGCGCACCGCGAACAGCGGTTGGCACGTCTCATCCAGTTGTGGCAAGGCGAAGGGAATCCTCGCATCCGGCACCACATCGCCGTGCAGATAGAAGCGCACGCCGAGTTTCTCCGCCAAGGCATACGCGCCGTAAAGCACCGCGAGGTCCGACCCCCCGGAGAGGGTCAGGGTGGTGCCTGCGGTTTTCAGCCGGTATTGTTGCGCATCCAGCGACTTCCCGATTTCTAACACAATGGTGGCACCCGCGCCGCCTGGCGCCTGCACCACCGGGAGCAGCGCCCCGGTCCGCAAATAGACATAGCGGCGGATTTCCTCCGCGGCGAGTTTCACCTTCGCGGGCATATCCGCCGCACGGACAATGCAGGGTTGCGCCTTTGCGTCATCCGCGCCAACCCCCAAGCCGGCGGCCAACGGCACGGTTGCTAGAATCAGGCAGGTGAATTTCTTGGAGGTTGTCATATATCAATGGGTGAGGTGGAGTGTCATGATGGGTGTTCTTGATTGGTGGAAATATGTCCTCTGTCAATGCTTCATGGTTAGCCAGCACTGATGCCGCCGGCGTCCGTGCGCACCGGGAGAGACCGCGAGATTATTCCAGGCGTCATGGCCGGGGTCGGACCGTGCCCCTGACCGGAGTAAGTGGCAGCTCCATCGCCACCTGCAAAATTGACATTCAGGACCTCGGCCTGCGCCACAGGGGCGGAAGCCAGCACGGCGGATAACAAGGCTGCGGTGCAACCGAGTCGGATTTGGAATAATCTTCTCATGGTTTGTTTCTCCTCCTCTTGTGCAACTGTCGGTATTCACGCGTGCCGCCTACTTCTTCCAAATGGACTGGAGTTGATGTGCTTTCAACTCAACATCCGCAAGGCCTTTCTTGCCGAATACTTTCACGGCGTAGGTTGGCTTGTCCTCCGGCATGAATGGATAGACGAGCGGCATCCAGGGGACGCCGGCGGCGAAGCCTTCCACCGCCGTGCGGTCCACGAACACCCGCAGTTTGAGCTGGCCGTCGATGACTTTCAACGGCTGATATGATACTCGCCGTTGAAGTAGATGGGACCGTCAATATCCGTGATGCAACCGCGCCGCGCGGAAAAGTGGAATTGCGGGCGGTATTTTTCCTGATAGACGCCGTCCTCCCCGGTGAGTTGGTCGGACATCTTCATGTTGCCGATCCAGCCCGCCCCGGCCAGCGGTTTTTCCGGGACGATGGTGAGTTTTTTGCCCATCCATTTCTGCACGCAGAACGTGCCGATCCAGTCCGGCTTGCCCTGGGCGAGTTTGACATCAATCGGATGCTGCAATTCGCCGTCAATACTGACCAACAGTTTGACCTCCGGAGCATCGAAACTCATCGGCAGGTGAACATACGGCTGGTCAATCCTCGGGCATTCAAATCCTTGCAGCGCGGGAGCACTGCCGGGTTTGGCATCCTGTGCCGGACACAGGTTGAATGGCAATGTGGTCGCTGCGATTGCGAGCAGTAATTTGTGGATGGGATGTTTCATGGTTTGTTGTTAGTGAATCGACTTGAGCGGATAGACCTCGAGGCGGCTGAATTTCACGTCGCCGCCCTCGGCGCGGATTTCCATCGGGGATTTCTCGCCGAGTTTCCGATAGTCTCGGCTCTTGATGAGGTAAGCCTCCCCGCCGTTGGTGACGGCCTCGACCGACGGGAGGTCCAGCAGGATGTGCAATTCCACACGGCCGTTCTTTGGCGTCAGCCTGGCCTTCTCGCCATTGACCTCGATTTCCTTGCTGCCGGCGTTCCAGGTGAGGTTGAGTTCCGCGCCCGTGAAACTCACCTTGGTTGCGCTGCCGGGCTCGAACGCGGCCACCATCTCCACGGGCTGCGAGACGTCACCCACCTTGAGCGGGGTGACGGCCTTGACCGTGAGATCCTTCTGCGTGCTGCCCGGATTGCGCAGTTGGGCGAGTTCGGAAACAAAGTCCGCATACAATCTAACACCATCCGGCGTGGTCTGCAGGCTGAGTTCCAACGGGAAGGTAGCCATCTGGCTGAACATCTCATACTTGCCAAGAATGGTATCGCTCATCTTCACCAGTTCGATGCCTGCCGCATTCGGGCCCTCGATCTTCACCGTCAGCGTGCTGCCTTGCATCAGTTTCAGGTCCAGCCAGCGCCAGTGGTCCGGGTTGGCGGAGGCAATCAGCGCGTCAAACGCCGACATGAAGGGTTTGCCGTCCACGTTGATGAACACCTGGTTCTGACCGACTCTCCCGTTGGTGCACGGAAACAGCAGGTAGCGCTTGTCCGCCTTGAACGTGCGCGTGTCGTCATCGGCGGCCATCACGCCCGATGCCAGCATGAACGCGATGCCCGCCGCGACCATGACTGCCAGGCATGGGGCAACCGCATGCCGAATCCCCGTGAACCTGGCACGGAAGAAGCGTCCGGCAAAATGCCAAACGCGGCCGGTGGGACGCCGGCGCCCGCCGCTGGACTTTCTGCTAGATATGTGATTCATGACTGTCATTTCATGGTTGGATTTCAGGTTGTGATGGTGGTTTCATCCTTCGATCTTCAGCACGAAGGCATGGCTGCAGGGCCGCTTGGATTCATCCTGCAGTGAGCAGTTGCTTTTGATCGTCGGGGAATGAGCCGTCGGCCATCGGGCAGACGTTCAATAGCAGAACCCCGTTCTTGCTGACGATGTCGATCAACTCGTGAATCAGTTGCCCGGCCGGCTTCATGCGTAAATTCTCGACATAGCACCAGGTGCCGTCGGATATCGAATCGTCGGTCTGCCAGATCTCTGGCGACGCGGCCTCCTTGCGGCCGCGTTCGATGTCCAGCACCGGCAACGGCCCGAAATCCCCCTTGTGCGTGAAGACCACCTGCTGGTTGCGTTCCGCCGCGCGGTTGAAGTAGTGGGCCAGCACCTCGCGCCGGAACGCCTCAGGCTCCTTGTCAACCAGCATCTCCATCCAGATGAGGTCGGGTTGATAGGCATCGATGACCTCGAGGATCTTGTCCCGCCAGACCTTGTTTTCCTGCTCGAGCGGGCGTTTTTGATAGAGATCGGCATATTTCGGATCGGCGACGTCGGCGCCTTCCATGAGGGTATAATAGCCGTTTGGTCCCATCGTGCCGGGCATGTAATAGTGATGGTGGAACGACACCATGGTTTGCAGCCCCTGTTTGCGGATTGCCGTCAGCAGTTCGCCCACGACGTCGCGCTTGGGGCCCATGTCCTTGGCGTTCCAGCGGTTGACCTTGCTGGCCCACATGGAAAACCCGTCATGGTGTTCGGCCACCGGCCCGGCGAACTTGGCCCCGGCGCGGGCATACAAGGCGGCCCAGGCCTCGGGGTCGAACTTCTCCGCCTTGAACATGGGGATGAAGTCCTTGTAGCCGAACTTGGAAGGATCGCCATAGGTGTCCAGGTGATGTTGGTATTCCGCGGAGTCCTTGATATAGATGCCGCGGGGATACCATTCGTTGATGAAGGCGGGCACACAGTAGCCACCCCAATGGGCATAGATGCCGAATTTGGCGTCATGATACCATTCCGGGGTCTCGTGTTTTTTGAGCGAGTCCCACTCCGGCAGGAAGGGGGCCTTGGCAGTCTGCGCCACTGCCGGCACCAGCGGAAGCATGATGGCGGTTGCTGTTGTGAGAAATCGGCTTTTCATGGAATGATGAGGTGGGGGTTTTGAAGCGATTGAATGGAAAGTAACGGATGGAAAACCATCATCCTTTCCCTCTGTTGGCTCTGGTTCAAAGAAATTCTGTGTTACCCGGGTCCTGATGCAAGCGACGAATCGTCATCCCTGAAGAAATCTGTCATGACAGCTTGGCACCTGTCAGTGACCGCATTGCCGCCGGACGGCGGATGTTGGAGGTTGGATGTACGCTGCAATTCCTGCGGGATTGAAGGCTAATCACCGGTTTGGCTGAGGCTGTTGCCGTAGCCGATGACGAGGATGGAAAGGACCAGGATGGTGATGGCGAGGGTGATGAAGCGGCGGGTGGCGGGAGTGCAGTGAGACCACTCGCGGCGCATGAGGGCGACGAGGGTGCTGAACAGGATGAGCATGATCATGTGCAGCGGCCAACTGGCAACGCCGAGGGAACCCATGCGGTTGTGGCCCATGGGATACTCACATCCAACGCAATATTCTTTCGCATTCTTCTGTGCCTATCATTTCCGAATGAGGATTTGAACAAAAGGACGCGAAGGTCACGAAGGAGATGAAATGACGGGACGGAGACGTCCCTGCTACCTATTTTCCGCGACGCCGGAGCGGATCATCGGCCGATTCTGTTATTTGGACATTGGACATTGGATGTTGAATGTTGAATGTTGAATGTTGAATGTTGGAATTCGGACCTCATGGCTGCGTCGCTCCCATGCAGTGCCCCTCAAGCCGGGAAGCCGGGGTTGCACAAGGTCCATAAGCCGTAGGATCATGGTGAAGAACCGGCGCAAGAGAAGAAAATTCAGGTGATGTTTTGCGACGTGCTTTTTGCTTGGAAATTCATTCCTTGTTGTGATGATGGGATCAAATGCGACACGTTGCGCCCTTTCGTCATGTGCTTCCCGTTGCCGACGAATTGTTTCGCGCACCGCTTTATGTGACGGGAGCCCATTTTTTCTCGTCCGAGTGAAATATCCGGGTGATTTGGCGCGTTTGTAGGGGCTTTCCGAACCAATCCACCCCAGCCCATGAATCCAGCGAACCGTGAAATCCATCAGAACTACCACTCCGGACTCACCCGCCTCGGTGCTTGCGCCTTGGTGTCGGCGTGGTTTGCCGCGGGGCTTGCCAATGTAAAGGGTGCTCCTCCTGCAAGTGTTGCTGGTTCCACAACAAGCACCCAATTTGGATATGATGTCGTTTTCCTATTGGGTCAATCAAACGCACAGGGTTCCTTGGGTTCATCACAATGCCGGACTCCCGGCCAGTATTGCACCATTAATACCAATGTGGGGACTCCGACAGCTTCAACCGTTGTCACGAAAACGCTGGTGCAGGTGAATCCATCGGCTTATGGGGCGGAAATAGGCAATGTATTACCCAAAGAGGATTATTCCAACGACAGCCTTATATATGCATTGCCCTTGTCAAAAGATGACACCATGCAACAAAGATTAGTCCCTCTTCCAGCCAAAGATACGGCAGCTTATTATTCATTTCAAAACACTGTGGCTAATTTGCCAGTTGGGTATAAAGATAAATGCGGGAATCCGGTTGCAACTCTTTCCGGCCCAACAAGTCCTTGTTCAATGATTGACGCGGTTGGTCCTGATCCTTCTCCTTATGCGAATGGTGTGGATGGCTCGACAATAGGACAAACATCAGCGATTACATTCGCACGGAAATATATAGCAAACGGTCACCTGGCACCAAACAGAAGGCTGTTGATCGTTCACGTCTCAGTCGGAAGCACTGGAATGAACAGCGCTTTTAATAGTAGTGTTGCCCGTGTTTGGTTTCCCGGATCATTGACGGTTCAAAGTGCCAGTGCAATGTCATTGGCAGCCGATGGTTTCGGGACCCAATTATCCCAATCCGCCACGGGTGTCGCTTGTCCGGACGGACTTCTGGCACAAGCCACCTGTAAAAAGATTGTTAATGTCATTAATAATGATTTCGGTCAAGGCGCATCAAATAGAATAGTGTCATTCATATGGCAACAAGGCGAATCCGAAACCTGGGGTCAAACAACCGGAATCCCTGAAACGGCTTCATTAGCAACAAGTCATTCCGCCATGGCCAATCCCACCGCGAAAACATATATGTATTATCTGAAGGAATTGATAACAAGATTCCGACTTACAGCAACACGGAGCGGTCAGGCGGATGGTGCTAACATCCCATTTCTCGTCGGAGGATTTACCGTCGGTCTTTTGACCGGAAATTATCCTAACACGGGCGGGTTGGTTGCAAATTCAACTGCCATTCAAAGTGCGTTTGCCAATTTCAAGGATTGGAGCTTTTACGGCATAGGTCATACGGGTTTTGCTGATAGCGTCAATCCATTCCCGGCTCCTTGTGATTGGTCCGCGGATAGTAATAACAGCATACATTTTGATATTACAGGGCAATATGTTCTTGGTCTGCGTTTTTATGAAGCATACCTGAGTTCATTACGAAATGCCGCCCCTTGAGGTCCGCCGGTTGGGGCAGAAGGCGAACTCGTCTTGGTAGTCGTCCAGGTGCTGGGGGTGATCAAGTGATGTTATGCGACGTTTTTTCGCTGGGTCATTCATTCCTTGTGGTGAGAATGGGCACAAATGAGATGGCCCCCAAAATAGATCATGCCGCATGGATCATTGAGCCGGCCGCGCAACTGGGAGAAATGAACCTGCGGCCGGCCCGGCTCCTGATAGAGCGGATACTTGCCCGGGATGGTGTCGCTCGTCTTCACTAACTCGATGGCGGCAGCATCCGGCCCTTCGATCTTCACCGACACCTTCCGGCCCTGTAGAGGCTTCAGATCAAAGCGTTTCCAGTGGTCCGGATTGGAGGCGGTAATCAGCGCATCGTAAGACGATATGAAAGGTTTGCCGTCCACGTTGATGAACACCTTGTTCTGACCGCTCAGCCCGCGCGAGCTAGGGAATATGAGATATCGCTTGTCCGCCTTGAACGTGCGCATGCCATCATCGGCCGCCATCACACTTGATGCCTGCATGCCCGCGATGCCCGCCGCGACCATGCATGGAACAAAGGAGAGGCGACACTCCTGTCGCCGCTGCAATGGTGTTATGTCAAGAGTGTCGTGGCTTCTTAGCATGGTGTTATTCATGGAATGATGGGGAGGTGGTCCAGACGTTGATCTTCGTTAGGCTGGAGGAAACGCCCAGGCGGCCGGTTGCGAGGCTTGACATGGGAAAGTAGTCCATCGCCACGTCATTCAGATAGACGACGAACAGCGAATCCTTCAACATCAGCCGCACCTGCGCTGACTTGTCTAGCGGGATCAGCCGGTTCACCTGGTGGCGCAGCTCCAGGGTTTTGCCATCCTTTGACATCGTCCCCATTTCGACCATGCCGTTGGTATGGATCCTGATCGCCACGCGCTCGCCGTTTTCGCAATCAATAAACAGGCATGGCGTGGTGGTCGCGTCATCGGCGGGGAATTCGCAAGTCGCTTCGAGGATGCAGCCATCGCGCACGGCGATCTTTGGTTCGATCATGCGTGGCGCATCACCCATGGCGGCGGTGAATTTCACCGGCACCGGGTGTTCTTTCATCGCGTCGTTGCCCTTCCAGTAAGTCGCCCGCAACGTGCCTTCTTGGTCCACGTGGGCCACTTCCAAGGGCAGGCAATAGCTTGGGTACCCGGGTTCGTGAACCGCGATTCCATAACTGATGATAAAGACCTCCTTGTCCTTGCGGAAGAAGCGGGGAAACGGCGTCACCACCTGTGTGGAATTGGGCAGCTTGGCACCGCTGAACACATCCGCGTTTTTGGCGGCGGCGCGAAAGGGTCCCTCCGGTTGGTCGGCGATGAACACCTTGCGGCCCTGGCTGATCATATAGTATTTGCCGGCCATCGGCTCGACCGCCGCCACTTCTGCTTTTTCCGGACACTCGACCGGCTTGAGCGCCTCCCAATGGACGCCATCGGTGGACTGACCGAACGCGCGACCGGACCCGGATTTCGGGAAACCCGTCCAGTAGCCGAAATATCCGCCCGCGGCGCGGGGAATGGCATAGATACAATCCCAGCGACCGCCGAGTCGTTCATACCATCGATCATCCGCGCGGAATACGCATTCGTCCGGCAGGCGTTGCCAGTGGACCAGGTCTTTCGATTCGAGGAAAAAGATGATCTGTTCGTTAGGCCACTTGCCGGCGTTCGGCGGGTACTGCTCGGAAACATTCATGATGAAGCGCTTGTCCCGCGCGAAATCGGGCGACTTCCAAACCCCTCCGCTGCCCAGATAGATGGCCACCGGCGTGCGGGTCACCACCTCGCCGCAATCCTTCCAGTGGCACGCGTCCGGGGAGGTGAGCAAGGTCACCGCGGTCCAATTCCCCTGGGGTCCGGACAGGACGTATTGATAGTAGGTGCCTTCGTGATAGAACCACCACGAGTCCCAGCCATTCTGGCCTGGTCGCGTGCGGAAGAACATGGCCTGCTCGTTGCTTCTATCAGCAACAACCAAAGGTGTCACCGGCGGCGGAGGTGCGGGGTCTGCGGGATCCGCGACGGGATGGGTTGCCGCAATCAGGGTGGCATTCTTGGTCTCCAGGATCAGGCGTCCGCCCTCGATCTTGGCGCCACCCGACAGATTGTTCACTGGAAAGCGTCCCATCCGGTCGGTCTCCCGGCCTCTCTCAAAAGTCCAACAGGCGTAGGGCTTGATCGCGGACTCCTTCTTGGGTTCCAACGCTTGCAACTCGGCGGCGCCGAGCGCCCGGTCGTAGATCCTGGCATCCGCAATGGAACCCTTGAGTGACTCGCCATCCCCGGCCTGAGGATGCCGCAACCCAAAGATCACCATGTTATCCGCAGCACCCAACAGATCGATGCTGCCGGCTTCGTAGGACGCATAGGGGGTGCCGTTCCGATAGATGGTGATCCGGTTGCCCTGATAGACAATGGCGATCTGTATCTGCGTCTTGCTGTCGGCCTTCTCCACGGCGTTGGCCTGCTGGTCACTCTGGGTGCGGGCGAATGTTTCGCTGCCGGCCATCCACCTGCCCGCCGTCTTCTCGCCGAAAACGATCCCGTCGAACTGCCGGCCGCACAGGATGGTCAGCGTGCTGCCGCCCTGCTGGGTGGTGTTGGCGAGAGTGACCCAGGACACCAGGGTCTTGTCCGCCGCTGGCGCTAATGTGACGCCGCAAAGCGCAAGTGTTGCCAAACCGATCAGCCATCTTCTTGATAGAGCCCTCATGTCAGGTTGTTTCGATTTATATTTCTGCCAGGTGGCGGTTGTTCAAATCGCGTCTCGCAGCCTATTTCTGATAGATCGATTGCAT
The DNA here is from genome assembly GCA_026397725.1 of Verrucomicrobiota bacterium. Taxonomy (GTDB): domain Bacteria; phylum Verrucomicrobiota; class Verrucomicrobiia; order Verrucomicrobiales; family Akkermansiaceae; genus Luteolibacter. The sequence continues at coordinate 2,092 of JAPLUI010000539.1, read as the reverse complement.
CTTCCAGCTTTTGATCTCTTTCACCTCTACCTCTCCGCCCTTGGCGAAAATCCCGACCCCGACGTCCTCCGGCTTGTGCTGGTGCATGGCGACCACCGACTGGCGGTCGTTGGCAAACACTTCGACCATGCCCTTGTCGAGGAAGACTCGCAGGTTCAGCGCTTCGCCCGGCCTGACTTCGAAGGGCGCAGCGCTATTGCCCATGACCAACTGCTTGCTCTCCGGCTTGATGGTAATCGGGAAGCCAGCGCCTTTGGCATCACAAAACACGTTGACCCCATATTCTTTCGCGGTCGTGGGCTGGAAGGTGACATTCAACTCCAGCGTGTCGCTGGCGATCCCATCGAGCATCCGGCTGCTGTCGCTCTTGATGGAAATGGCGGGCACGCTCTTCTCGTCGCCGCGCAGTGATTCCAGTTCCCGCAGCGGCTTGATGCGCAGCACGCCGTCCTCGGGCAGGCTCAACTCGCGCGGCAGTGATTGGATGTCGCTCTGGGTCTCGGCGTTGTCAATTTTGCACCAGGCCCACATCACGCGCCGCCCGTCTTTTGTTAGAACGCTTTCCGGAGCGAAGAATTCCCAGGCGTGCCAGTTCATCATGGCGTGGAAATCAGGCATGAACCTCTCGTCCTTGAAACCGCCAAGGTAGTAGCGACACCCCAGGTCGTGACTGATGCAGAGGAGCATCCACTTGTTGCCGAGCCTGAACATATTGGCGCAGGAGACATCCTCGTCCTTGCTGACCCCCAGGGTCGCCGGCATATCATCGTGCATCAGCGGGCCAAGATGCAGCCACTCCTTCAGGTCGCTGGATTTCAAGAGGTGGGCCCCTCTGCCCGCGCTGATCGCATAATAAGTGTCACCATTGAGCCAGCAGTCGGGATCGACTTGACGCAACTTGGACTCCTCGCCGTTGGGCTCCTTGATCTTGAGCGGCTCGGGCTTGGTCCACTGTTCCAAATTGTCGTCCAGGGCAAAAGCCATCCAATTCCGATAGGTTCCCTCGCCGGCATAAATGATGGCCGGCTTGCCTTCCTTGGTAAGGAAGCCCGTGCCGCTGAACATCCCGTGGCCCGTGAATCTCGGGATAAGCGTTGTCGGATGCCATTTCCAATGCACCATGTCCGTGCTCGACACGTGGGCGAAGTTGAAGCCATTTTGCATGTAGATATAGTGCAGATGATAACGACCCTTCCAATAGAAGGCGCAGTTCGGGTCGCCTGGAATCGGCACGACCCCGGGGTGCGCCAGGTGGTAGGTCAGCCAGGTGGCGGGCGGATTGGCCGGCATGGCCGGCGTTTCGAACCCGGCGGGGGTGTCCGCCCCTGTTGCCGTTATCGCGCCGCAAAGCGCGAATGTTGCAAAACCGAACATCAATCTGAATATCATTGTTTTCATCGTGTGGTTGGTGATGGTGTGTAAGGGCAAAAGAATTCTGAGGTGCCTGGGTCGCGATGCAAGCGGCGAATCCTCATCCCGAAAAAATCCTGTCATGGCAGCTTGGCACCTGTCACTGACCGCATTTCCGCCGGGCGGGCGGAGGGTGGATGTTGAATGATCCACTGGAACGGGATCCATAATCTAACATGTGTGAGCGCGAAAGAGCGCAAATTGTAGCGGCGGTCTGTGACTACTCTTCCCCTGCGGGAAAAGTCGCATTCTGCTGCGATCACGCGCGATCCACGCACCGGGCAACCAGCGACGGTCATAGACCGCCGCTACAAAGCATTCCCATGCGCGCCGACGGTCACAGACCGCCGCCACAACAGAAGGGCCGTCGCTCCATCAGCGGCGGCCCCGGTTTCATCCCGAAAACGGAAGTTAGAATCCGAGAATCGTTCTTGAAACCACGGATTACACGGATTTACGGATTTTTTTTGTATGGATTTTCTCACCATTTGCAGCTTCGGGGAAGTTGCAAATGAGCTTTATTATAATCCGTAAAATCCGTGGCAATCCGGTGCGCCAGGCCAAGACTGGCTTCTCTATTGATCTGAAATGTGATCAACATGTCAAATAAGTGTCCAACATGTAGCCAATCCGGCGCTGAAAGGAGTAATCCCCAAGGCGAAGCCCGGTGCGGCGAACCTGC
>JAPLUI010000033.1 GCA_026397725.1 Verrucomicrobiota bacterium | reverse complement strand
TAGAGTGGTCGGCGCGGCACTGGCCAGGGTCGTCAGGCTCTCTCTAACGACCAGATAGGGCAGGCCGCTTTGCAGCACGGTGCCGCCCGTCGAGGTGAGCGACGCGATGGTTTCACTCTGCCCGTTGAGATCCAGCACCCCACCGATGAGTGTGACCGCTGCGTAATCCCAAATCTGATCGGAGTTAATCAAGCGGAGGGTGTCGGTGCCGTTCCCGTCGCCGACGATGATGGGGCCCTTCAGTGACACAGTGGCCGCCAGCGCCAGTTCCACCATGCCCTCGTTGACCGTGAGGCCATCGCCCGAATTGGTATAGGCGCCGCCGGACAACCGCAGGGTGGCACTCCCGGTTTTCGTGAAATGCCCATTCGGCCACCTGCCGCTGAGGGTGAGGGGGACCTCACAGTGGATGACCGATGCCGCCTCGTACCCACCCATGGGCCCGTCCCACGAATGGAATGGCGCAGTACCGCTTGCTTGCAGCGTGCCGTACAGCACCAAGCTCTCATCGCCAACATTGATCGAGAGATTGGAACTGAGCACGAGCGTGCCGGCGGCATCCACCCAAGTGCTTCCATGACCGCCGAGCGAGGTATCGGTCTGGATGTCAACGATGCCTTCGCGGATTCTGGTCGTGCCCGCGTAGGTATTGGGCGCATTCAGGAACAGCGAGCCGCTGCCGGTTTTCTCCAGCCCGCCGTCGCCGGAAATCACGCCATTGACGACCAGGTTGCCCGCTCCGGTCTTGGCGAAGGTGAGAACCCGGGCATTGCCGTCGATGGCTCCGGTCAGGGTCAGCCCGCCGTTGGCGGTCACCGCTTGTGAGACAATGGTTCTGAACGGGAACGCGACCGTGGAACTTGCGGTCACGCCGTGGGTGGCCGCAATGCCCGCGTTGAGCCAGATTTGATTGCCGGTCAGCAGATAGCCGGAAGCCGCCAGGGTGATCGAGTGGAACGTGGTGCCGTCGGCGAAGTTGTTCGTGTTGGATTTTTGCAGCGCTCCCGCAGGAAAGGCCAGGCTGTCGCCGACGGCAGGGGCCACGCCGCCGAGCCAGTTGGCGGCGGTGCTCCAGTTGGCATTCGCCCCCGCGCCGCTCCACATCTTCGTCACTCCCGACGGCGCAATGAGATAGGTCAGGACCACGTCGTTGCCATTGTGGCCACCGGCATAGCTGATGCTGAAGGCCTTGCCGCCAGCGGTGAAAATCGCCCCCTCGGGCAGCCCGGCGAACGTGCCGCCTGCCGGACCAACGTCCCGGTTGTCGATGATGACGAACCGGTCGCCCGGCCCGGCTGAAAACCCACCGAGCACCGTAACGGCCAGAGTGGCCCCGCCGGGATAGACTCCTCCTACTTGGAAGTGCTCGTAAACCCTGAGCTGGTCGTATCCCGTGCCAGTGACGGGATTCAACAAGTCCACCTGTAATGTCGTTGCGGCGTTCAACTCGAGACCCCAGCACTCAAAACTCCCGACGCCCGCGCCGCCCGGCGCGATGGTCCCCCCTCCCGTCGAGCCATAAATCCACCCAGTCGTGCCCTCACCGGAGCCCTCGAGCACTGCCGTGGCACCCTCGAGGAAAACGTCCAGCCCCCTGCAGTCACCGGTCACCCGCACCGTGCCGGATTCGATGCTAAGGGGCATTAAGCGGACGTTCCGACCGGCGAGCGTCATCAGTCCCGCGCCGGTCTTCACGATGTAGCCGGGAGCTAAGTACAGGTTGTCAATGTCAGAACCCACCACGAGGTCCTCCTCGGCCGCACCATCGGCCACATACCAGGTCGTAACGCCGGGCCCCGCGATGACAGTCCCGCCGCTCAGCATGGCCGGCGACGCGGAGGCCGTCGTGACGAGGCCACCCGTCAGCATGAGTTCCCCGCCGGTCCCCAGTTGCGCCGTCCCCGGTCCCTCGAGGGCGAGGTTGGCGACGGTCTCTTTCTTGCCGTTCAGGTTGAGCACCCCGTCGAGGGCAATTATCACCCTGGCGGTGTCATCGATCTGGTTCGAGTTCAGCAGCCTGATTTCGGCGCCCGGGACGAAGCCGTTGCCGATCGTGATAGCGTTCGCGGGCAGCGCGCATACTCCGTCAGGCTTCTGCAGCAGGGTCACTCCGTCGTAGATCAGCGTGCCGCCTTCCCAGGTGTTAGGGGCGCTGCCAGCCAGGGTGAAATCGCCGGGCCCCGAGACCTGCAGCATTCCGCTCCCGCCAATGGCGGTGGCGGCCGTCAGTGAACCGCCATGCACTCGAAACGCTCCGGTTTGATCCAGCGGGTTGGTGCCCCGCAGGGTAATGCTGCCGGTTAGTGAATTGGCTCCGGCTTGATTGCTTACAGTTCCGGCGATTCTCAGATCCTCGGCCAGCGTGAGGCCGGCTGCATTGTTGATCATCAGCACCCCATCGACCAGGGAATCCGTTGCCGGGCTGCCCAACCCGGCAGCATGATCGATGTCGAGGCTGGCACCTTCGTTGATCGTGAGCGGCGCCGTGAAACTTTTGGCCCCATTGAAATAAACATCTCCCGGACCGTCGATCACCACTGCGGCATTGGGAGAAGTACCCGCGAGGTCGCCATTCACATAGACGACACTGCTGCCATGGTCCGCCGCCAGCGTGAGGGTGGGGGATGCCGAGCCCATCGAGACGTTGCCGTCAAAGACGAGGTCGCCGCCGTTGGCGGCGCTGAACGTCTGGCTGACGAAGGGCGAGACAAGATTGGAGAACGTCGTGGTGCCGGTGCCGGGAGTGGCCGTGATGCCGCCGGTGGGCACCAGTTGGTTGCCGGAAACCTGATAGCCGCTGTCGGCGAAGGTCAAGGTGTGAAAACTGGTGCCGTTGGCGAAGTTGTTATTCATCAGCCGGTCCGCTGCCGCGAGGCCCGCCGGAAAGGTCAGGCTGTTGCCGGCCACCGGGACGCCGTTAGGGTTCCAGTTGTCGCTGTCGGTCCAGTTGGTGTTGGTGGCATCGCCGCCATCCCACACGCTGGTCACTCCCGTGGCATTGACCTTCACCACGATGATGACCACATCGTTGCCGGTCCCGCCGTGATAGTCGATGATGAAGTTCACGGCGCCGGCCTCATCGGTGACCTTGGCCCCGTCGGCCAGCCCGTTGAACGTGCCGGTGACGGCGTCGGTCCCGTCATTGTTGATGAGGGTGAACGACGGCGTGCCGAGCGGCCGGTAGCCGCTGGCCAGCCTCACGATCAGATCCGCGCCGCCGAGGTTCACGGTGCCGGTGACGTCGAGCTGGTCGTAAGTCGTGCCGGCGCCGGGGCCCGCCAGATTCAGGATCAGCGTGCTCGCCGCATCGCAGGCGAGGTTGTTGCCGATGACGAGATTGGCGGGGTTGTCCGTGGTGCCGCCGGCCACCCGGCCCGGCTGGATCACGCCGCCCGTGCTGGTGACCCGGTTGGTCGTGCCGGTGCCACCCAGCACGCCGCCCGCCGCCACCGTCACTTGCGACGTGCTGATCAGGCCGTTGACTTCCAGCACGCCCTCCTGCACCGTCGTCGTGCCGCCGTAGGCAAAGCCGCCGCCCGCCCCGAGGCGGACCCCGCCGCTGGCTCCGGCACTCAGGTTCACACCGAGATTCGAGCCGGTGCCTCCGGTCAATCCGCCGTTGATCACCGTGACGCCTGAGCCTGTGAAGGTGAGCGCGTTGCCGTTCAGGTTGACCAGCCCTTCAACTGTTAGGGTATCGTCGAACGTCGCGATGTTCCACGGCTGCGCGGCCACCAGCGTCAGTGCCGGATTGAGCGTCGCGGTGCCCACCCCGACGACGTTCATGTTGACTCCCGCCGTGAGCAGGTCGAAGGCATTTCCGTTCACCACATAACCGGTGCCCGTGAAGGTGACACCGGAGAAATCCGTGCCTGCCGCGAAGTCGTTGTTCATGACGACATCGGTGACGCCCGCCGGGAACACCAGCAGGTCATTGGCCACCGGCGCGATGTCGGAGGCCCAATTGTGCGCATCCGTCCAGTTGTTGTTGACCACATCCCCGCCATCCCAGGTGCGATAGGCGGCGGCGGTGTCTCCCAGCAACAGCGGGAGCAAAGTACAGGCAAGGTGCGGTTTCATGG
>JAPLUI010000550.1 GCA_026397725.1 Verrucomicrobiota bacterium | reverse complement strand
GCTTGCAAAGGGGACTGGCTTTTGGCACTTTGTGTCGGCGCTGGTTCCGTGTGCGCGCTTTCCTGAGGAGCCCGGTGCGGGAAATCCGCACGCCGGGATCTGCGAGGGGGGCACCGGGCAACCGGTGTCCCTACCTCAATCAAGAAATTGATCATGGCGGAGGGCCACGGGCTTTCCAGCCATTTCTGGAACAGGCTGTTCCAGAAACAGGGAGCCACGCATTTTCATTTCTGGAACAAGCTGTTCCAGAAATGAGGGGGCGGCATATTCCGAGTAAAACTGCCGCATTCTCCAGACGCTGTCTGGGGAAAACCCACGCATTCCTGGAAATGCCTCCTGCAAGTCCGCTGCCACCGTTTCAACGACGGAATCTCCCCAGCTATGGGATTGTTGTTTTTCCACAATGCCCTGTCCGATGTCCCAGTAGAGCAAGATCACTTCATGGGTGATGGCCCGGGCGGCTGAAACGCGGGCGGAAATCACCCGTGCCTTCAGCTCCTCAATGAATTGCTGGTACTCGGGGCTGATGCTCAAGATGGGGTCCCTGTGTTTTTTCATGGCCTTGGCTTTGATAGCGATGCGAGCAGTTTGCCGGCGTCGGGGAAACGGTCTTTGGGATTTCTGACCAGCGCCTGGTCGATGACGGCGGCGAGGTCTTTTGTTAGCCCAGGCATGCGGTCGCGGATGGGGACCGGGGTTTCGTTGAGGATGATGTCGATGGGGTCGCGCTTGGGGTCGAAGCGGTAGGGGAATTTCCCGGTGAGGAGTTGGTAGATGGAGGCGGCGAAGCTCCAGACGTCGGAGACGGGTTTGACATATTTGAAGTTCACGATTTGTTCCGGCGGCATGAAGAAGGGGGTACCGGCGTAGCGACCGGTGATGCTCATGCCGCTGAGGCCGGCTTTCTGGAAATTCTTGGCAAGACCGAAATCGGATACCTTCGCCTGGCCTTGGTGGATGAGGATGTTGTGGGGTTTGATGTCGCGATGGACGAAACCCTGTTGGTGGGCGGCGGCGAGACCTTCGAGCGCCTGCAGCGCCCATGGGCGGAGCGTTGGCCATGGCAAGGTGCCGCCGTTCGTGTAGGCGACATCGGCCAGGGAACCACTGTCGCAGTATTCCATGACGAAGAAGAACGTGCCCTCGTCGGAGCCGCTGTCTAGGAAGCGGACGATGTTGGGGTGTTCGAGTTTGGCGATGACGGCCATCTCGCGCTTGAACTGGTCCACGGCTTTGGTGTCGGCCTGAGCGCGGGAGAGCATGATTTTCACGGCGACCTTGCCGCCGCCGCGCTGGGGCCTTGCCAGATAGACCGCGCCGCAGCCGCCGCGGCCGAGTTCGCGCTCGATGGCGTAGCCTGTGAGCTGGAATGCCGCCTGGCCGGGCTTGCCGAAGATGAGCTGGTGCATCGCCTCGGGTGAGAGCCCGGAGAGATCGCCCTCCGGCAGGGCGGCGTTCACCTGCCGCACGCCGGGGACGTTTTGAGCGGCCTCAATGCGCACTTCGATGGTGGATTTTCCGACAGTGATCCGGTCGCCGTGTCTGAGGTCCACATTGGGATACTGGCGCTGGGCTCCCTGCTCCGGGGTTTCGCCTTTTTCGCGGCCGCCGCATTTTTTGCCGTTCACATGGGTGCCATTCATGCTGCCGAGGTCGCGCAAGGACGCCTGTGGCGGGCAGGCTTCGAGCAGGAAATGGTGGCGCGAGACCTGGGAGTCGTCCGGCAGGCAGAGGTGGCAATCCGCCATGCGGCCTAGCAGGAAGGTGTCATGCTCGGTGAGTTCGAAGGCTCTGGAGGTGCCGTCGGGGTTTTCGACTTGGAGGGTGACTTTGGCGGTGCTGGGCACGGTGGTTGGTTAGAGGTTATGGGTTATTGGTTATTGGGAAGACAGGAGGCTTGTAGGGGGTATTACGGACGAGGCGGAAAATCGTCAACCAAGGGGTGTTGATTGGAGTAGAGACCGGAGGCGAGACGCCTCCGGCACGGCCTGCGGCGGGACGCCGCAGCTACTGAGCGCTCGGAATTGGCGTGGTCTTTGTGGCATGTCAGCGTGCGGTTTGGGGTTTCTTGCGGGTGGTGGGGCGGGTGGATTTGGTTGGAGGCGTGGCGGGTGCTTTGGCATCGATGAAGCTGAGGGTGGGCAGGAGGAATTCGCCGTGGGTGGAGTTCGGGACATTCGTTCACGGTTTGGGCATGGCTGCCTCGTAGGCACGGATTTCCTCGCAGAGTTTATCCACGCCCCCCTCATCCGGCTGGCTTTGGCGGATGGCGGTGTAGTCGCCGGAGCCTTGGTCGAGCAGGCGGAGGAAGCGGATGGAATCCACCGGCCCGAGTTGGTCGGTGAGGATGGCCACCCCTTTGCGGTAGAGGTCGATGGGGCTGGTGTAAGTCGTGGTGCTCATGGGATTTCAGGTGGTTTGGAATTGGACTGGATTGAGAACTGGGACAGCCAGGTGCATGGCATGCTCGGTGGCCCGGCGAAGAAGTTGGTCATCCGTGGTAAGCATGGCATCCACCTTCAAGGCTTCGGCGGCGGCGAGGTGGAGCGCGTCAAGGCGCTTGAAGCCCAGGCGGTGCAGTTCCACGCCACGTTGCTCAATCATGGGCGACAGGGGCTGGAACGCCGAGGTGTAGCTGAGGAAGTGCAGGATACCATGGCGGCGGGTTTGATCAACGATGCGGTGGAGTTCAAACTGAAGCACACTGCTGTCAGCAAGCTCGATCTCCCCCACCGTCACCCGTTGCAAGATAGCGAGCACGGCCGCAGCTTCCAACTGGATGCGGGGCTGAGATTGATCGTCGTATGGACGATTCAAGCAGCAGGTGTCGAGGTAGAGCAGCATGTTTGGTAGATTCTATGAGTGCCAAGATCGCGGTCCTGGGGCAGCAGATGATACGCTTTCAGCGAAGGGTTTCATGTGGGAAATTACAGCGCGGCGAGGCTTGGCGCAATGCGTCATTTGCGGATGGATGCGAGCAGTTTGCCGGCGTCGGGGAAGCGGTCTTTGGGATTTCTTACCAGCGCCCTGTCGATGACGGCGGCGAGGTCTTTTGTTAGCCCAGGCGTGCGGTCGCGGATGGGGACCGGGGATTCGTTGAGGATGATGTCGATGGGGTCGAGCTTGGGGTCGAAGCGGTAGGGGAATTTCCCGGTGAGGTCGTCTTGGATGGTGGATTTTCCGACGGTGATCCGGTCGCCGTGTTTGAGGTCCACGTTGGGATACTGGCGCCGGGCACCCTGCTCCGGGGTTTCGCCCTTTTCCCGACCGCCACATTTTTTGCCGTTCACATGGGTTCCATTCATGCTGCGGAGGTCGCGCAAGGACGCCTGCGGCGGGCAGGCCTCTAGCAAAAAGTGGTGGCGCGAGACCTGGGAGTCGTCCGGCAGGCAAAGGTGGCAATCCGCCATGCGGCCTAGCAGGAACGTGTCGTGCTCGGTGAGTTCGAAGGCTTTCGAGGTGCCGTCGGGGTTTTCGACTTGGAGGGTGACTTTGGCGGTGCTGGGCACGGTGGTTGGTTAGAAGTTATGGGTTATTGGTTAATTGGGAAGACAGGAGCCTTGTAGTGACTATTACGGCTGGGACGGCAAATCGTCAACTTGGGGGAAGATTGGCGGCGGGACGCCGCCACCACGGCCTGCGGCGGGACGCCGCAGCCACCTTGCGGGGACGATTTCAGCAGGCCGAGGGTGTCGAGGCCGGAATAGCCCATGGCGGCGAGTTTTTCGCGGAGGGTGGTGATGGCGGCATGGGAGAGTTTCGGAAAATTTCTCGAACTCCCTGGCAAATTTTGCCGCGAGGGGAAGGAGTTCGTTTACCCGTGCTTCCATGACAAAGAGAACTTATCAGGAGACGTGCTCGCAAGGCAAGCCCCGGGATGATAAATCTTTTTCGCTCGACCCTGGGGACTTGGAGTTGGCTTTTTGAGGCACAGTTTCGGACGCGTGCCCGGCGGACACTTCTACCGGGGATTGTTCCTGACGCTGGAGGCGTGACGGAGGCCTTGGAGGATTTTGTCGTGGACCTTGAGGTCGAGGAGGGGATCGGCGGGGGTGGCGCGCTTGGTCCACAGTTCTTGATCCCGGCGGAAAATGAGTTGGCACTTGTTGGCATTCCAGACGAATTCGCGAATCATCCGCGCATGGGTTTTCGGGCGTGTGAGCGGCGTTATGGAAAGCCGATGAAATGGGCGACTTGAACGTCGGATGGCGCTTGCGTTAGATCTTCTTCGAAAGCTTCTAGCAAAACTCTTCTTCCTGCGTCTTCTTCCCGGTCTTCTTCGCGGAGGGTGGCG
>JAPLUI010000263.1 GCA_026397725.1 Verrucomicrobiota bacterium | reverse complement strand
ACTCGCTGGCAGGTGGCGACCAGGAGACCGCCGCCCTTGAAAAGGCGCTGGCCAGATATTGTTGCTACGACAAACGGAAAAAGCGCCGGAATTTCACGGAAACATGGGAGAATCTGGCTTAACTTGACGCGCATGCCCGGTGGGGTTGGAAATCATGGGTTCGAGATCCCCAGGGTAGGCGCTACGCATCAACCCTGGGTTGCAGGACACCGCCCCCTTGGGGCAGAAGAGGCGGGTGATGTCCCGCCCTTCGATGTCCCGCCCTTGAACCTCGGTGAACGCGCCTTCGAGATCGCCCTGGCGCGGAGGAAGAAGGGAATGACGAGCGACGAATGATGAAGAGAAGACCGGGTTTCACACGACGTGGTTCACGCGCCATGGGTCCACGCCAATCACCGAAATCCCCGCGCATTGGCCCGCCGCTTATCGGGAACTGGTCGAGCGCCGCATCCGCCGGATCGAGAGCGATTCCAACATCCGCCTCATCGTGCAGCCCGAATACAAGCGTCGCTGGAACACCGAGAACTGGGAATCCCAATTCCAACGTGCCCCAACCCAATGGCTGTTGCTGCGGCTGGAGACGTATTTCTTCGGCAGCGAGCGGATGGTTTCGGAAGACAGAGGTCAGGGAAGAGATTTCGAAGCCCCTCATTCGCAAGGCGCAGCTTGAGAAGGTCGGGGAGATTCCCGTGCCGCCCAAGTATGCGAACGTCGATTTCAAGAAAGCGTCCTACTGGAAACTCCGCGGCAAGCTCGACATGCCCAAGGAGCGCTGGATCAGCTACCCCGGCGCCGAGCGCGATGGCGACGCCTCCCCGCTCATCGCCTGGGCCGGCTGGGACCACCTCCAGCAAGCCCAGGCGCTCGCCGAGTATTTTCTCGACGCCAAGGACGCCCACGGCTGGCCACCCGCCAAATTGAAACCCCTCCTCGCCGCCCTGGCGGACCTGCTGCCCTGGCTCAAACAATGGCACAACACGTTCGATCCCAACTACGGCATGGGTCTCGGGGACTACTTCCAGGGCTTCCTGGAGGAACAGTGCCGAGCGCTGGAGATCACGGTGGAAGAGGTTGACCGGGGGCGATTTTCTGGATAAACACCGGTTCGGGCGTCGCTTCCCCTGAAGCTCACCTTAAATCCCCGGTAAATAATCAACCAATCCAAACAAAGCCATGCCTGCCGACAACGAGGAAGGTCAAAGGATCACGTTTCACCTCATCAAAGGCCCGGACTTCCGGACGACTCGGGCTCACGGTGCGATCGGTAGCCTTGGCCCGGGAGGCCTGAATCTTGCCTTCTATGTTGAACGCGGACCCATTCCTCAAACCGTCACCCACGCACTTAATGAAGACGGTTCCCTCGGTGAGATTGTTGACGTTACCGGAAAGCAAGGAATTATCCGGGAGATCCAATCCGGGATCAGCATGGATGTGGATGCCGCGAGAGACCTGATCGAACAGCTTACCCGGCTGCTTTCCCAAACCGAGAAAGACACTGAATAGTGGCCGAAGCACCCGTCTACACCAATTCCTACCGAGCATGGGCGGACAATACTCTCGCCGAGAGTCGCCTCCACTGGCCCAGTGGAGGAACTGGCAAGCATGAACCGAGAAGAGTGTTCATTTCTCATTTCAAACCTGCCTCTCGGGACCCGGAACAGATTTCCCGGAACTATTTCCTCAAACCGGCGCGTTCAGCTAACTCTGAGGTCTCGGATCTTTGGGCATTCGGACTTCGGATTCCCTATGGCATGCATGCAAAAGGTAACTACATGAAGTTCATGACGGTTCGTTCATGCGGCACTAATAATCCCAATTTCATGGTTATTCCCGGCGGACTGATTGACATTAGTCACATTAACATTAGAGTCGATCTGAAGCAGCGCCTCGCTAAGGCGAGGGCTGACATTCGAGCCTTCAAGTACCTGCCGAAAGGCTGGGACAGCTATGATTCCGAGGCACCCTCACAAACGGCGATTGAATCCGCACTTTCCGTCATCGACCACATGGAATTCCTTGGAGTCGAACCCAATTGGTGCATTCCCACAAGTGACGACAGCATTCTGCTTGAGTTTGAGTGGTCTAACATCACCTACAAATGGGAACTGGAGTCCGATGGTGACATCGGTGTGATGATCAGACCGTCGGAGGGAGAGCCGGAATATCTGGATCTTCAAGCCAAGCAGATTGCGGAGTTCTTCACCGACCACTGCCATGGAGCCTTGTGACGAGGAGTGTTCAAGCAAGGGGATACCCACGCATCTCCATCAATTGGGCCGACCGGTGGTTTCAGGGTTTTCGAGTGATGAGTTGCTGTACTGCCGATTCAAATTCCCCGAGGCGGATCTGACATCCGTGATCAAATTCAATCGAATGTCCGTCAATCGTGGGAAATTCAGTGAGAGTCCGGACGATGTGCTTTGGAATGACAAGGCAGGTGGGCGCTACGAGAACTTCGGCGTCGTTCAGTTCCAAGTGAGTGCCCTGCAAGGGCGCTGGGATCACCCAAATGATAAGCAATTTCCAGTTTCTTACAGGCTTGAGCCCGAACACCAACCGGAGCGCTGCAATTATCCCCATAGTGAGGTGGTAACCATCGAGTTCAATCGTGAAACGGGAACCTCGACCTCCGTCAGCAAGATCAAGCCATCAAGTGTGAAGCTTGAAATCCGCGAGCATCTCCAAAACTTCGTCACCATTGCCTTACCCATCGAGCGATCTGGCGAAACTCTTCCGGTCGAGCCGACGAGATAGGACGAATCCTGAAAGTGTGAGCCTGTTCAGCCGCGGTGGATTAGGTGATTCACGGGAAAGCGTACTAATCGCACTTCGAGCCCGGGGCGGTGGCGGCTTACTTTTGAATCGATTCAAAGGATTGGGGGGCGCTCAACTATCTGGGTGGTCTTCTCATCCGGAGGACACCGGAGTGAGTCTCCGGCAGGCACGCCGGGATTTGGCGGAACCGGAAGGTCTCGGGCAGATGGCGTGCCGTGGCAAGGGGCCGGCAACTGTCTATGAATTCATGAAAGCAGGGGGGGCATGAGTGAAATCCGGCCAGAATTGCAGAGAAGCTGAAAGCGTGTTTTACTTCAGAAGCTGCCCAGCCCATGCTGGCTCGAAACAAGCCTTTGATCGCTCCCAAATGACCCTGCGTCTTCATGCCTTTCTTCCGCGCGGCCGGGCCAATGGTCCCGGGTGGCGGAGTGTGGTGTGGGTGCAGGGGTGTTCTTTGGGCTGCCCGGGGTGCTTCAATCCGCAGACCCACGGCCGGGAGGAGGCGGGCGAGGCGGCGGGGGTGGCGGAGGTGATGCGGCGCATTCTGGCGGCGGGCACGGAGGGGCTTACGGTCAGTGGCGGAAAGCCGCTGCAGCAGGCCGAGGCGGTGGTGGCGCTGCTGGAGGAAGCCCGGGCGGTGGGGTTGTCCACGCTGCTGTTCACCGGGCTGGCGTGGGAGGAGGTCCGGCGGCTGCCGCTGGCACCACGAATTTTGCGCTGCGTGGATGTGCTGCTGGCCGGCCGCTATGTGGTCGAGCGGCGGGTGGCACATGGGTTGCTCGGCTCGGCCAACAAGACCGTACACCTCCTGAGCCCGCGCCACACGCTGGAGGAAATCGCCGCCACGCCCGAGGCGGAGGCCGTCATTCTGCCGGACGGGCAGGTGGTGCTCAGCGGCATCCGGCCGCCGGAGGCGTGGGCGCCGCGTTAGAACCTGTCTGAAAAATGGCAGGGACCGTTCGCCGCAACGGTCCGGCGAATGGGAAGCGAATGGATTGGCCCATGAGAAGCTTGTCAATCCGGTCATGGTTGCTCATTCGCGTTCCATTCTCGCGGACCGCTCGGAGAGACGGTCCCTGCCATTGCGCAATATTCAGACAGGCTCTCAGCCTTCCAACTCGAAGGAGTCCTCCGCCACCAAGACGCGGGTGCCTTCCTCCACCTCGATGTCGTGGGCGGTGTAGTGGGAGCAGATGGCCTCCACCAGGAGCAGGCCGCCGGCGGCGCGTGGGTCCGGCAGGCGGGCGAGGTGTTCGCGCAGGGCTTCCAGGCCGTCGCGGGTCACCTCGCAGGGCCTCGCGGTCCAGAGGACTTCGGCGTCCTTGATGGTGCCCGGGCGGCGGAACCACTCGATGCCGGCGTCGTTCACCTGCATGGCCTGGGTCAGGTCCGCGCCGAAATGCACCGCCACCCAGCGCACCATCCAGTGCTCGCTCAGCCCGGCTTTGGCCACCGTGGCGGCATCCAGTTGGCCCTGTTTGCGCAGCGCGCCCAGCGCGGCGATCTGGTCCGGCGGGTCGGTCTCGTCCTCGATCATGGCTTTCAACTCCGCCGCGGATTTTTGCGCAAGCGGGCCGGTCTTGCCGCCGGCCAGCCATTTCTGATAGACCGGGTTCAGCGGCAGGATGCCCGATCCCTCCGGCGCGCCCTCGGCCAGCAGCGGGGCGAGTTCCCCCAGCCGCGTCAGCAGGGCGGCCTGGTCGGCGTCATCGGGTTTCCACTGGGCCGCGATGATGGCCTGCACGGCGTCCAGCGTCTGGCGGGCGGGCAACCACCAGAGGTTTCCGATGAGCGCCTGCCAGTTGTGGTTGCGGATGTTGGCGCGCACCAGCGCCTCGGCATCCGCCACGGTCAGTTCGGCAGCCCGTTTCTCCGCGAGGAACAGGCCGTTCATCCGCACCTCGCCCGCTTTCACCACCGCCTCCCGGATGCGCGCTTTCAAGGCCGGCGGCGCCGCCAGGAATTCCGGCCGCAGCGTCTGAAACTCGTAGTCCTCCGCCAGATACTCGTCGAAGCGCCCCCGCGCCGCCAGATAGAGAAACCACCGCGCCTCCTGCGAATGCCGCCAGCCCCGCTCCTCGATGACCTGCTGCACGGTTTCGCCCGCCTTGTCCTCCAGCCAGCACTCGATCACGGCGTCCACCGCTTTCGGTGCGAAAATCTGACCCAGGGCGGCGGCGGCGGCAGTGGCAGCGTTGCTCGATGCCTTTACTGCTTCAGGATGGGCCAGCATCCGTGCTGCGGCAGGGTTGTTGACCAACGGGGTGAGTTGCGCGACGAAATACTCGTCAAACCGGTTCCGCTTGGTGAGGAACTCGAGCCACCGGGCTGCGGCGGAATGCCGCCAGCCCCGCTCCTCAATGAGCTGCCGCGCGGTTTCGCCCGCCTTGTCCTCCAGCCAGCAGTCGATCACGGCATCCACGGCTGGCTGCGTGGTGATGCCACGCAGGGCTTTCCCGGCTCGTTCGGACAAGGAGGGCGGAGCGTTCTTCAGCAGGCAATGCGCCAAAAGACGGGCCGCTGCAGGCTGATCCCGATGGCGTGTGAGCGTGCCGAGCACCCACCAACGGCGCAGCCCGCCGGCGGCAAGGTGCGCGGCCCACCGGGTAACGGTCGTTTGGGCTATGGCCTTCATAAGCGGATTTTGGAAAAATTTCGACCGCTTGGCGGTCAAGATTAGGGATGAAGAATAAAGGGCAAGGAAATCGGTAGGTAGGCTCAGGGGGAAGTACCCAACCCAACCACACAACGAAAGCCGAGGTTGCGGTACTTAACGTCCCAGTGGTATCCCCCGCGGTAGGAGGAGGCGAAGCCGTAATTGCCGGATTGCAAGAACGACCCGCCACGATGCACAATCTCTTGGGCGTAAAAGGGAACGGCCATCTTTCCCTGCCGGTAGTGGATGTAGGCATCGCGGTTATGGTGTTCGTCGCACAATTCATTTACGTTGCCGCTGAGATGGAGTCCGCCGAAGGGAGCGCCGCCCTGCCCGTAGCGCCACACGCCAGCCGTCGTCTCGCCGCCCTTGTTACCGCTATTCCGGCAGCGATTCGGATCCCAGTCCTTCCCCCACGGGTAGGCGCGTCCGTCCAGCCCGCGGGCCGCCTTTTCCCACTCCAACTCCGTGGGCAGCCGCAGCCCCGCCCACTTGCAGTAGGCCCTGGCAGCGTGCCATGTCACATCAGTCACCGGGTGGTTCATCTTCCCCGACTCCTGCCAAACCTGATTGTCAGGAGGACAGTGCGCTGTTTCAGCCACGAAGCGGGCATACTGCGCATTGGTCACCGGATGCACCGCCACATAATAGGCCGGCAGGTCCACCTCGAAGGGCGGGTGGCCGCCGGTATCCGTGAGAAATTTCCCCGCCGGCACCAGCACCATCAACATCCCGGTCTTCGGGTGCTCGATGAGGAACTCATCGGCCTCCGTCTGGCGGAAGATGTCTCGGATAAAGGCACGGTCGAGAACGGAGGGCGGCATGGCGGTGGTAGGGTGAGGGATTACGAAATGGGATGGAGGAAGCCGAATTCCAATTGGAGCAGCGGAGGCGGGCCGTGACTTTCGGGACGGAGGGGTGCTCCGTCCTTACCGGCCACGGCCCGCGCGGCGTCTTGTCCCGCACTTTTGACGGGGATGGGGGCAGCGGTTGGTCTGGCTTCTTGGCGCTGGGCCGGAAGCGGTGAGCCGCCGGGCCTCGGGCCGGATGACGGGCAGGCGTGGCCTGTCCTGGGGGAAGCACACCTCAGTCGCGATGGGATGCTGTGGCCGGCAGATGAAGGGTTGCGATTCATAAAAAAATTTCGACCGTTTCGCGGTAAGGATGAAGGATGAATGATGAAGAGAAAAGGGCTAAGGGATAAGAGTCTAAGAGCTAAGGGAAAAGGGAGCCAGTCTCAGGGGGAAGCTCCCAACACACCAACACAACGGAACCCGCAGCCGTAGTTGCGTTTGTCGGGGAAGGTGTGGTCGCGGCTGGAGGCGGAGAAGTCGTCGGAGAAGTCGTTGGGAGTGCAATTGAACCACGACCCGCCACGCAACACACGAGATGAGCCGGATGGGGGAGCGGCGATGTCTCCCTGCCGGTAGCGGATGTAGGCATTGCCATCATACCAGTCGGCGCACCATTCCCACACATTGCCGCTGAGCTGGAGTCCGCCGAAGGGGGCGCCGCCCTGCCCGTAGCGCCACACGCCGGCCGTCGTCTCATTGCCCATATTCGTGATATTCCGGCAGCGGTTCGAGTCCCAGTCCTTCCCCCACGGGTAGGCCCGGCCGTCCGGCCCGCAGGCCGCCTTTTCCCATTCCAACGCCATGGGCAGCCGCAGCCCCGCCCACCGGCAGTAGGCCGTGGCGTCCTCCCAACTCACACACACCACCGGATGGTCCGCCTTTTCCGGCGGAAAGGTGCCGTTTTTCCACACCGGCGTGCCATAGTCCGCCTGCTCCGGCCTGCGGTGCACTGTTTCAGCCACGAAGCGGGCATACTGCCCATTGGTCACCGAATGCACCGCCACATAATAGGCCGGCAGATCCACCTCGAAGGGCGTGCCGCCGGTATCGATAAGGAATTTTCCGGCAGGCACTAGCACCATCAACAGGCTGGTCTTCGGGTGCTCGATGAGGTGCTGGCCTACCTCCTCCGTCTGGCGGAAGAGGTCACGGATAAAGGTGCGGTCGAGAATGGCGGGCGGCATGGCGAATGGAGGCGGGAAAAGTCAGGTCAGCTTGACCAGCGGATGGTCGCGGAAGAGGAAGCGCCCGGAGCGGGTGTCTTGGATGGTGGCGCAGAGGTGTTTGGAGGCATCGATGATGAAGGTGGCGAGGAAACGAGGCTCGCCGGGCTGGGCGGGAGGATCGCAGGGGATGCCGGTGGGGGAGCCGATGGGGCGGCGGGTGAGTTCGTGCTCATCGGCGCGGGCGGTGTAGCGGGCGGCGCCGTTCTGGTCGAAAACGAGGTCCACGGTGCCGATGGCCAGGGCGGTGCGGTCGGCGACTTCATAGATCTGAAGGCCGCAGCGGGTCTGGTTTTCGTTGAAGGCCTTGATGGTGAGGGTGAGGGGCTTGGTCGCATCGCCGGGGGACATGACGGTGCAGGGATAGGGCGTACCGGCGGGGACGATGGCCTTGTAAACATACTGGCCGGAGACGCGGTCGTAGGGGCGCAGGGCGTAGGAGTGGCGGACGCGGTCGTCGAAACCGGCCCCGGCGACAAAGGCGGCGGCCCCGGCGGCGACGGCATCGAAGGGGCGGTCGGCCCGGGTGAGTTCGCCGTAGCGGGAGCGGACGAGGCGGCGGACGCAGGGGATGAGGCTGGAGCCGCCGGTGAGCAGCACGGCCTGGAGGGCGGTGCGGTCGTAGCCGTGGGCGCGGGCCTGGCCCTCCGCGGCATCGAGGACCGCGCCGACCTTGTCGAAGAGGCCGTGGCGCTCCATCAAATCCTCCAGGGCGGAGCGGGTCCAGTGGTGGGTGCCGAGGAGTGCGCCCTGCGGGTCGGTGATTGCGAAGTCGGCGGAGTCGTCGGCGGAAAGAGCTTCTTTGACGCGCTCGGCCTCGGCGAGCATCCGGGGCTTGAGGGCGCGGACGCTGGCGGCATCGCGGCCGTTCAGCGCGGCCTCGGCGGTGGATTTGGCGAGCCACCCGTCCAGGGCGCTACCGCCGACCTGGGTGCCGGCCTTGCCCAGCAGGCGGCTGCGCACCGTGCCGTCGGTGGTCTCATCGGAGCGGACGATCGAGACATCCAGCGTGCCGCCGCCGAAGTCGAACACGAGATAGGGTGCGCCGGGACGGACGCGGGCGGCATAGCCCAGCGCGGCGGCGGAGGCCTCGTCCAAATAACGGGGGCGGAGCACACCGGCGCCGCGGACCACTCCATCCAGCCAGCTCTGGGCATGCTCGAAGGCCTCCACGGGCAGAGTGAAGGCGACTTCGTCGTCGCTGAGGTCGGCATACATGCCAGCGGCCGTGATGACCTGGGTGAGGAAAGCGGCGGCGGCATCGAAGTTGTCGATGGATTTCCCGAACAGGGTACGCGGCAGCTTCATGCCGGAGCCGGTGTAGCTTTTCATCCACCGGAAGGTGCCGGGCGCGGCCAGCAGGTCGCGTGCTACGACCTGCTGGCCGGTCCACTGGCCGCGTTCATGAAAGTGCAGACTTCCTGACCTCAGCTTTGAATTGACGCGGAATTGACCGACAATGCCGGAAAATGACATGGCACTCTTCCTTCCGACAAGCGTTGGGGTATGACGGCCCAAAACCACCACGGATTACATGACGGCCCAAAACCACCACGGATTACGGGATTACGCAGATTACACGGATTGAAGAAATGCCTTATGTAATTCGTCGGACCGAAGCATCAGTCGTTTATTTCTCCCGATCCATCCCCCCAAGTCCCGCCTTCATCCCATCACTACTTCTTAATCCGTGCAATCCGTGTAATCCTCTTCATCCGTGGTCATCTTCGTCCCGCATTACCATTCAAGCCCGGGAACCGCTCGCAAATGTGCCAAATCATTTTCCACCGAGATCAGGAACTGTGAAGTGCATGAGCGACGGGACGACATGGAACTCCCGCCCATGCGGGTCCGTGCGGGCGGTGGTGAGATCGGCCAAGGGCAGGCTTCGCGCATCCTGAGTGCCGGCGTCCCAGAGGGCGGCGACGGTGTTGGAGGTGCCGAAGTCGATGGAGAGGGGCATGGGAAAGGGCGAATGGGGAATGGCGGGTGGTTTGGTGATTCCGAATGAAAGAGTTTACGGCGTGCCGATGAGGACCTCGGCGGGGATGTGCAGGTGTTTGTGCAAGGAGCGGATCATCCCGAGGCTGAGCGGACGCTTGCGGTGGAGCACTTCCGAGACGCGGTTCTTGCCGGGTAGCACCTTGGCGAGGTCTTTCTGCCGCAGGCCTTCCTGCTCCATGCGGAACTTGATCGCCTCCACCGGATCGGGCAGGTCGATCGGGAAATGCTCCTGCTCGTAGCGCTCGACGAGCAGAGACCAGAGTTCCAGTTCCTCCTCCTTGGCGGAACCGGGCGTGGCATCCATGAGCGACTCCACGCGGGCGAGGGCCGCCTGATAGTCTGCTTCGGTTTTCAGGATTTTGGCTTTCATGGTGTTCAGATGCTGGAGGCGTCGATCTTGTCGTAGTCGGCATGGGTGCCGACGAAGCGGATGAAGACGATGCCGGTGTTGTAGTGGATTCTGATGATGAGTCGGTAGGTGTTCCCCTTGATGTTGAAGACCACCCGGTTGCCTGGCAGGATGTCGGCCGACGGGTAGCGCTGCTTGATGTCCTGAGGTCCCGCCCACTTGGCGGCCGTAACTTCATGAAACCACGCCTCCAGTGCCGACTTAGCATCGGCATGGGCGGCGTGGGACTCGCGGAGCGTGCGGCGGGCGATGATTCTCAAGGACAAGTTGGCGGAAATTCAGGGAAAGACAAGAACAAAGTTCCCAATTGGGGAACTCTGTTACCGCAAGTCGCCAGTTTGGGCTTTCTTGCCATGCTTTTTCGCCACTTTCGGCGCGGCGGCGGGGCAGAGGTGTTCAAGGTTGGCGGCGGGGGGCTATTGGCCGAGGGATTGCCAGGCGGAGTCGGATTGTTCGACGGGCTGGTCGTATTCCGGGGTTGTTTCGTGCGCGATGATTTGGCCGCCGAGAGCTTTGATCAATTCCTCGGTGAGGGTGAGACAGGTGGCTCCTGCCACTCCGCGGACATGGAGTTTGGTGCTGCCGTCGGGCTGGATGGTGACTTCGATTTCCTCAGTTTGCATGGCGGGTAAATAGGCGGAGGGTGAAGGGATTCAGACGGAGCGGCGGAGGACGAGGTGGATGGCACCGCTTTCCTGCTGCTCCTCCTCCACGAGGGAGAAGCCCTGTTCCTCAACGAGCTTCTGCACGGTGGCGTGGTAGGCGTAGCGCTGGGCGAGGGCTTGGGTGAGGGTGTCCCGATTGATGTCCTTGATGCCGTACCAGTCGCCGACGAGGGCGTAGTGGCCGGCTTCCTGCTTGAAACCGAGGTCGTAACCGGCATTGCGGGTGGAGACGACGAGTTCCGCCGTGGTGGTTTTGCCCCGCCAACCGGAGACGGTGGTGTTTCTCCGCACGGCGGAAAGACCGAACCGGGCGGCGACATCGGCGAGGGCTTGCTCCAGAGGCTCGGCGGCGGTGAAGGCGGTCTTGATGGTGGTGAAGTGGGACATGGCGGTTTCCTAGGGTGGCGGTGGTGAGTCGAATGGTTGGATCTGGACGAACTGCTCCTCGTGATTGCGGGCTTCGGCGTAAGAAGCGGACTGGGCGCGGCCGTCGCGCAGCCAGGAGCGGAGGATCTCGATGCGCTCGCGCTGGGAACGGGAGAGCGGGACCAGCCTGGCCAGCGCCACGATGAGGTCTCCGGTGGTGAATTCGCGGCGGGGCGATGCCTTGTCGTTGTAGGCAAGGTGCATGGCATCCACCACGGCCTGTTCGATTTCCGCGCCGACGAAGCCGGCGGAGGCGGCGGCGAGTTCGTCCAGATCGAACATGGCCAGCGGGCGTTTTCGCTTGGTAATGTGGACCTCGAAGATGGCGCGGCGCTCGACGGTGGTGGGCAGGTCGAGGAAGAAGGTGGCATCGAAGCGCCCGCTGCGGAGAAACTCCGGTGGCAGGGCGGTGACATCGTTGGCCGTGCCGATCACGAAGACTGCCTGTTTCTTTTCCTGCATCCACGAGAGCACACTGCCGAACACGCGCTGCGAGGTGCCGCCGTCCAACCCACCCCCGGCGAAGGCTTTTTCCATTTCGTCAATCCACAGCACGCACGGGGCGATGGTCTCGACCAAGGCCAGCGCCCTGCGGGTGTTTTCCTCCGACTGGCCGACGAGTCCGCCAAACAGGGCGCCGACATCCAGCCGCACCAGCGGCAGGTGCCAGAGGCTGGAAACCATCTTCGCAGTGAGGCTTTTTCCCGTGCCGGGAATGCCGATAAGAGCGATCCCCTTCGGCGCGGGGATGCCGTAGGCCTGCGCCTCCGGCGTGAAGTCGGCCTCGCGGCCGCGCAGCCATTCCTTGAGCACCTCCAGCCCGCCAATGTCGGCGATGGTTTCCTGAGGCGAGAAGAACTCCAGGGCACCGGACTCGCGGATGATGCTTTTTTTCTCGGCGGTGATCATGTCGATACCCCGCTCGTCAAGAGTGCCGGAGGGCTTGAGGATCTCGCCGTTCGCTCCCTTGATCTCCGCGACAATGCTCTTGCCAAAGACGCGGAGCGCCTGGTTCGCACTGAGGCCGAGCGCCGAGCGCAGCACCTTGTCGCGGCCCAGCGCGGTGAGGTTGACCTTGATCTGCGGGTTTTGCGTGAAGCGGTCCAGCAGCCCGCTGATTTCTTCCACATCCGGCGGCGGAAACTCCATGAGAAACACATCGTCCTTCAAGTCGTCCGGCACCTTGGCGTTGGGCGCGGTGATGATGATGGACTTGCGGGTGGCCTTGAGCGCCTGCGCCAGATTGCGGAGCTGGCGGATGATCTTGGGCTGCTTGTCGAGGCAGTGGTGGAAGTCCTTGAGAACGAAAACCGCATCGGTGCCGGCCTCGGCCTTGCCGACGGCCTCCAGCGCCGTGAGAGGATCTTTGGCATCCGGGGGCGAAGGTGCGCCGGGCGTGTCGGACACGGCTTTGAAGTAAGCCGCTATATCCCAGGTGAGCAGGCGGCGTTTGGTGCGATCGCAAAGCTCCTTGAGCGAGGCGACGATGCGCTCCTCTTCGTAGGACGAGATCCACACGACGGTGAAACGCGAACGCAGGCAGATTTCGATTTCTTCGGCGAATTTCATGGCGGGGTTGGGTAAGGCTAAAGCGGCGGGTTGATTAAAGGCCTTCGACGTCAGAAGGTCCACCTTTTCCATGTCCACCTTTTCCGTTGCCAAATTGGATAAAGCGGATACAAATCGGGTATCGAATGCTGCAAGCGCCGCAGATTACTCCCGAAATGCTGCATCTCATCGCCCAGCTCGATGAGGCGAAGGGGCAGTGGCAGGCGTTGCGGACGCTGGCACCGGAGCGGCTACTGGCGCTGCGGCACAGCGCCACCATCGAGAGCATCGGCTCGTCCACCCGGATTGAGGGCGTCAAGCTGTCCAATCACGAAGTGGAACGGCTGCTGGCCAGCTTGAACCAGACGTCATTTGCCACCCGCGACGAGCAGGAAGTGGCGGGCTACGCCAGGGCGATGGAACGGGTTTTTGAAAGCTGGGCCGATCTCGCTCTGAATGAACGGTGATATTCCCTGCTTGACACGCTATCATTGCTACCGTTGAATCAACTCAAAGGATTGGAGGTCGCTCAACTGTCTGGGCTGCCGCCCTGGATGCAACTTGCCGGCCACCTTGACGTAGGTGCCTTCGGTCATGTGAGCTTGGTCGGCAATGTGATACTGATCAGAGTTCAGGTTGGCGCGCGCCCTCACGGTTTCACCCTCCGGGAGCAGCAGCGACAGGATCACTTCACCCGAACGGCGACCCTCGTCTCACATCTCGCCGTCGAGTCGTTCTACCGTGCCGATGAAAGTGTCTTCCGTGTGCCTCTCGTTGGAGCGGAGTTCCCGGCGCACCTCTTCGATGCGGGAGAAATAGTCGTGCTGCACCCGGACCGCTGAACAGGCGGGTTCACCAGCGGGACAAGGAATTGAGGCAGCCCAGGTTATTCCGACATCCAACGAATTCTTTAGAGACTCGTCTTCGAATCGTGTCAGCGCCTCGCAAAAGTTGGATGAAACCAGCGGAGTTACGCTCGCCTTGAGCGTTGCGATGAGTCCATCCAGAGAATCGGTTTCAATGGCCGAGACCAGCTCCCGGAGCGCTCGCTGCAAGGCCAGCATCGCACGACGGACGAACGGAGCTTCCAGTTCACCTGGCAGCAGGGGGGCCTGCACGTCCATGACCTGCACCGGGCACGACACGTTCAGCACGAAACTTCCCGGCTGGGTGTGGCGGAAGCGTGCCGTCTCAAGGAACTGCTGTGCTTCGGTTCGGCTGAGGCGTGGATGGTGCGCTTTGGGTTTGAGGACGGTACAGGCGGAGGCCAGCAGCAACTGCTGTGCGCCGGCGACCATCGCGCCCGCAAATGCAAGAGGAAGGTAGCGCTCCTCCGGACGGGGTGAAGTCACACGGAACGCGACGGAATCATCGCTGACTTCCAGCAGGCTCTTGATGATAGCGTCCGGTGTTCGCCGTTCCATTACTGCAATCTTCTCCACCATCAGGTTGATGGCTTCGGCGTAGTCTGGTGCGGTTGTATCCATGGGAAAGACGAGTTGCCGGCGTTCAAAGTTCGGATGGCTCATCACATAAAGCCGGTCTTTCGCGGCTTCTTTGATCAACGTCCACCCGTGCGCCTTGGCGTAGTCCCGCAGGTCGGTTGGTGCAATGAGAGTTTCGAGGTTCATACGGCAGGATAAAGTGGAAATTCCCGGCGGGAAAGCCGCGCGGCGAGGTCGGTGAGCGCCTGAGGGCTGAACATCTGCGATTTTGGCAGGTAAACCGTAGCTCAATTCCGATTCAAGATTGAGTGACGAGAGCGCTTGCATGATCCGCCCCAAGGATAGCGGGTTGGATTCAGCGGTGCAACGCTCAATTTTCACGCAGAACAGGTTCGGCAGATGGTGTTGTGCTTTGGGAATTCCGGCCTTACCCGAAACGGTGACATTCCCTGCTTGACTCGCTATCATTGCTATCCGGGGATTTCCGCATGGCATAGTTGCTGGTAAGGAATCTGGATAGCGA
This sequence comes from Verrucomicrobiota bacterium, assembly GCA_026397725.1. Taxonomy (GTDB): domain Bacteria; phylum Verrucomicrobiota; class Verrucomicrobiia; order Verrucomicrobiales; family Akkermansiaceae; genus Luteolibacter. Next base: position 27,344 of record JAPLUI010000263.1, on the reverse strand, counting down.
GTTGGTTCGCCACCTGAAGAGGCGGGCGGGCGAGCATGGTGTATCGGTGGAGGAAGAGCACCGGCGAATTCTGCGGGAAGCGCTGCGGGCGGATGGCGCGGAGAAACGCAAGAGCTTCTGGCAAGTGCTGAGCGAAATGCCGGAGGTGGGCGATGATTCGCGGTTTGAGCGCGAGCGAGAACTGCCAGGGCGTGGCACGGAGCAACCCCTTTTGGGAGATTGAAACGACCGGCTTTCTGCTCGATACCAATGTGGTTCCTGCGGAATTTCATGCGGAACTCGGTAAACGATCTCGGATTCGGTGGCTTGGCACATTCTGGTGCTGTCCGGGCCGGTTCAAGGCCGGCGCTGCCGGGTATGTTGCCGTGCGTGACCAGCAAGGTGGCACGGTGGATTCCTCGGAATGATGCCGTCGCGGCCGCGGCAAGCGCAAGCAAGGTCACCGTATCGACCATTCTGCCACTTGAAAATTGAATGTTGAATGCAGACGGCTCAGCGGCCAATGATCCATGAGGAGATAGATTCCAACTTCCAACATTCAATGATCAAGTAAGAGCAGGACATGACACCGCAGCGGCACTGCCGCCACCCGCAAGACCAAGTACCCCGGAGGTGGCTCCTGCGGCAAGATTTTTCACCACGGATTGCACGGATAAGATTGTTTCCGGATGGTGGTCAAGCCGCTCCTCTGGCAGCCTGCCACTGGCACCCCATCGCTCATTTCTTATTGTTATTTCTTATCCGTGGTAAGCCGTGTGATCCGTGGAAAGAACTTTTCAGGTCACGTAAATGAATGGACAGGATGATATGCATGTGAAGAGAAGATTGAAGAGTTGGGGTAAAATGATGATGAGTGAGGTGGCCCTGGGTAAGGATCACACCGCTTGTAGTGAGGGCTGCAAGCCCGTGCCATGACGCGTCTGAGGGTTGGAGAACCCTTGGATAGGCCGGGCTTTGCCGGGCTTCGCACGCCCTGCGGGCAGCCTCTGGCCGGCGGTCTCCGCCGATAGGACAGGGTGCCACTGGGATGTTCAGGAGAGGAGTGTTGGTTCCTGCGGAATCTCATGCGAAACTCGGCACACGATCCAACCGGGAATAACCCATGATGAAGGAGCACAGGGTTTCAACCACCGGATGTGCCCGGACCGGAAATAGTCCATCAGATTCTCAAGCCATCAATCCACACTGCAAACACATTCGCATTGGCATTGAAATTGCACCTTGGCTTCCGTGGGAGATATGGTCCCGGTTTTTCCGGAGTTTTGAACACCCCAGTTGGTGACTGCCTTGGATTGGAGCCGCCGGGAGGCCTTCGTCGTGCCTGCCGAAGAACGCGGGAAAAGCCAGTGGCTCGGTGCTGGCATGGGCCTGTCCTATCGGCTTTCACGGGCCGCACACGGTGTGCTGACTGACCCGCAAATTTCCCCACGCTGGTCCGCCCGGGCGAGGCAGGCCATCAACTCATTGCGTGCCGAGTATGCTTTCCTGGATGCCGGGCATGACGTGGTTATCAGGAACCGGCAGATCAACGCAACCCGTTGGTTCACATTCGCTGGCGGTGTGATCAATACGGCATTAGCCGATGCCGTCCGCTCTTGCGGAGTACACGAGGTTTCGGCGGGCGATTTCCGGGTGAAGATGACAGATGCCACTGGAGGCCGCGAGCTGGTGGAGCGGGCCAGGGCCATACCGACCGATGGGATCATCCGTTCCTTCATCGTTTCGGACGAGTTCATCGGGAAACTCAAATTCTCCGGGTGCCTGCCTAACCGGTTGATGGTCTTGATGACTTTGATGGCTCAAGCGCGGCGGGTGCCTTGAATGCGGCACTGGGTCAGCCCTTTCGTTTTGCGGTCTGCTCGTCTCGCACTCCGTCGCCGCCGCGCCCCTGCGCCTGGCCATTCCCGGCGACACCATCACCTGCGGCGGTGCTTGGTGCGTCCGCGTCGGATCCGCCCTGCGCGCAACCCATCCACATGGCTGGCGCATCTCGCGCCAGGCCGTCAGCGGGTGGGCGCTCCTTCATAGCGTCGGCCGGGCAGCAGCCGCTCGCGCTTCATGATGACACTGTGGGCCGCGACGTGCGTGCGCTCGCCCACCTCGGCACCGTAGAGCGGCACGGTGCTCGCCCCCAGCGTCGCCCAGCGCCGCACGTGAACATGGTCGATCTTGAGCACGCGATCCTCGAAGGTGTGCGCCTGATACATCGCATTGACCGTGGCGCCGTCCTCGATGTGGATCATATCCGGGTCCACCACCTGCGCGAACCCGCTGCCCAGCACGACGCGCTTGCCGAGCTTCATGCCCATCGCCCGGAGATACCAACCGAGCAGCAAGGTGCCTTCGAGCGCCGATAAGGCGGGTGCGGCGTATTGACCCCAGACGACATAGAGAAAGTCCCAGCGGCTGCACCAGCAGGACCACAACGCATGTTGCCCCGGGCGTACCCGCCCGAGCAGCGCCCACTTCAACGCCAGCACCAACAGGCAGAGAAAACCCACCGCGCCCAGGCTCACCAACGGGATCATCATGGCCGCGCCCCACCTCGGCAAGGCCGCCGTTTCCGCATACGCCAGCGCCCGGAACCACCCGACGGTGACTACCGTCGGGGTAATCGGCAGCCCAAACCGCAATAGCTCCCAGCACAGGCGATTGACATGGCGAATCCACGACGGGTCGTGGGTGAGCCGGCGGTCGAGTGCCACCACCTCGCGCCGGGGTAACTCGAATGGTGGCTGGCCGAACCACGAAGTCCCGGCGCGAACCGTCGTGTCATCGGCAACCGTGCCAATGCCTAACAATATGTCGGCGGGCAGGCGCTGCCCGGCGGGGACCACCACATGGTTGCCGAGAAAGGTATTCCGGCCAAGCTGGGTCTTGGTGAGCGTGACCATGCCGTGTTGGATGCGCGGTCCGCCCAGGTAAATGCCGTCGGCAAAAAAGGTATCCGAACCGATCTCGAGGTGCTCCGGGACCACATCGGTGATGGTGCTGATTTCGCAACCCGGGCCCACTTGCATGCCCGCAGCGCGGAGCCAAACGGGCCACCCCAGGGTGCCGCTCAACCACCTCCCGGCGGATTCGACCAAGCCGGTCTTGAGCCAAACCCGCACGTACGCCAGGCTCCAACGATCAATGGGGACCTCCGGCACCCGGCCCAGCAGGCGCAGGACGGCAGCTTCAAACGCCAGAGTGAGCGGCACGGCCAGCACCACGATGCCCAGCCCGACCCACCACGGGGTCCAGTCCGCCACCGGGTGAAACAACCATCCCCATAACTCCTCCGACGTGAGGTGGTGGCTCAAACAAGCAATCACGGTCAGCAATTCCAGCGGCAGGACGAGCAGCAGGAACATTCCCGCCCGTGCCAGCAGCATGGCCACTCCGTGTTGCCAAGGTGATAGAGCGGACGCATTCGCGGGCCGCTCCGGCGGGACCGGGGCCCGTCCCGCCGGCCGCGCCGGGATGCCATCCCAGCGTTCGCCGGCCGGCATGCGGCCCCCCGGCGGCAACGACGATAGTGCGGTCAAATAGGCCCCCGGTTCGAGCACCGTGTGCCCGCCAGCAGCCGCGCGGATGTCCAGGGTCGAACCCTCGCCCAAGGTCACCGGTGCCACCACGATATCACCGTCATCGAGTTCGATCAGGCGCACTGCGGCGTCCTGACTGAGTGTGACATCGTCGCCGATGTCCAGCAAATCCCAGCCGCCATTCAAGAGGTTGACGCCGCGATGAAGATGCACGCGCCGACCGATCCGTGCGCCCAGCGCACGCAGCGCGGCGTGTTGGAACACCGTGCCTTCGAGCCAAGCCCAGGGCACCAGATGCACCGCCCGTTGCACGATCCAGTTCCGCAGGAAAAAACCTCCCCACACCGGTGCCCGCAGCGGTTGGTAGCGCCCGATGACCAGGCGTTTCACCATCACCGCGAAGGCCACCGCCAGTGGCGTATAGACAAGGAACGCCGCGAGTCCCAGCACGGGGACCAGCAAGAGCGACGGCACCACCCCAAGCGCATCCGTCAGCCGGGGCAGCCAGCCATAGGCAATGAGATAGCCCAACCACGAAGCCACCGAAAACAGCGCGACCAGCCAGCCGGTTTGCACCGCCGTAACCAGCAACGGCTTCCCTGGCAGACGGTTTTTCTCTGGCGGAATCGGCCCTGGGGTCGCTGGTCCCGGAGCTGGAGCGAGCATGGCCAACTTCGCCACCGTGGGCGATTCGTAGATGTCGCGAACGGTGACCCAGGCGGTTGCCGGGTCATTCCGGAGGAGACTCACGAGAATCGCCGCGGTCAGTGAGTCGCCGCCAAGGTCATTGAAAAAATCATCGTGAATGGAGATGGGTTGCGCCAGGCACAGGCAGTTGCGGAACGCGGCCTCGAGGCAGTCCTCCATCGCGTTGCGCGGCGGCCCCCACTGCCTGCCCGCGTTGCGCTCAACGCCATCAAGATGAGGCAGCGCGGCACGCTTGAGCTTGCCCCCGACGGTGGTAGGCAACTCCGCCAGAAAACCGAAGCGCGCGGGCACCATGTAGCCGGGAAGCTTGGCCTCCAGCACCGCCTTGAGCCCGACGACGGCGGGCGGCGCGGCGGGATCCTCGGGCACGATGAACGCCACCAACAGCGGATGGCCGCCGTCGTCCTGCACGTTGCAGGCCGCGGCTCGCACGCCGGCGCACGCCGCCAAGTGCGCCTCAATGCCGTCCAACTCAATGCGATAGCCGCGAATCTTCACCTGTGCGTCCATCCGCCCGTGGCAATGAAAACGTCCGGCCTCGTCACAATGCACCAGATCTCCCGTGCGATAGAGCCGTCCCATCACGGGATGATTGATGAATTTTTCGGCGGTCAGTTCGGGGCTTTTCCAGTATCCCCGGGCGAGCCCGAGGCCACCGAGGCAAAGCTCGCCTTGCGTACCGTTAGGCACTTCCCGCAGCGCCTCATCCAGGACCCAGGCCACCAGGCCAGGCACGGGTTGGCCAATGGTGATCGGCCCGCCTGCCTCAACGTCACCGCGCAGCGAGGTGACGGTGCATTCCGTCGGCCCATAGCCATTGACCAATCGGCGGCCACGAGCCCAGCGGTCGGCCACCTCCCGCGGCAATGCTTCGCCGCCCACATAAAGCAATTTCAGGTCCGGCAGCGCGGCTGCCGGATCATCGCAGCCGGTGGCCCGCAGCAGCGTGGGTGGCGGACAAAAGACGGTGATGTGCTCGCGCCGCAGCCAGGGAATCAAATCCGGGCCGAGGCGGGCCGTGTCATCATCCATCACCACCACCGTCGCCCCGGCGCCAAAGGCCAGCCAGGTTTCCTCCACCGAGGAATCGTACGCCGCCGAAGAACCCTGGCCCACGCGATCACCCGGAGCGAGGTGAAACTCCGCCAGCTCACTCTGCACCAAATTGGCGATGCTCCGGTGCTCTATCAGAACACCCTTCGGTCGCCCCGTGGTTCCCGAGGTATAGATGACATAGGCCAGACTGGAAGAGGAAAGCCACGGCGGACGGGGGCCCGGGTCATGCGTCAGAACCGCCGCCGTTAGAGCCGCGGCCGCATCAAAGACCCGGGCCACGCCTGGCGCGGCAGCCTTGACCCGGGCGAGCCCGGCGGCATCGGTTAGCACGGCGACCACCTCGGAGTCCGCCAGGACGTCCCGCATCCGTTCATCCGGAAACATCGGATCGAGGCAGGTGTAGGCCGCACCGGCTTGCAACACCGCCAGTTGCGCCGCGTAGAGCAACCCGGAATTCCGCGGCAGCAGAATCCCGACCACGCACTCGCCGGTGATGATCGGCTGCAAGAGGCCGGCGAGGGCAGCCGCTTGACGTGAGAGTTCGGCGTAAGTGACGAGAATGCGTTCGCTCCGGCCCGCCCCGGGCGGCGCGTCCACCGCCACCCGCTCGGGCCAGCGACTGGCGGTCCGCTCGAAAAACCCATGCAAAAGAAGGTGCTGACCGGCCCCTGCAGCCACCTGCGCCACGTCGTCTGGTGCCCGGTCGCTCATCGCAGCGCAAACTCGGCGCAGGCACTGCGCAGGCGGCTGAGGTGAGGTGCCAGCAATGGCTGCAAGCACGTGGGCCCATCCGTGGTCGGATCCTTGAATCCCCTGATGGTTCCAAAACAGCAGGGACTGCCGCAGTGGCAGTCAAACGGTTCGGCCAGGTCAAATTCGGTGGCGTGGTATGAATGGCTTGGTTTCAAGGAAGGTGAGTGGTTTGGTAGGGATTCGCCATCAGAACCCGCCAAAATCCGGAAAGTTGCCACTGAATTATTGCTAGGGAATTGCTTTGGGGGGAGTGGCGTGCATGAGGCAGCCACAACGAGGCTCGCCGAGCGGGAACAAGGGGGGTGCTCACTTCTTGCGCAGCTCGGATCAACCAGGAGCGCGTCGCAGGAATGCCGGGTCAGGCCTGATTGATGCCGTTGGCCACCACCAATGAACCTCGCCGTGACCAAACACCCTGATCCCTAATGAGGGCGAGACGCCCTCCCTCCTTTGACTCGCCGGCAAAAGCCAGCGCTCCGTAAGTCCGCCCGGGGCACCAGGAAATCGCAGCGGCCGACACCAACTTCACAGTTCCTGATCCCGACGGAAAATGAGTTGGCACTTGCTGGCGTTTCAGAAGAATTCGTGAATCATCCGCGCATGGGTTGTCGGGTGGCAGCAGTGCCGATGCGGGGTCAGGTCTTGCTCTTAGGCGCTGTAAAGATATTAACTATATGTTAGTAACTCGAAGAGAAGATAATGAAGCATTATGGTAAAATCATGATGAGGTAAAATGATGGAAGAAAAGACCAAGGATTCAGGGCGAGATTCCCCTTCCGCATCATTTTACCATTTCATCATTTTACCAAAAACTCTTACGGCCAATAATGCGATTTGGAAAGTTTATTTATTTGCGGCACCTTACTTGATCATTGAACGTTGGAAGTTGGAAGTTGAATGTTGAATGTTGAATGTTGAAATCTTCAGCGTGAGGAATGGTGTAGCCGCAGCTCTCCCGGTTTAGCCACACCGCTGTGGCTAAGTCCCGGCACCCCCCGGAAGGTGCCAAGTCATGTTCCGGGAGGCCTTGCCAAGGCCTTGTCAATTCAAGGTCCAGCCCAGGAAGTGTGCGCTCGCAAGCCCCTTGGACAGCGAGCGTACGCTGGTGCTCGAGGCCACCTGAAACCCCCTGCCCAACTCAGATGAAACCTCAATGCCAAGAAAACTCAGGCGATTTGCAGATTGCTCTTGGCAAAGCGGTTCGGAGCGCTAGTTTCGCCCTCGAGAGGACTTCCCATGAATCTTGAGACCATCCCCGTTTGTCGGCATGATCCCGCCAGGGCAAGGCCCCGGACGGCTCCGTGGCTGCCGTTTTTACGCAGTTTCAGCTCCATTTCCCCGCCCTCCGGTCCGGCCACCGGCTCTTACAACGGCCTTCACCCCAGAAGCAAATTCCTAGCAGTCGAGAGCCTTGGCAGCACCTGTTTCGACGCTCTCCACACTGCGGCTGCCGAGTCCGCGGGATGCGACCATCTGGTGACCACGGATGACGACCTGATCAAAAAATCCAAGCGACATCAAAGCCAACTGATGATATCACTCCTCAACCCCATCGACATCATTTCACTGCCATGACACTCACCGCCGAACTCAAAGCCATGCAAACAACCACCACTCCCCGCTCTCTCCGGGGCCTCGCGATTGCCCTCGCCGCCCTCGGCCTCGCCATGCCCGCCGCTCACGCGGTGTCTTATCTTGACACTGACGGTGCCACCGGCGGATTCCAAGCCGCCAACGGCGCCACCTATGCCTTTGCCGGAAACTACTGGAATCCCAACTCTTCGGGTATCGGCACGCTGACGACGTTCGCACTGGCAGGTGGCGGCCCAATGACATTCGGCACCAATGCAACCGACTTGGCCGGGCTTTCCTTTTTGATCGACACCACCGCCGGCACCGCCTTTGGCGGCATCGCCATCAACAGCGACAGCGCCACCGTCACGCTGATCGGTACGGGTAACAATCATCCCGGATCGTCGTGGACCGTCGCCGCCGGCTCGACGTTGAATCAGAACAACACCTACGGCGGCAACCCCGGCATGAATTGGCAGAGCGCGGCCGTCACGCTGGCCGGCGGCGGCACGATCAACTTGAACAAGATGCTCGGCTTCAACTCGGGCGGGCTCATTACGGAGAACGACGCCGGTGCGGGCCTGGTGGTGAATCTCAAGGCGGCCGGATTGGCCGGTGGCGCCGTGTTCTCTGGTGGCTACACCCTCACCAGCGGCACCCTGAATTTCGCCACCGCCGCCTCGGCCAACGCGTTCGTCGCTTTCAACACCGCGGCCAAACCATTCAAACTCAACGGCGGCACGTTGGACAATACCAGCGGAAGCGCCATGACACTGACGGTCGGCACCGCGGGTTATAGCATCGACAACAACTTCACCTTTGCCGGCAGCAGCGACCTCAACCTCGGCACCGCCAAGGTAGTGCTGACTGGCACCCGCCAGCTCACCGTCAACCAAAACACCCTCACGGTCGGCGGCGTCATCAGCGGCAGCAACAGCACCTACGGCATCACCAAGGCCGGCGACGGCACGCTCGCGCTCACCAACGCGAACACCTATACGGGTGCGACGACCGTCGATGCCGGCACTTTGAAACTCACTGGCGGTTCGCTGGCCAACACTGCCATTGCCGTCACCGGCACCGGCACCCTGGCCGTCCAACCCGGCAGCGCCACGGCGATCAGCGCGGGCACCACGGGTGCAGGTTCGGCGGGCGCGACCTTGGACCTCGGCGGCCAGACATTTGACATGACCGATGGCGCGGTCAGCACCTTCAACCTCCAACAGCAGGACAGCTTCGCCAGCACCGCCCTGACGATTGCCGACGGCGCGACCCTGAAATTCAACCTCAGCAACTCCACCGCCGACCGTCTGGCCGTCACCAGGACCGCCTCGGTGAGCGGCACGGTCTATCTCACCGTGGACACCACGGGCGCGACGTTGCTCAGTTCCAGTTACACTCTCGTCACTGCGGCGGCTGGTCTAACAGACGCGGGCTGGCAGTTCACCGGCGGCGGCACCACCAAGGGTGTCACCATTGGCGCCACCAACTACACCCTCACTCTCCACGCGACCGACGCCGCCATCACCCTCTCGGTTGTTTCCGAAAAGCCCCCCACCACCACCACGCTGGCCTCGTCGGCCAATCCCTCGGCCAATGGTCAGTCCGTCACCTTCACCGCCACGGTGACTGCGGGGGCCACCGGGTCGGTCGAATTCTACGACGGCGTCACCGCTCTGGGGACCGAACCATTGAACGGTTCGATTCCCAACCATGCGACGTTCACCACCAGCGGGCTTGCCACGGGCACGCACTCCATCACCGCCATCTATGAAGGCAACAGCACCTTCGGCAGTTCTTCCTCCGGCGCCGTGTCGCAAGGCGTGAAGCCGGCGGCACCGACCGGGTTGACCGCCACGCCAGCCAACCACCAGGTCACGCTGAGTTGGACCGCCCCGGCCGGGGCCACCAGTTACACCGTGAAACGCTTGAGCGGGGACGGCGGATCGGTTGCCGAGACGTTCACCACCTCGGAAACTTCCTACACGGAAATCGGCCTGACCAATGGCCTGACCTATTACTACGTGGTGGCGGCCACCAACACCCCGGGCGACAGCCCCGATTCGACCCAGGCCAGCGTGGTGGTGCAAGTGGCGGCACCGACCGGGCTTGCCGCCACGGCGGGCAACACCCAGGTGAGCCTGACTTGGACCGCACCGCTCGGGGCAACCGGATATGACGTCAAGCAGTCTCTAACAGGAGGAGAACCGTACACGACGATTGCGACCAACATTCCGACCGCGAGTTATATGGACACCGGCCTGACCAATGGCACGACCTACTACTACGTGGTGTCGGCCATCAACAGCGAGGCGGAAGTGAGCGTTGATTCCACCCCAACCAACGCCACGCCGGTGATGATCATCGCAGGGAACGGTACGCCGTATTATCTCGACACCGACGGTGCCACTGCAAGGTTCCAGGCATCCGATGGCGTCACCTACAACTTTGGCGACAGTTACTGGAATCCCAACGGGTCGGGCATCGGCACGCTGGCGGCGCTCACGACTGATAGCCAAATCACCATTGGCACAACCTCAAGCGACTTCGCCGGCCAGACGTTTTCGATCAATGATAATACCGGCCTCTTTTTCAAGGGCCTTGTCATCAACAGCGGCAGCGTCCATGTCAACTTGGTGGGCACTGGCTGGTTCGCCAGCGCGGGGACATGGACCGTCGCCACCGGCTCGCTGCTTTCGGTTAGCGGCAACTATGCGGGCAACCCCGGCATGAACTATAATGGCAATGCCATCACGCTGGCCGGCGGTGGCACGCTCGACTTCAACACGATGCTAGGCTTTCACTCGGCCGGACTGTGGACGCAGCATGGCCCGACCGTGAATCTCAAGGCGGCCTCCTTATCGACCGACGGCGCCAGCGGCGGCTACACCCTGACGAGCGGAACCCTGAACTTCGCCAATGCGCTCGCGGCGAACACGTTCCAAAACTTCACCAGCGGAAAACGGTTCGCGATCAACGGCGGCACGCTGGACAACACCACCGGCAGCGCCATGAATCTATCAGTTGGCGCCGGAGCCTACCGCATCGGCGGCAGCTTCACCTTCGCTGGATCCAGCGACCTGGACTTTGGCCCCAACGCCGTTGACCTGACAACCACCCCGACGATCACCGTCACCACCAACCAACTGACCATTGGCGGCAGCATCAGCGGCAGCGGCTTCGGCATGGCCAAGGCCGGTGCCGGCACGCTCACCCTATCCGGCACAAACAGCTACGACGGCAATACCACCGTCAGCGAAGGCGTGCTCTCGATCAGCAACGCCTATCTTGCCAGCGCCTCCACCGTGACCATCGCTACCGATGCCAGGCTGGACCTGAACTTCTCGGGCACCAACGCGGTGTCCCAACTCATCATCGGCACCGATCCGCCATTGGCGGATGGCGTTTACGGCGCGCTTGACTCGGGTGCTCCAAACGAGATTGGCCAACTCACCGGCAGCGGCACGCTCACGGTGTCCGCCGTTTCCGGCAGTGGCTACGCTGGCTGGGCCGACGCCAATGGCGTGACCGGCGGGGTAAACGGGGATTCGAATCATGACGGGGTGCAAAACGGCATCGCCTATTTCATGAATGACACCGGCCTCATCACCAATCCGGAACTGGGCGCGAGCAACACGGTGACCTGGACCAATGGCGGCCAGATCCCGGACACCGACTATGGCACCCAGTTCGTCGTCCAGACCTCGACTAACCTCGTGGATTGGACGCCTGTTGACGCTGGTGATCTGACCACTAACACCAGCGGCCCCGGCGGCGAACTCACCTACACCCTGCCCCCTGGCGAAGTGGGCGGCAAGCTCTTCGTCCGTCTGATGGTGACGCCTAACTGAGTCACTCGGATTCTGGCAACATAGACTCCGGTGGGGTGATAACCGCCCGGAGTTGGTGAATGATTGCAAGTATGAGAATTGACGAGGCGGTAACGGTGCTTGGTCTTTTCAAATCTTGCTGCCTCCGGACTTGGCAAAACTCATCTTCCACTCGACGGTCTTGGTGGTCGCGGGCACGATCCGGACCGTGGCGGTCTCCGCCTGCTTCGCAAGCTCCACCTTCTCGCCGGTGACCACAGCGCTGGTGAGCATGAAGCCGGCGGGCAAATGCACCGTCAGCACGTATGGATCGCCGCCGACCACCGCGCTCTTGCCGGAGAGGATGAGGCCGGCCTGGTCCCAGTTCTCGCCCAGCAGGCTGACGCCGCCCTGCGAGAGGTGGCGGGTGGTTGATAGAACCCAGGGATGCGTCCGCGCCTCGCGGATTGCGAAGACCTGCATTGCGGCGTTAGACCCGAGTGCGGGGGCCTTGAACGAACCCTTCGACTTGCCCAGGAAGGTCTGCGTCCAGAACTCGAACACCAGGTACTCGCGGTCGTCGGCCAGCCCGAGGTCGGTGAACTTCACTTCCTGTTCCGGCGCGTCGGGACGCTTCCATTGCAAGTTGCCCTGCCGCCAGTTGAAGCGGGCCAGCACCGACCAATGGTCGAAGGGGCGGTCGATTTCCTGCAACCACCAGGTGCCATTGCCGCCACCGTCGTAGAGTTGCCCTGGCACGGTGAAGAGCACCGGGGCGCTGCGTTTCATGCCCTCGAGGTTGGCGTCGTTCTGATAGTCCTCGGCCTTGTCGCTGACCATGAGCATGCTGCCGGCCATCGCCACCACGCAGGGTTGGTCGATGGTGTCGGCCGTCGCCGCCGGCACCCCGAAGGTCTTCATGGTGGTCTTGTCCTTGGCTCCCGTGGCCATGATGTCGCAATGGTCGGGGTCGCCGCGCCACACCACGCCGTTAGTCGAACTGTTGCCCAGCAGGGTGTTCCATTGGAACCCGTCGCTGCCCAGGCGGCAGCCGTCAGCCAAGCCGATCGAGGCACGGCCCGGGCCCACGCCCCAACAGGTTAGAATGAAGATGTCCTTGCCGAGTTCCTCGCGGGCCACGCGGTCCCAGTTGCGCAGCGACTCCTCGGGCGTCGAGCCGACCCTCTTGAAGTGGGCGGCGGCTGGTTGTTCACGGTCGGAGTTCATCATGTCGCCGGCGCCGTCGATCTTGACGTAGTCCCAAGCCTGCTGCTTGAGTTCGCGGAACAGCGGGCGCACCAGGGCATCCAGCGCGTTCTGGTTCTTGGTGTTGAGGCACCAGACCCCGTAGCCTCCCTGATAGATCGAGCCGTCTTCCTTGGTCACAAACCAATCCGGATGGTCCTTGCCGATCTGGGGCAGGTCACGATCGACATAGGACCGATACACGCGGTGGACCCAGATGCCGGGTTTCATGCCGCCGGACTTGATCTTCTTCACTGCGGCTTGCGCGCCGCCGGGAAACTTGTTCTTGTCCCATTCGAGGAATGACTGCGGCCCGCCGCCGCCACCGCAGTAACCGGCGTCGAGCTGGAGATACTGATAGCCGAAGTCGGGGAGCTTCTTCGCGGCAAACACGTCCACCAGCGAGTCCACCACCTTTTGATTGATGCCGTCGCGGTAGGACCACCACGAGCAATACCCGGAGACCGAGCCCTGCCAGACCTGATAGGTCCACGGCTCGAAGTTAACGAGATCCTTGTGTTTCTGATAGTAACGGGGCCGGAACACCAGCTCAATGGCCGCCGGCCCCGGGCTGGTCGAGGCGGCCGCAGGGCGGATCTCCCAGCCGAAGGTGATCCCCTGCTGGTCCACCACCTTGGGCCGGACGCGCGTCGTGCCGTCGGCCGGGCCGGCGAGCATCCAGTCCCAGTGCCTATCATAAAGCGCGTTGTTGCGCAGCGAGTGGCTCAAGCCGACGCTGGTACGCACCAGCGGGAAGCGCTGCTGCGCCTCGCTACCGGTTTCGGCGGGAAAGGTCTCCCCGCTGCCCACAGCGGTGCCGCTCATGACCAGCTTCACGCCCTCCTTGGGCTCGGCCAAGGTGAACTTCAAACGTTGCTCGACTTGCCCTTTCTCGCCGACGGCAGCCGGTTGTTCCAGTTTGACGGTGGTGCCGGCCACCTCTATTCCCGCCGCGTCCTCGGCGCGGACCGTGGTGTTCAAAATCACAGTGCCGTGGTATTGCAGGGTCAGTTTGCCCTGCGCGGCATTCCATGCCACCGTGGCCGGGGCGTTGGGCGGGGCCGCAACGGCCTGTTGGGCGGGAGCCCCGGGGGAGCAGGCGAGCATGGCCAGGCCTGTCATGAGCGACAGGGGTTGGAGCGAGGTGCGGGTAGTCGGGTGCATGTTGCTTTTTTCGGGGGTGAGTTAACAGTTGTACGTTTGCCGAGTCACGGTCACTTTGACAAGCGCAAGAAGGCCACGCCGTGCGACGGGATGGTCGCGATCTTCAGCCGCTTGTCATGTTTGCCAAGGCTGCGCTGTGCCCATAAATCGGTGACTTCCCGCGGGCCGCCAAGGTTCAATTGCGCCCAGGTCACGTCGATATCGCGTGGCTTGTCGTCGAGGTTCACGAACCCCACGGCGACGTCGCCGTTTGTCAAAGGGCGCTTCCAAACCTCGATCCGGTCCATCTTCTTGACGCGCCACCCGGGGACGCCCAGCGGATCCTGGCTAACTGCGATCACCTGCCGGTTCAGCAGGATCGATTTGGTTTGGGCGTTCATGGTGGTGACGTCGTTGGCGGTCAGCAGGGGTGAGGCGAGAATCGTCCAGAGGCTCATCTGCAATCTTTCCTCGTCGGGAGTGATATCGAACCCGGCCTTCTTCTGATCGTTGCCATAGTCGAACCCATCCACGCCGATCTGAAGCATGTCCAGGTCGTTCCAGCGTCCCGGCCCGACGAACGGGCCCAGCGCCTCGTTCTGATGGGCTGAGCGCAGCACGCCGATACCGCCGTTGTTGTCGTATGCGCTGGTCCACTTGTCCTTGACATCATAAGTTGTGCGCCACATCTCCGCGCCGAGGCCCGGTGCCCACAGCCATGGGCGCTCGTTGCCCCACTCGCATACGGAGAAGATCACGTCCCGTCCGGCGGCCCGGATGGCGTCGAGCGTGGTCTGTTGCTGCTGTTTGTTACTGAAGTCATACTTCACCAGATCCACGCCCCACTCGGCGAACCTGGCGGCAAACTGCGTCTCGTGCCCCCTGACCCATTCCGCTCGCGAGTAGATGCCGAATTTCAGCCGCTTGGCGTGCAGATAGTCGCCCAGCGCTTGCATGCCGCCCGGAAACTTCTTGGGGTCCCAGAGCGGATACCCCTGGTCGTCGAATTTCGCGCCGGGAGCCTGCCAGCCGTCATCCAGGCCGACATATATATATCCGGCGTCTCGCATGCCGCTCTCCACCATCGCGGCGGCGACCTTTTTGATGAGTTCTTCGCTGATGTCCGTGCCATAACGGCACCATGAGTTCCAGCCCATCGGCGGAGTTGCGGCCAAGGTCTTGCCTGCATACGTGCCGAGCTGATACTCCGGGGCGGATGCGGGCACGAATTTCGCGTCACCCCAACCGCCGCACAAGCCGGTCTGGTCCTTGTCGTCTTCACACTGGAACGTCAGGCGCAACTGCTTGACGCCCGCCAGCGGAATCACCACGCGAATCGGCCGGGTGGGGTTTTGTGAACTCCCTTGCTTGTCGGTTTGTTGGATCACGCCGCTGTCGAACACCAGGGCCTCATCGGCATGGACGCAAAACCGGCCCGCTCGCTTCGCGGACGCCTTGGGATCAATCCCCACCCACGCCTCGAACCGGCCCGCTCGATTGCTGACGTCGTAGGTGAGTTTGGATCCCGCTCGCACCCCGATGCCCGTCGCGTAAACCAGATCACCGAGGTCCAGCGGCGCTTGCCCGGGACTGCGATCCACCGTCACCTCACCGGTTTGCTGCACCGGTCGCACGGCAGCCAGGTTTTCGGTAGTCTCAGCGGCAATGGCAACCGCCGCAGCACGGGCCGGCGCACCCATGAGCAGCAAGCTGCAACAGACATACGCGGCACGATGATTATGCAACATCTTCAGGATCCTTTTTCTAACATTAATGCTCAGTTGGATTGAGCGGGACGGCGCGTCCTTACCTAACCGCCGCGCGGGGAGGATCGCGGGCCGCGGGGCGGCGGCATGGCTGGCGATGACCCGGCGGCGCGACACGGGCACCTGCCTGGTCGCGCCGGAGGCCGCAGGGACGGTGAGCATCCATGGGGCGGATTTCATGGTCAAGAAAACGCGGGGAACGGCCGATTCTTTCAAAAGATTCGCCTCGCCGCCATCTTTCGCGGCATTGGCCTTCCTCAGCGCGAAGGCTTGCGGGAACGGCCGGTGGGAAATAGCGGAAGCAGGGGTGAGCCTGGTTGCGGGTTGCCGCAGCAAACCATTGGCGCGGCCCCGGCGGAACTCATGGTGGTTTGACGAAGTTGTTGAATTCAGCGTCGAGTTTGGGTATCTCTCCCAGTCCCTCATGCACCAGCACGCGGTAGCGCAGCCGCATCGTCGCACCGGACTTGAGCGTCATGGGCTCCCGGTAAATCAACGCCGGACTGAAATACGGGTGCTCCGCGTTGAGATACCACCGGGTGGGGTGGCGCGGATTGGCCGGATGATCGAACACCGTGATGCCCGCCACCGGCCCTGTTCGCGTCGGACCGGAAAAGTCAGCCCAGCATGCCGGCTGCCCATTCCCCGTGGCGGCACTGGCGGCCCCTTCGCTCGTTAGAAAATTCCAGCCTTTGATTCCCTTCGGAAACCGCAGCGACAAGCCGGCGTAACCGCCGGAGGCACCCTGCGGCGGCGTCCGGTCAAGAATGATCCCGGTTTCACCGACGGTGAATGTCGCGTCCCAGTCAATCACATACGAACCGTCCGCACGCGGGGCGCCGAACGCCAGCACGCGCGACTCGCGCAGCACCGGCGGTTTGCCCGGCGGTGCATACTCAATGGCCAGCTCCACGCGAGCCGAAAAGTCGTCACCGCACTGGATCTTCGTGGACTTGATGAGGGTGCTGCCTTCGCTCTTGCCGGTCTGCGGGTCGGTTTCCCAATAGTTGACGCCGTTGATATACTTCCACGCAAACCAGAGGCTGTGGTGCCAGACGTGGTCAGCCGGCGAGTTGGCAGTCAGTTCGACGCCGCCAAGTGTGGCTAGCGGATAGATATAGGGTTGCGGCTGCTGCGGGTCACATCCCGCCCGCCAGACCGGCAAGCCGCTGGCCTGGTTGACGAGCGCCACACCGGCGTCGTTGGGCATGAGGTCCCAGCGAAACCGTGCCGCTTCGCCTGCGCCGGTGAGGCGGCCGATAAGCAGCGAGACCACCAAGATTGTTTGCATTGGTTTCATCATAGGTGAATCCCTTACGTTCCGGTTCGGATTGATTTGTCAACAGACGGTTCCGCTGGCTGGTTCGAAGGTCTGGAGGCCGGCGAGTGCAAGGTCGCGATCTTCAAGTTTGAATGTTGGATGTTGAATTCGGACGGATGGGCGGCCAACGATCCATGAAGAGAAAGATTTCAACTTCCAACTTCCAATGATCAAGTAAGACCAAGCATTGTCACAGCCGCGTCCATTCTTATACTTGATGACTGACCGGACGAGGGTCCGGCCGCAGCGGTCGCCGGGATTTAGCCACAGCGGTGTGGCGCTGCGCTTCCCACCGCACTCCATACCTGCACCTGTTCATGCGCGGATGATTCACGAATTCGTCTGCAACGCCAACCAGTGCCAACTCGTTTTCCGCCGGGATCAGGAACTGTGAAGTTCGTACGGCACGGCTAACGAAAAGGCGGTTCCTGCAACCATTCCCGGGGGATTCTCGCAACCATCTTGGCTCGGATGAGATTGGCCCCACCAGACCGGCTGGCCCGCGACATTCAGCGCGGTGGCTTCAGCGGTGATGGCAGTGTCGCCGGTGCCGGGGATGGCGTCGCGGAACGCGATGGCGCAACGACCACCGTCTGGTTGATCCCGGGCGCGGTGGCGGGCCAGACGAGGGGGGTGCCGGCGGTGGTGGCGGCGGAAATGCGATACTCGAAATCGTTCTCCGCCGCGGGCAGTGTGGCCTGATAGACGGCACGTCCAAGATGTCGGGCGGCGATGGTTTGCCACTCGCCCTTGCCCAGCGGGCGAATCTGGACGGTGACGGATGCCACCGGTTGATGATCGAGCGCGATGATCCGGAGTTGCAGCACTTCGCCCTTGGTGACCCCACTGCGGACGCACGGCACGATCAGGCGGGCCGGGCCGGTGTAGTTCTGCGAGAGCGTGGCTTGCGCCGGCAACGGGTGGCCGAGCGCTTTGACCAATGCTTCATCGTGGCCATCCACGAAGCGGGCCCGGGCGCGGGTTTGGTGCTCGAGGTTGGCGATGGTGCCGAGTTCGCCGGGCGTGCGGACGATGGCGGTTTGCAGCGTGAGCAAGCGCGACCACGCGGCGGCCAGTCCGATGCGCGCGGCCACGGCCACTTGGAAGTCTTTCCCGGTCATCGCCTGATCGAGCTGGCCGCGCAGGCACGAGACTTCCGCCATGGTGGCCATTGCCTGATAGGTGTTGAGCCAATAGTCGAAGCGCTCGAGGTTTCCGGCACCCTTCACCTGCGCACGCCAGGCGGCCAGTTCGTCCACGAAGGCATAGCGTTTCCGCTGCTCGGCCCAGGGGGTTGCAGTTGCCACCAACGCGCCGGGTCCCTCGCTCCAGGTGCTGGGTTCGGGCAGCGCCACGCCGTCGAGTTTTTCTAACAATCCAGCGATTGCCGTGGCTGCGGTGCCGCCGAAATTGGCACGCGCGTAGTCCTGATAGAAATCGCCGACCGGCATCGCGCGGGTCTTGCCGGCGGGTGGCACGGTGGAACCGCCAGCGGCGGTGTCCGCCTCGTATTCGCCTGTCTGCGGGCCGCCGCAGTTGATCCGGCGTGCGAATGGCCGGCCCGCCACTTGGTTGGTGGCCTTGGTGGCGCCTAGAATCGTGATTCCGGCGATACAGGGAAACTCGACCTCGCGAGTGAATTCGATGCCTAACGAGCCGGCACTCACCGCGATATCAGGATAACCCAGGTCGAGCGCCTTGTTAGCACCGACCCTGGCAAAGACATCCAGTCCGGTGACGACCTGGCGGCCCTGAAGTTTCACCCCGAAGACCCGCTTGCCGGCTGCCGTGTACGCGGGTTCGTTGAATTGCAGGGTGACGGTGTAGGTTCCGTCCGGGACGGCGAGTTGATAGCCATTGAGGTCGAAACGGACGGTCTGATAGATCGTCGGCTCGGTGGTGCCGGCCACCGGCGCGGTGAAGCTGGCCGTCTGGCCGCCCAGCGCGCCATCACCACTCTTGGCCGCTGTGACCGGCGTGGTGTCGAAGCCGGCGGGCACCCACGCCTGGTCCCAGCCGGCTGCGGCCAGCGCGGCGACATTCATTTCGAGCGCCTTGACGCGCCAGTGCAGGCCGAAGAGCCCGGTGCATCCGAAGCGGCGGGCCTCGACGGCGTCGTAACGCATCCGCGCCACCCATGGCTGCGGGCCTACCATGTTAGGGTCGTTTTCCAACCATGGAATCGCCCACTTGGGACGGCCGCTGAGGTTGGCGAAGGCGGGTTCCACGCCCTCGTGACCCACCTGGCGGTTGATGCAGGCCATCGGGCTGGTTGGCGGCAGGATGGCGTCAAGCGCCGCGCGGTCGTGGGCCGGACCCAGCACCCAGCCGCAGGTGGCTAACGGGAACGGGTGGCCCAGATCAGCCAGCGCGCCGAGCGCGGCCCGGAGGTCGTCCCGGGTTTTTTCCAACTGCCCGGGCTGGTTGCCGCCCCAGGTCCAATCCTCGGGGGTCCAGAGCCAATAGTAGTCCACCGGAAAAGCACGGGCGAGCCGTTTGAAGATCCCCTTGTACAGGTCCCGCACCACGGCGGGATCGGCGGGATCGCGGCCCTGTGATTGGAGCCTCTCCTTGACCAGTTGCGGCACGGTGAGGGGTGTTTCGGTGCCCACGCAGATGTTGATTCCGAGCGAACGGGCGAAACTGAAAGCATCGCGATACATGTCCGCCGTGCGATTGAACACCTCGTTGCAGGCGGCGGGTTCCGCCGGCCAGGGGAATTGCCCCCGTTGCACGTCCGGGCCGAAAACATCGGCATCAAACAAGGAGGCCGCGCCGCCGGCATATTGCGAGGTTTTCATCGGCACGTTGCCCCACCCGGGGCGCAGCGTGTTGGCGAAAAACGCCGGGTAGCTGCGGGTCACGCGGCCGCGGTCATCGCAGTCATCTGATAGACCGATCCAGACGGTGGGTTCCGGTCCCGGATAGCCGCCGTGGCGTTCGGGATAGTTGTGCAGGCCGAGGAAATTCATCCGCAGTTTCGCCAGTTGAGACGCGTAGGCCTTGTAATCATCCGCGTTCCACCAGTCCGGGCCTTCCATGAAATCATGGAACGGCTGGATGCCCCGCAAGGCGAACCAGGGTTGAGCGGTCTCATCGAGCACGGGCAGGACCAGGGGGGATTGCTCATCCGGAATCACGTCGCCGTGCAGATAGAACCGCACGCCGAGCTTTTCCGCGAAATGATAGACACCATACAGCACCGCCATCCCGCTGCCCCCGGTGATGGCCAGCGTCGTGCCGTCGCCTTGCAGCCGGTATTGCTGTGCGGCGAGCGCCGGATCAATCTGCAGCGTGATGCCCGCGCCGGACGCCGTGATCGGCAGCAGTTCCCCGGTACGCAGATAGATATATCTCCGGACTTCCTTCGCGGCGAGTTCCACCTGCGCCGGCGCGGCGGGCGGGCACACAATGGCAGTTCCGCCAAGCGCGGCGCCGGCCATGGCGAGTGACAGGAGTGTGGTGGGTGTCTGCATGGGTGAATGGTAGATTCAGTGGCGGCCACCGTCAACCGGTTTGCTCGAAACATGGCTTTTCGGAAAACTCTCCACGACCAGGTGCCACGATTGTTTGTCTGTCCCATAGTTCACCAGTGAGGCATCGACCCAGAGGTCGAGATCTCCCGTATAGCGGGGGCGGGAGTAATGCACGACGGCATAGCCGCCGATCACCATGAACCGGACCTCATGGGAGCGGCACAAGCTCAAGAAATCTCTGAAGTCGGCGGCTAGTTTGATCCGGGCCATAGAAGGGTTTTCGAAGGTCTTCCAACGCGTTGAGGCGTTCGGCGGGAGAGGCCTGGCGCCAATAGGCGCGGGTCTGTTGCGCCGCCTCCTCAAAACTCCCCGCCAGCTCCAGCGTCCAATGGGAACGCCGGTGCTGCGTGCGCTGGGCTGCTGATTGCGGCGGCATGGCGGAGGCTAAGCTCCCACCCGGCGCAGCGCAAGTCCGGATCAAGACCATTTCCAAGCCCCCGGCTTGGTCACCCTCCAAGCCCGCGCCACCGCGCCGCAGGATCGTGGCGGCCAGGCCGCGCGACGAGCCGGGTGGCGGCGACGTTCCATTCAGTCAAGTCGCCGCCCGCCCGGATAACCACGGGCACTTCCCCATGAAATTCTTTGTCTTACTTGATCATTGGAAGTTGAATGTTGGATGTTGAACATCTTTCTCTTCATGGATCGTTGACCGCCCAGCCGTCCGAATTCAACATTCAACATTCAAGTGGCAGAATGGGCGGTACGGTGACCTTGCTTGCGCTTGCTGCGGCCGCAGCGGCATCATCCCGAGGAATCCACCGTGCCACCTTGCTTGTCAGGCACGGCAACATCCGGATGAACGCGGATGATTTAAAGAACAGAAACCCCTCTTCCATCCGTCTTATCCGCGTCATCCGCGGTCAAGAAAGCAAGGATTTCAGTTTGCTCGGCCATTAGCCCGATCTGAGGTCGTTTGCTGAGTTCTGGTGTTAGGGCCGGTCGGATCGGTCACCGCATCCATCGGATAATCGCCACGATTATTTGTCTGTCCCATAGTTCTTTGCCCGATCGTTCTTCGCCGTCCCGTCGAAAACTCGGCCGAGTTCAAGCTGCGCTGGCCACGGATCAACACGCGCAGCCGCCCCACCTGTGCCTCCGCGCCGGCACTCTTCGGGCCGGGCCTCCGCCCGGCTTGCCCTACCAAGGTCCGGCGGCGCTTCGCCTAGGTTCGCCGACCGCCTTCCGGCGACAGGACGGGGCGCGGGCCGGTTCCGGCGGTTAGGGAAATCCATCCCATGCCTGCGGGAGCTGCGGCCACCCGGAAGCCTATGTTGTGGTTCCGGTTGTCGGGCGTGTTCCTGTTGTGGTTGTTGCGGTTGGCCGAGCGGCGGTTCGAGCCGTCGTTGTTCCAAGAGCCGCCGCGGTTCACGCGGTTCGAGCCGATGACCCGCGTCCGGCGGCGACCCTAACCCGCCGCCACCAGACCGCAAGTCCAAAATGGCTGACGAAGGCGCCCGTTTGCCCGACCCTGGCTGCTACGCCAAGGGCGTTGAATCCTTCAGCCCAGGGTTGCCGTCGCCAGACGGCTACCCTGGGAAGGTGGAAAAACGACCGCGAACCGCAACGCGGTTCCGTCCCTGCGACGGCGGTGACACGCTCTTTGGTCCATTCTTCTTGTTCACCCGGCTTATCCGCGCCGGACGGAACCACGGTGTGGTTCATTCCTCGTGGCCGACGGTCCCAGGGTAGGCTCTGCATGCCAACCCTGGGCTGAAGGACGGAATCCCGTTGGGATAACGAGCCATCGCAACGATGACCTCGGGACCGTCAAATGATCGTTGGCCATGTCTTTGGGCTGAAAAATTTCGGCCGCTGCGCGGCAGGTGATCTTGCGAGACAGTGATCTCTCAAGACCCGCTTCTAACGCTACCTCGCCCGCTCGCCTTTCAGTCGCCGGGGGGTCGTCCCTCACCCCCGGTTGGAACCCAGTGGATTGGGAATCCGCATTGCGACTTAACACGGGTCAGCCGGATGTCGTCCCAATCGCATCTCGAATCCTCGGATAACCAGATGTTCAGCACTGTTGAGATCAAGTGTCGCCACAGTGGCTCGCCCGGATGCAGTGCGTCCAATCAACTTCACCCCATCCCAGCGGAAATTCATCGCCCATGAATCGTGCTGCGGATGGAATAGCGTCACGATTACGCCCGACATCGGATCGGGAGCCGCTCTGCGGGCGCCTTTGCGGAGCGAACAGTGGATACAGGCTAGCGCAAGGTTATCGAGAACCGTCAAGCCGCCCGCCACCACGGGCACAATGTGGTCCACATGAAATGTCGCGGCCTGACCCTTCGTCGAGAGCCCGCAGTATTCACAGCGGTGGTGCGCCCGCGAGGTCACCAAGCCCCTCAATTTCAGGGAAACTGCCATTCCCTTCAGGATTTCAATGCTTTCACTTGCGCACCCAGCTTAAGGATGGAGAGCGTGGTAGCGATGTTGACCAAGGCCTCTGCCTCGCGGCGCTCGGCGGCTACCAAACTCCCCCGGCGCCCCTGTTCGTCAAGCAAGTGATGCAAGCGGTCGTCCAACGCCTTGGGAAAGCGCAGCGACGCAAGCCGCGCCGGCATTGGCACGGTGACTTCTTTCAGGGACGAGAAACGCATGCCGGGATGAAAGCCCAAGTTTGAGCGGGTGCCAAGTTAAAATCCGGCAATTACTTCGCGCGGTTGGTGGACTTCTGCACGAGTTGCTTCCTTGATCGCGCGTTCCGGCCGGATGATCCTTCGTTTTCACCGCGTCCTTTCGGCTCGGCTTTCTCTTACCATCCGCGCGGCGGCCCTATCAAGCCCCTCCCTTTCCGCCCGGCTTGCTCCATTCATCCTCCGCGCCGCCGGCACTCTTCGGGCCGGGGCTCCGCCCGTTTTGTCCTACCAAGGTCCGGCGGCGCTTCGCTCAGGTTTGCCAGCCGCCTTCCGGCGACGGGACGGGGCGCGGGCCGGTTCCGGCGGTTAGGGAAATCCATCCCATGCCCGCGGGAGCTGCGGCCACCCGGAAGCCGTTGTTGTGGTTCCGGTTGTCGGGCGTGTTCCTGCTGCGGTTGTTGCGGTTGGCCGAGCGGCGGATCGAGCCGTCGTTGTTCCAAGAGCCGCCGCGGTTCACGCGGTTCGAGCCGATGGCCCGCGTCCGGCGGCGACCCTAACCCGCCGCCACCAGGCCGCAAGTCCAAAATGGCTGACGAAGGTGCCCGTTTGCCCGACCCTGGCTGCTACGCCAAGGGCGTTGAATCCTTCAGTCCAGGGTTGCCGTCGTCAGACGGCTACCCTGGGAAGGTGGAAGAACGACCGCGAACCGCAACGCGGTTCCGTCCCTGCGACGGCGGTGACACGCTCTTTGGTCCATTCTCCTTGTTCACCCGGCTTATCCGCGCCGGACGGAACCACGGTGTGGTTCATTCCTCGTGGCCGACGGTCCCAGGGTAGGCTCTGCAAGCCAACCCTGGGCTGAAGGACGGAATCCCGTTGGGATAACGAGCCATCGCAACGATGACCTCGGGACCGTCAAATGATCGTTGGCCATGTCTTTGGGCTGAAAAATTTCGGCCGCTGCGCGGCAGGTGATCTTGCGAGACGGTGATCTCTCAAGACCCGCTTCTAACGCTACCTCGCCCGCTCGCCTTTCAGTCGCCGGGGGGTCGTCCCTCACCCCCGCTCCTTCACGCTCGCTCCCGCTGGCTAGCTCCCGCCCGGAACTGCGGCCACCCGGCAGCCTATGCTGCTGCTCCGGTCGTCGGGCGGGCCCCCGGAGCGGTAGGCCGAGCGGCAGCGCGTGCCGACGCTGCGCCAAGAGCCGCCGCGGTACACGCGGTACGAGCCATTGTTAGAGCCGGTTGGATCAGTCACCGCACCCTTCGGATAATCCCCATACCAATCCGCACACCATTCCCAGACATTGCCGTGCATGTCGTGGAGTCCCCATGCGTTGGCTTTCTTGGTGCCCACCGGATGGGTCTTGCGGCCGCTGTTCTCCGAGAACCAGGCCATCTCCGGCAGCTTGCCGGCATAGTCCCCGGTTGTTCCGGCGCGGCAGGCGTACTCCCATTGGGCTTCCGTCGGCAAGGCCCACTTCCAGCCGGTCGGCAACAAGCCCTTCGCGTTGAGCTTCCCGCAGAACTCCGTCGTCGCCCTTGATACCGCTCGGGCTATTCCCCATCACCGCCTCCCACTGCGCCTGCGTCACTTCCGTACGCCCCAGCCAGAACGACTTCGTCAGGGTCACCTCGTGTGGCGTCTCTTCCGCACCCGTGCCGCCCATCGTGAAAGTCCCCGCCGGAATCCCGCACAGCTCAAGCTTCACCCCGCCCCCGAGGTCCGCCTCCCGCCGCTCGCCTGCCTTCGCCCCGGCCACCTCCACCGTGGTCGCAACGGGCGGCGGCGGCGCCGGTCGCTCGTCCCTCGCTCCCGCGCCACTGGCTGGTCCGGTCGCTGCCGCTCCCGCCAGCCCCCGCTCCGCCGGAACTGCGGCCACCCGGAAGCCTATGTAGTCGCGCCGGTAGTCGGGCGTGGACCTGCTGCGGCTGGCCGAGCGGCAGATCGAGCCGTCGTAGTTCCAAGAGCCGCCGCGGATCACGCGGTACGAGCCATTGTTAGGCCCGGTCGGATCGGTCACCGCACCCGAAGGATGCTTCTCATACCAATCCGCGCACCATTCCAACACGTTGCCGTGCATGTCGAAGAGCCCGTAGGCGTTCGGCTTCTTGGTCCCGACCGGATGGGTTCTGCCGTCGGCATTCGAATCATACCAGGCCATCTCAGCCAAGTCCCCGGCATACTCACCTGCGGTGCCACCCCGGCACGCATACTCCCACTGCGCCTCCGTAGGCAGCGTCCAGCGCCAACCGGCGGGCAACAAGCCCTTCGCGTTGAGCTTCTTGCAGAACTCGCCCTTGATACCGCTCGGGCTATTCCCCATCACCGCCTCCCACTGCGCCTGCGTCACTTCCGTACGCCCCAGCCAGAACGACTTCGTCAGGGTCACCTCGTGTGGCGTCTCTTCCGCACCCGTGCCGCCCATCGTGAAACTCCCCGCCGGAATCCCGCACAGGGCAAGCTTCACCCCGCCCCCGAGGTCCGCCGCCCGCCGGTCGCCAACCTTTGCCGCAGCCAACTCCGCCGCGCTCGTTCCTGCCAGCGGTGCCGCTCGCTCGTCCCTCGCTCCCGCCTGGCTTGCCGGTTGGCCGGCCTGATCCCCGTGCCCCGGCCGCAGCCCGCGCCAAGCGCCGACCAAGACCACCAAACCCGCGACGAGCGCCGCCGCCCACCGCTTCGCGGTTCTCGTCAGCCAGGCCGGGGCCGCGCGGGGCAGCGGCGGTGGCGCTTGCGGGCGTGCGACCGGCCGGGCCGGTGCCATGCGCTCCACCTTGCCCTGGAAAGTCTCGGCGGGCAGCGCCGCCGTGGCTGCAGGACGGCCCGCCGCACGCGGCGCGGCGACCGGCACGGGACGGGTGAAAGCCGTGTCGTCGAACAGGTCGCGCGGGGACGGACCGCCCCCGCTCTGCAAGTCGGCCAACTTGCGGTCGAAGGCGGTCTTTTCCGCCACCGCCGGCTTGGCATGCACCGCCCCGGCCTGCGCCAGCACGCCCTCCAGGGGAATCAAGTCCCCGATGCTCCGGCAGCGCGTGAAGTTCCACAACGCCACCGCCAGCGAGCGCACCTGCCCGCCGTGCCGGTGCAGGCTGTGAAAGACCGGCGTCGGGTGAGGGGCCGCGAACTCCGCTTTGGTGGTGCTGCCGTAACGTTCCTCCATCGAGCCGGATTGGTCCACGAGGATGATGAACAGGCCGGGGGAGGAGGTGCCGATGAGTTTCTGGTACATGGGATGACTGGGGATCACGAAGGAAAAGAGTGCGTTCTCCGGGCACACTGCAAGAACCAAAAAAAATGCAGAGGGCTGGCATTTCTTCCGGAATTTGTCTTACGCCCAACGCTCAAAGCCACCGATGGCCGGCGCTTGGGTGGTGGTTGGAGATTGTGGGGCATGGCGGTCATTCGGTGCGCTGCCTTGTACTCCTTTTGGATGTTGCGGGGAGTTCATCACCCGGATCGGGGGGGCCACTCGGAATCATTTTCATGATTCGATCAAATGCAGCCAAGTCCGCACGCTCCGCCAGTGAGCGAAGATAATCAACGGTATCCAAGGATGATAGTTTCTCTGCTGCGGCGGTAATGAGGAATTGGTTCATTGAGTATCCCTCCTTGGTCGCAAGATCTTTGATTGCGTGGTGCAGAGCATCCGGAACACGGATCGACATGGTGGTCATATTGTCAAATCAGGTTAAGTGCTTGAGCTGGTGTGATGGCCCGAATCCCGGGGGACTCGGAACCCTTGAAATCTTTGATGTTGTGAGTGACAATGAGAGCACAGCCCGCCGCCGCTGCCAGCTAGAAAACAAGATCGTCGTCCGGATCGGGCAGCAAGGGCCGCCAAGTGTAAAAAAAATCTTCTGCGGATGAGCCAGTCTGCACAATTGGGGTGTTCAAAAGAGGAGTCTTGGTTCCTGCGGAATTTCATGCAGAACTCAGTAAACGATCTCAGATTCGGTGACTTGGCACATTCTGGTGCTGTCCGGGCCGGTTCAAGGCTGCGCTGCCGGGTATGTTGCCGTGCGTGACCAGCAAGGTGGCACGGTGGATTCCTCGGGATGATGCCGTCGCGGCCGCAGCAAGCGCAAGCAAGGTCACCGTATCGACCATTCTGCCACTTGCATATTGAATGTTGAATGCAGACGGCTCAGCGGCCAATGATCCATGAAGAGATAGCTTCCAACTTCCAACATTCAATGATCAAGTAAGAGCAAGACATGACACCGCAGCGGCACTGCCGCCACCCGCAAGACCAGGTACCCCGGAGGTGGCTCCTGCGGCAAGATTTTTCACCACGGATTGCACGGATAAGATTGCTTCCGAATG
>JAPLUI010000301.1 GCA_026397725.1 Verrucomicrobiota bacterium | reverse complement strand
TTTCACCAAGCCCAGATCCTTCACATACTCGAAGTCGTCGCCGAGGCGGTCGATCTCGCCGCCCCCGCCGGTCATGACCGGCTCGATGACGCCCCGCACGCGGGGTTCCTTGAGCCGTTCCAGCAGGGAATCCAGATGCGTGTCGCGGCGACCCATGAGCCGCTCCGCCGCCTCGTCTATCAGCGCGGGGGAAACCGCGGCGGAGCGATCGCGCTCCGGCATTTCCATGACGATCTCGCGGGCCAGCGCATTGACCAACCACGGCTGGCCTGCGGTCCAATAGTGGGCGCGGGTCACGGCCTCCGGCGCGAAGGCCTCCCCGGTGTCGGTGGTGTGCTGGGCGTAGAGCGTGCCGATCTCGTCGCGGGTGAAGTCATGCAGTGTTAGGCTTTTGGTGACGATGTTGAACGGGCTGGTCGAGCCGAGCGTGGTGCCGCCCGGGCGCACCTCCGCCTTGTAATCGCGGATGCTGCGCATGCCGACCAAGGCGAGCGAGTGGATGAACGGGGCCTCCGCCCGGCTGATGTAGCCGTCGCGCAACTGCCGGAGGAAGGTGATCAGCGTCTGGCCGGAAAGGCAGTCCGCCTCGTCAAACAGCACGACCAGTGGCTTGTCGAGTCGCTCGCAGAGGCGGCCGAACGCATCGCCGAGCACTGTGGTGAAGCGGGAAACGTCCACGCCTTCAGAGAACAGCAGTGGATCGAGTCCGGGCACCCGCCGCATCGCCAGGCAAATCGCATCGAACACGGCCTTGATTCCCCGCTCGGCGTCCTCGATCCCTTGCACCGATTCCAACGAACAGTATAGTGCGCAATAGCGACCGCCGCCGTTCAACTGGCGTGCCAGATCTTTGAGCAGCGTGGTCCGAAGAACAGGCGTGCCGCGATGAGCGAGTGGATCTCCGCGCACCGTTCGCTGGTCGGTAGGAGATAATGCTCGTCCGGGACGCACGGCCCGGCCACGTTGAAATAGCGTTGCATGGCCACACCCTACCCGCAAGCGCCGGAGATGACAAGCGCCGGGCGTGCGGGAAGGAGGAGGAAGACCCGTCGTTGCCATGCCTTTCTTGGTAGGGCGGCTCGGTCTCGGGCCGCCCACTGGTCCGCCCGCACGGGCGGTGCGAAACCCAAATTGGATCTTTTTACCACTAGGATTGGACGGAGGGTCCTTTCTGGTGCTATTCGTTAGCACATTGCTTCCATGCCGCAAGTGATTATCTCAAATCAGAACACGCTCAAGCTGCGGAGGGAAGATCGCCTCGGAGAGGCCGATGGTGGAATCAAATCGGGCCACCTGAATTGAGAGAGAGGTTCATGGGGGGCATTCTCACACCGCCCAAGTTTTCCCGCCAACCAAAATTGCCAGCATCCGGAGGTTGCTCCCTCGCTTCGAATCCACGATGTTCGACAGCAAATGGTCACGCCCACATGCGCTCGGCAAGGTCGTCGCCGGTGGCCCCGTCGGCAGCGGTGGCTGCAACACGCTTGCCACGGATACGGCCACCGCGGTTCCCGAACTTGCCAGCCTCCAGCCCCCGATCTTTCCGCTCTCCGATCCGGCCACCGGTTTTGCCATCGGCCTTCACTCCGAATTTCTAACAGCAAAGGCCAAAGGGTTCCGATTTTGAACCTCGTTAGCTCCGGCAATGAACCTCCAAAAGGATGTTGTCAGATCCATCGGTTCTTGCAATATCCAGCGCGTGCGGCAACTGAGCCCGGTTGCCGCCGGAATGCAGCCGTCTAACCAATATGCCGCCCCCCAACGGCCCACCGCCAACTGCCAACCAAAATGCACCCCCCATCCAACCATTGCCACTACTTGAGATCCGCCATCACCGCCATGGCCGCACCCATCTGGTTATGCTCGTCCGTCGCATTCGCAGCGGATGATGAAGCTGCGGGAATTGCCGCCGAACAAGCCGCGCAAGCTGCGGCGCGGGTCGGGGCCGCCGTCAAGGCCAAGGCCGCCCAAGCCAAGCTCGAAGGCTGGGAGATGGGGCCCTTCGTCAAGCATCCCGAGCCGGTCCTGCGACCAAACCCGGAGTCCGTGTTCGACTGCCCGATCATGGGCCAGGGGATCCGCTGGGAGGAGATGAACACCTACAATCCGGCCGCAGTGGTCAAAGATGGCAAGGTCCACCTGCTCTACCGCGCCGACGGCCGCAACCCGGCGTGTGCTTGGGGCCGGATCTGCCGCATCGGGTTGGCCGTCAGCGACGACGGCATTCATTTCACCCGCCGGCCGGAACCGGTGCTCTATCCGGCCAACGACGAGTTCAAGCCATACGAATGGGCGGGCGGCTGCGAGGACCTCCACGTCATCGAGGGCGAGGATGGGGTGTATTACATGAACTACACCACCCACACCGGCCAACACCTCGGGATCAAGGACACCATGTCGATCGCCACCTCGCGTGACCTCGTGCATTGGACCAAGCACGGCCCGGCATTCCGGAAGCACGATCCGGACAAAGTGAACGGCTCGCGGTCGGGGGTCGTGGTGTCACGGCGGGTGGGCGACAAGTTGATCGCCGCCAAGATCGGCGGCAGATACTGGATGTTCTACACCCACGGCTGTGCCATGGCGTGGAGCGAGGATCTCATCAACTGGCATGCGACCGGCAAGGCGGGGTGGCCGCGAGGTGCCGAGGCGGGGGCGATCGCGCTGTTGCGCGATGACGGCATCCTGCTGATGGCGCAGACCGGAGCCGGCCCCTTGGGCGGCTGGACGTTATGGCAGCAACTGCATGATCGCGCCGATCTGGCAACAAAACAGTTGCCCAACAACGGCATCCTGAAAGAGCAACAGGAACCGTTCCTGTGGCCGGAATACGAATGGGAAATCAAGGGCATGACCGGCTACACCACGGTCTCCAATGCGCTGGTGCCGTTCAAGGGCAAGTGGTTCCTTTACTACGGTGGAGCGGATACCGTCACCGGCGTGGCCACCTGCCCGATTAAACAGTGAGACCAGAGATGACAACACGAACCATCACCCGACGAACTTTCACACCCGCGTTCCTGGCATGTCTATGCCTCGGCTTTGACGCGGGAATGCGGACCCATGCCGCCGATGGCGACACCGCGGCGCCGATCCGCCTGGCCTGCGTGGGCGACAGCATCACGCAAGGTGTGCATGTCCGCGGCGAGGACAACTACCCATCGACCTTGGGACAATTGCTGGGCGCCCGCTACCAGGTGCGCAACTTCGGCTTCCTCGGCGGCACGGTGATGAATATCAACGAGCGACCGTATGCGGCCTGCGAAGCATGCAAGGAGGCCACCGCCTTCAACCCGGACATCGTGGTTTTCATGTTAGGCACCAACGACAGCAAGCCGGACGAGTGGAAACACAAGGAGCGCTTCAAGCGGGACCTGATCGCCCTGCTCGACCACTTCGCGGGCCTGCCCGCCAAGCCGAAGATCTGGGTCTGCACGCCGCCATGGGTCGCCAAGCATTATCCTGCCGGACACGACGAGGCGATTCTCGCCAGCGAAATCATCCCGCTCATCCGCGCCGTCGCTGCCGAAAGGAAACTGCCCTTGATTGACATGCACGCCCTGTTCGATGGCAAGCCCGAACTCTTCGCCGATGGCGTCCACCCGAATGCGGCCGGTTGCGCGGTCCTCGCGAATGCCGCCCACAAGGCGCTGTCCAATCCCCCGAAACCTAACAACCCGCCGAAATGATACCATCATCCACCCGCCGCCAATTTCTGATAACCGCTGCCGCGACCGCCGCCATCGGCCTGCCGTCCATGGTTCAAGCCGCCGAGGACCGCGAAGCCGCCCGTGCTGCGGCTGAAACCGCCGCCAAGGCCGCCATCGCCGCCCGCGAGCCGTGGGAACTCGGCCCCTTCGTCAAGCACCCTGACCCAGTGCTCAAGCCGACCCGCGATTCCCTCTTCAAGTGCCCGATCATGGGCAAGGAGGTCCGCTGGGAGGAACGGAATGTCTATAACCCGGCGGTGATTGTTAGAAACGGCAGGATCCACTTGCTCTACCGCGCCGACGACATCAACAAGACGCTCGGCTGGGGCCGCACCTGCCGCATCGGGCTGGCGTCCAGTGAGGACGGCATCCGTTTCACCCGCCATCCCGCACCGGTCCTCTATCCGGACAACGACGAATTCAAGCAATACGAGTGGGAAGGCGGCTGCGAGGATCTGCATGTGGTCGAGAGCGAGGCCGGCGTCTATTATATGAATTACACCACTTGGCGCGCCACCGGCACCGGCAACAAGGATACCCTGTCGATCGCCTCGTCCCGCGATCTGGTGCATTGGAAGAAACACGGACCCGCATTCGCCAAGACCGCCCCCGACAAGGTCATGGGCTCGCGTTCGGGCGTGGTGCTGACCCGCCGCGAGGGCGACCGCCTGATCGCCACCAGGGTCGATGGCAAATACTGGATGTATTTCACCCATCCCTGTGGGCTGGCCTGGAGCGACAACCTGATCGACTGGACGCCCACTGGGAAAGCGGTCTGGCCCGGCGGCGGACGCGAGGCCGGCGCGATGGCCCTGCTGCGCGACGACGGCATCCTGCTGATGACCCAGGGCGGGCATTACGCCCTTGGCGCGTGGACCGTACGCCAGGCCTTGATCGACCCCAAAGACCTCAAGACCGTGCTCAAGGAACCGAAGGAACCGCTGCTGTGGCCGCAATACGAGTGGGAACGCCAAGGCATGACCGGCGACACCACGGTGGCCAACGGCATCGCTCCTTTCAAGGGCAAATGGATGATGTATTACGGCGCCGCCGACACCTGCATCGGCCTCGCGAGCTGCCCGCTCGGGAAATGAATCTAACACGTATCTAACACGAGTCAACCCCACCCACCACGCCACATGAATACCGCCAAATCAGCCCTGCGGCGCCGCGCGCTGCTCGCACTGTTAGGACTGCCGCTGCTCGCCCCGGCGATCAGCGACGCCCAGGAAACCGCCCGTAACCTGGCGCTCAACCGTGCCGCCTACACCGCCTACGCGGCCGATTACATCAATACCGGCCACATGGCCACCGACGGCCATGATGACACCCGCTGGCGCAGCCGCGCCGGCTTCCGCCGGGGCGATGAACAGCCGTGGATCTACGTTGACCTCGGCGCCGAGTGCATGATCGAGAAGTTCGTGCTCAAATGGGAGGCGCTCTATCCGAAAAAATTCCGCATCGCCGTGTCGAGCAAGCCGCCCTCGCCGGAAACCGGCTTCGTCGAGGAGTGGCAGGACGCCTCGGGCACCGATAACAGCAAGGGCGGCACCGAGGAACTCAAACTCAATTCCCCGGTCAAGGGACGATATGTTAGGATGGCCGCCGGCGAACAGGACCAGGGCCTGCCGGAAGGCATCGGCCTAACGGAATTCGAGGTGTGGGGCACCGGCGGGCCGGTGTTCAAGCCCACACCCGTGCCGCCGCCGGCCAAGGACGGCACCTGGAACCTGTCCGGCGGTTGGCGCCTCTACAGCCAGAAATATGTGCCCGACGAGCCCGCCAAGGTCGCCACCACGGGCTTTGACGACAGCCGGTGGCTCGCCGCCACCGTGCCCGGCACCATCCTGCGCTCCTACTACGAGATCGGCGCCATCCCCGATCCATGGTATGCCGATCAGAACTCGCTGATCTCCGACTGGTTTTGCCGTACCAGTTGGTGGTATCGCACCGAACTTGACATGCCCGAAAGCTACCGCGGCAAGCGGGTCTGGCTGAACTTCGACGGCATCAACTACAAGGCCGACATCCATCTCAACGGCAAGGAAGTGGGCAGGATGGCCGGTGCCTTCATCCGCGGCCGCTTCGACATCACCGACAAGCTGGTCAGCGGCAAGAACGCGATCGCCGTGCTCATCCACACGATCCCCGTCGTGCGCGAGCCCTTCGACAAGCGCCTCGACAAGGTTTGGACCGCCGAGTCCGCGATCGGCAATGCGCCGACCTTCCTCGTCGCCGCCGGCTGGGACTGGATGCCCTGCATGCGCGATCGCAACCTCGGCATCTGGCAGAAGGTGTTCCTCGACACCACTGCCGACGTGGACATCCTCGATCCCTACGTCATCACCAAACTGCCGCTGCCGGATGTTTCACGCGCCGATCTAACAGTGAAAACCGAGCTGCGCAACAGTTCGGAGCGCGAGGTCCAGGGCACCCTGTGCGGCAAGATCGGGGAAGCCGCCTTCGCCAGGAAGGTGACCATCCCCGCCAAGCAAACGATCACCGTCACCATCGACAAGTCCGAGGCCCCGGTGCTCTCGTTCCGCAACCCGAAGTTGTGGTGGCCCAACGGTTATGGCGAGCAGTATCTCTATGACTTCGCGATCCGCTTCGAGACTGCGGACGGCAAGGTTTCCGACACCAAGACCTCGCGGGTGGGCATCCGTGAATGGAGCTATCACACCGAGGCGCCGCTGATCATCCTCTGCAACGGTCACAAGATCATGTGCAAGGGTGCCAACTGGTGCATGGATGAGGGCATGCTGCGCCTGGAACGGGAGGATTTCCGCGACCGGCTGAAGATGGAGAAGAACATGAACTTCACCATGCTGCGCAGCACCCTCGGCCTGATCACCAAGCCGGACTTTTTCGACCTCTGTGATGAATACGGCCTGATGATCTGGGATGACTTCGGCGCCAACCACGAACATGCCGTGCTCCATCCCGAAATGGTGGTCGAGAACGCGCGCGACCGGGTGCGCCGCTTCCGCAACCATGCCAGTGTCGTGCTGTGGTGCGGTGCCAACGAGCACGGTCCGCATGGTTCCATGGAGCCCGGCATGAAGGAGGCGGTCGGGAAATTGGACGGCACCCGCTGGTTCCTCCCCAATTCGATCCTCAATCCGCCAATGGACGGCAACGGACCCTATACCTACTGCGGACCGCAGTACTTCTTCGGCACGGCCAAGGGCTTCAAGTCCGAGATCGGCCTCAAGGCCTTGCCGGTGGTCGAGAGCATCCGGCGCATGATGCCCAAGCGCCACCTGTGGCCGATCACCCAGGCCGGCTGGGGCGCCCACGAGTGGGTCAATGCCGGCGGCAACGCCGGGTGGTGCGGCGACACCGAAAAGGCGATCGCCCGCTACGGCCCGTCTAACAGCGTCGAGGATTTTTGCGGCAAGGCGCAGTTGGTCAGCCTCGAGTGGGCCAAGGCGATCTTCGAGGCTTGGAATGACAAGCTGTGGAACGACTGCAGCGGGGTGAAGATCTGGATGAGCAACCCGGTCTGGCCCTGCCTGACCTTCGGCATCTACGACTTCTATCTGGAACCGAGCGGCGGTTACTTCGGCTGCCAGAAGGCCTGCGAGCCGGTCCACATCCAGTGGAACATCAAGTCCGGCGAGGTGAAGGTGATCAACAACACCCTCAAGCCGCTCGACGGAGTCACCGCCGAGGCCCGCATCTATCAGATGGACGGCCGCGAATACGCCAAGCGCTCCGGCACCGTGAACTGTCCGGCCAATGCCGCCACCAAGTGTTTCGACCTGGTCGAGGCGGACTCCGAGAAGACCCGCTCGAAGGACGACCTGTCGAAGGTCTATTTCATCAAGCTCGAACTCAAGGACCGCAGCGGCAAGCTGCTATCGGAGAACTTCTACTGGCAAAGCCGCTCGTCCGGCGAGTACGAGCAACTCAACGGCATGCCCAAGGTCAAAGTCGCCGGCACGGTCAGCTCGTCCCGCACCAACGAGGTCTGCAAGGTCGCCGTCGAGCTGCGCAACGACAACCAGGCCGTCGCCTTCGCCACCCGCCTCAAGCTGGTGGACACCGCCTCCGGCCTGCTGGTGCCTGCGGTCATCTATTCGGACAACTACGTCTCGCTGCTGCCCGGCGAGACGAAGCAGGTCACGCTCGAGTTCACCGCCAGAAACGTCACTGGCGACCAGGTGGCCGTCCAAGTGGAAGGCTGGAACGTCAATCCGGCGGAACTGGGGCGCGTCAAATGAGAACCCGGATGAATACGTCGATTTTCGTTAGCATGGCGGCGTCACTCGCGGTTGCCTCCGCAGTGCCGGCAGAGCGGATCGCGCAGGAGGACAGCCTGCGTGAGTTGACGATCTCGATTTCTTGGGACGGCGAATCCAAACCCAGTGTCTGGTCGCCGCTGGGCGATTTCTTTGCCACCTCGCCGGGCCTCAATCCCTTCAAGACGCTGCCGCTGGGCTGCATCGACGGGACTTTCTATTCATACTGGTACATGCCGTACGCGGCGGGTGCGAAGATCTCGTTCGGCAACGACGGCAGCGATGTTAGAAAGCTGGCGGTGGAACTGGAAACCATCGCGCTCGAGAAATCGGCCGCAGCGAAGTTGCTGCGCTTCTGCGCCGCGTGGCACGCCGACGACTTCACCGGGCTGGACGCCGCCCGCTTCATGCACCAGGGCGGCGCCCGCTGGCCGGGCGGCAGCTCCTTGAGCTTCAACAAGCTGTCGGTGACGCGGGTGAAGCCCGCCACGGCGTCGATGGTGTTGGTGGCGTCGGCGGCGAGTTCGAGTCCATTGCCGGGATACATCACGAGCTTGCCGTCATCGCCGAGTTCCTTGCCGGTGCGCTTCTTGTGTTCGGAACGATAGAAGCTGTCGTAGAAGAGCACGGCTTCGGCGATCCAGCCGAGATCCTTGTCGAACGGGATGCCCATGACATCGTGGCCCTGGAGATTCATCCACGCGTTTTCGACGCCCATCGAAAAGTGATAGGTCAGGTGCTGCACGCCGCAAAGCCCGTCGGGACGCGGGGCAACCGGGCAAAGGCCCCAGATGTCGAGGGCTTCGGTGTAAGCGACGCCGGCGGTGCCTTGATTCTTCGCGCGGTCCGCAGCGATTTTCGCGCGATCCCGATAGAAACGGGTGGTCGGGGAAAGCAGGTCCGCGTCGCCATTGGCAAGCGTCGGCCAGCCGAGCCAGCGTTGGTTTTGCGACATGAAATAACAGCCCATCCAGCGGCGGAAGTCCGGGGTGACCGGCTCTCCCTCGAAGGTGGGCAACTCGTCATTGTTGTTGCCCTTGATGCGAGTGCTATTGTCGGTGGTGAAGATGCCGCCGTTGAAGAGCAGCGGCAGCTCGCCATCGCGGTTGCAGGCGAGCATGTAGCGGAAGAGCCGGTAGTTCCTGCCGATCAGGAAACCGGGATCTTCGGATTGTGGATTGTGGATTGCAGATTGTAGATTGATGTGGCTGTGAGAGCGGCTCCAGAATTCGCTCCAGCGTTTCAGTTCATCGGCCTTGGCCGCCTCACGGGCCTTGGCGTCTAACAACGATTTCGCCTCGGCGGGCCACTTCTGCGGGTCCGCAGCCACCGCACCTTCGAGGCGCATGGTGATGAGTTGTCTCGTGCGGGCCGGGGTGGTTCCGGTCCACGCCTTGCCTAGATCGCCTCGCCATTCACCTTGAGGCAGGCAATCCT
Source organism: Verrucomicrobiota bacterium (assembly GCA_026397725.1). Lineage (GTDB taxonomy): Bacteria > Verrucomicrobiota > Verrucomicrobiia > Verrucomicrobiales > Akkermansiaceae > Luteolibacter. The sequence continues at coordinate 33,693 of JAPLUI010000301.1, read as the reverse complement.
GTCTTACTCAAATTTACACCATTTGCTTTCACCCCACCAATTTCAAGATTCTGGACATTATCAAACTTCACCGCAGGCCTTGCATCGGGTGCCAATGTTTTTACCGAGAAATTGTCAACGGTCAATCCATTGATGTGACGGGCATAAATTCCAAAAGCCGGCAAAGTGCCAACCAAAGAAAATTCAGGCCACTGCTCGCCCAAAACTTCAGGCGTATATTCTTTAACCGTTTTCACCGCGTCTTCCTTGGTTCCGCCACCTGCAACGATGAATTGCACATCCTTGAGCAAAATATCCTCGATCTTGTGATTGGGCATACCGGTTAGAAAGAAGACTGAGTTTTTATCGAGTTTGCTGTTGTCGATAATCATGTTCTGAAAAATGAAATGGTGCATGGCTTTCATTGGGGCCAGCTCCATCGGAGAATCCACACAAGCCCGCTGCTGGCAAAAGGTCATGAAAATCGGGCGCGGCACATTCTCCATTACCAGGTTCGAAAAGACCATGTTTTTCATCTCTCCGCCTTCGTTCATCTGGATTTTCAGGCCGGAATCCTTGATATTACGAAATGTGCAATTGGTAACGGTGACCGAACTGAAATCGCCCCTTGAAAGCAATCCAATGCGGAGTCCTCCCCATTCCGTGGAAAACAGACAATTGCTGATGACAATATCGCGGCATGGCTTGTCGGCACGCGATGTTTGCAGACAAATGCAATCATCACTATTGTCGAAACTGCAATTGGAAACCCGCACATTGGTGCAGCCATCAAAATCGAGCCCGTCGCCGCTCCAGTTTACGCGACTCATTATTTTTATGCCAGTAACCGTAATATCATCGCAATAAAGCCATGATGAGGTCCAGGAAGCCGGGTTGATGATGTTGACATCGGTTAAATGAATGTTGCTGCAATTCATGAACCGCATGAGCATCGGGCGTTCATTTACAAAAATGGGATCAGCCCGGCTCCCGTTTCCGTCAATGGTCCCATGTCCTTCAATAGCGATTGATTTGGCATCCTTTGCGAAAATCAAACACTGATTCAAAGTAGGGCCATCTTTGTACATGCATTTATACGTGTCTAACGAATAGTCACTGATTTCTCTACTGCCAAGCAGGGTTGTTCCATTATCAATATGAAGCGTGACGTTGTCTTTCAAGTAGATGGTGCCTGTCATGAATTTGCCGCCACCCGAAAGTAAAACAGTGCCTCCGCCATCTTTGGTACACTGGTCAATGGCTTTTTGAATGGATGCGGTATTCATTGTTTTACCGTCGTTAACCGCTCCAAAATCAGTGACATTATATACTTTGGCTAACAGGGTTTGTGGCAGAAATAGGAAAATTCCCATAGTAACATATTTCATGATTCTCATTGTGTTCAGTGTTTTCATGGTTCTACGGTGCGATCGCGGTCATGCGATAGAAGGATCTTGGCGTTGGCGGTGCCGGATCGTTGCAGAGGGGCGGGTGATCCGCCGCCAGCGTCCCTGTGCGTGCGATTTCCTGCCATGAGCCTGGATCGAGCGTGGTGCTGCGCTCGAGGACATAGGCACGTCCGGCCCGGCCTGAGACAACGATGTCCACCCCGTTCGAGGTCTGATCGATGGAGGCTGTGAAGTGGTCCGCGGGATCCAGCGGGTTGGTTCCCGCCGCATACTCCTGGAGATTGGTATTTCCGTCTCCGTCCGGATCGAGGGTGTCTCCAATGACATCGGGATCGCTCGTGCCGGCGAAGAATTCCTGCTTCCATGCCTGATACGCGTCCACCGTCACGGGAAGCGACAGGACGCCCGTCTTTCCTTCGGCGTCGGTGGCATAGATGGTGATCGTGGCCGAGCCTTTGCCACCGGCGGCCGTGTAGGTCAGCGTGCGGTTGAAGCCGCTGCCAGAGAAGTGAATGTCCGCGTTGGGGATCAGTGCTGTATCCGAGGAGACAGCGCTGAGCGTGAGTCCGGAAACCGGGGTATCGCCCGCGCTCAGCGTGATGGAAACCTGCGAGGGCACCACGGGGATGCTGGCCCCCGAAACGAAGGCCGTCGCAGAGGGAGCGCCCTCCTGCCGGAAGCGGAACGTGCGCGTGGCCGGCGCGTCGCGCAGGCCGGCGAGATCCTGATAGGCGGCGTCGAGTTTGACGTTGAACGTGATCTGCCACGAGGTGCTTGCCGGCTCATAGTCGGCCTGCCAGAAATCCTTGCCGACCGTCGCCTGGTTGACGGCCACCCAGCTCTCGCCCGCCAGTTCCTCAAGCAGAGGCTTGCGGTAGTCGGTGAGGCCGGTGACCGTCACAGGCACGTAGCCGATCCCGCGCGTGACGGAAAATTGCGCCGAGTTGTTCGCCGCGCGGACTTGGATCGGATAGGATTTTTCCAGGGTCCCATTCGTGACCGTTACCGAGAGGTTGTTGCCGATCACCTCGCGGAGGGCCATCTGGTGGGTGTTCCCGTAGCTTTGCAGCGCCGTGGTGAGATTGGCGTCGTCTCCGTAGTAGGCGCTGGCGGCCTGGCCGAAGTAGAAGCGTTCGATCTCGGCCTCCACGTAGTCGCCGGCCTTGAGCGTTGTGACGCCCTGGGGCGGCACAAGATCGAACCGCGAGCCGCTGGAGACAAAGCGGGGGCTGACGTTGTCCTGGCCGTTGATGCGCGCCTTCCACGAGCGCACCACGAATCCGCGCGTGGCGCCGGTCTGGCTTTGGACGCTGGGATCCACCGGGCAACTTAGCGTGGAGAACCACGGGAGCGGGCCGGTGAGCGCGACCGGCGTGGTGATTTCGGTCGTGGTCCACTGGGCGGTATGGGTCAACTGGTCGCCGTAGCCATAGGCATGCGTGGTGCCGCCGTTGTAGTTGTAGTTGTCCGAGGCGAGCTGGAAAAAAACCATGCGGGTGAAGGCCGCGTCGGACTTTACATCGTAACGGATCCGGTGGTGTCCGCGGGTGTAGTCGTTCGAGCGGTAGAGGCTCGCGCTGTATTGGAATTCGATCTTCGAGTCGTCGGTCAATCCGGCGTAGGTGGCATCGGTGAGGTTCGGGCCGTATCGCTGATACCAGGTGCGGATCCGTTTTTGAAACCGCCGGGTGTTGGCGCCGTCGTAATAGCGGAGGAAGTCACAGCCGCCATAGTTGCCCGTCCATTGCTTTTGCAAGCCGGTATTGCTCAGAAGCAACAGCGGCCTGGAATCGGTGCCTATGGCGGCGGCCTGGTCGGAATCGGGTTCGTAACAGAGGCTCTCCCCCCAGCAACCGATGGCGGCTTCCTCCCATTGCTGGTTGGCCCCCCAGCCGACCAGGGAGAGCTGGGAATGGCTGGCGGCGGGAACTCCACCGTAGTTTTGGCCGACCAGGAACGCTTCGAAACGCAGCGTTGTGTTGGCCGGGACGGTGAACATCGTAAGCCCGTGAAACCATGGCCCCTGCCAGCGGTCCCCGCTCCCCGTATGCCAGTTTTTCGAGAGCTGCACGGGAAGGCCCAGCGGATTGCCGTCCATGTCGCGGAGCAGGCAGGAGTAGCCCGCCTCGTAAGGGAAGGCGCCCTTTGTGAACGCGAATCGCGCCAGTTGCGGCGACGAGGTCGTGTTAGAAACCACGATCTGATTGCGCTCGACGCGGTTTTCGTCCGACCCCACGGCATCGTTGCGCAGGGGAATTTGAAAGTACCCTTGATCCCGGACATAGTTTGCGGTGAGGGCGGCCGGAACCGGCGCGGTTTGGTTTGCCGTCACAGCCAGCGGTGCGCTCTCGATCCGCTCGGCTTGGGGCAGGGTGGCCGCCACGTTCGTGGAAGGATAAATCACCAGGCCCACCGACCGTTCCTGATTGGCCGCCCATGTGCCGCCGTTGGTATCGACCGTGACGCGCGCGTTGGCGGAGTCCACGGTGATCGTGTCGCTGCCGGCGCTCTTGAGCACGATGAACCCGCTTCCATCCGCAGCCGCAAGGGCTTTTGCCGCACCGCTGGAGGAAAGAATTTTGTAAATATCCCCGAATGTCAGCGTCATGTGCAGCCCGCCGGCGGTGACCTCATCAGTCGGCACTGCCCGGCAGATGATTGAAACGCGGTCGGGCCAGGCGCAGACTTCCAGGCCGCTTTGCGTGGCATTCAGCGCCGGCCCGGAGGTGGTCTTGATTTTCTGCCAGCGCCTTTGGAAAAATTTCCCACTCTCCAGCAGTTGCGCATCGTCGTTGTTGGTCGAGTAGGCGCCGATGCCGAACGAGGAGCCCGCAGCGGTCAGGTTGAGGGCAAGGCTGGATGCCGGAAAGCTTTGCTCGTTCGGCTGGATCAGCGCCGTCGTTTCCGGGAGGTAACTCGAAAGAGGGAAGATCGTGGAGAGGTTGAGCGAGTCACACGCGAAGGTCATCGCATAACGGCTCGTCTGGATCTGCCAGACACGCTCCCCGCGAACCCCGGCGCGCCACCACATCGTGCCGTAGTCGCGCGTGTTCAAAAAGGCGCTGGCCGGAAATGCATTCGGCCCGGAGATCGACGTCGCCTCGACGGCGCCGGTGCTCGCGGAGACGACGGCATTGTAAGCTACCAGCCGGTAGCGGTAGGTGACCTCCGGCTGCACGTCCGCGTCCCGCCAGGTGCTGGTCCCGGCGGGGATCCGGGCGATGGTCTCGTAGGCCCCGCCGTTGGTCGAGCGCTCCAGCGTGTAGCCATTCGGCAGGAATGCGGGCTCGCGCCAGGCGAGATCGATCCCGGAAATCCCCTTCGAGAACGCGACAAGGTTGGTGGCGGGCGTGATGTGGCTCGTGGCAATGGTGCAGCGTGCGGAGAAATGCGATGGCACGACACCGTTCGAATTGCTGAACACCAGGGAAAATGTCTTGTCCGGCTGCGCCACCGCGCTGCCAAAGATCGGGACGACAACCGTTTTGGTCGTCTCCCCGGGAGCGAAGGTGAGCGTGCCGGCGGTGGCACCGTAATCCGTCCCGGCCAGCGCCGTGCCGTCCGCCGTCGCGTAATCCATGCTCACCGGTGTCGATGAACTCGCGCTGAGTGCGACCGTGAACGTGGCGAGGGAGGAACCCGCCACCGGAGCGGCAACCGTGATGTCGGAGGCTGGCGGCAGAGTGACGCTGCGCACGGCGAAGGCGTCGGCATATCCGGTGTAGGTTTCGCCACCACCTGGCTTGATAAACAAGTGGGTGGATCCCCAGTCGTCTCCCAATCCTGCGGCCGTGACATCCGAACCTTGCTGGTTCCACGAGATGCCGCCATCGTTGCTGGTCCAGAACGAGAACACATCATTGATCTTTTGAAACATGAGACCTGTGCCAGCCCATTCGGTGGTTGTTAGGGTGCCTACGGTCGCACCATTCACTTGCCCGTAGTAGTCCAATCCCTGGCGCTTGAAACTGGTGCCGTCCATGGCGAAGATCGTCTGGACACCCGTTGGATTGGGGTCACCTGGCCAAGTATTTGAGGATTGGAGGAAGATCGTCACCTGATAGTCCGGGGAGATTCCGGTGGCATTGTCCATGTTATATTTGGCCCTGCCATTGACGATCATCAAACTGTTCGAGCTTCCTGATGCGATGCCTCCACCGGTCCAGCTCGTGCCCGAGGAGGTGCCACCAACCATGTTCCGGATATTACCGGAGGCGTCGGTGAAGTTGGTGGAGAAGTCCGCGCCACTTTCCCCCAGCGTGTATTCCACTTGGGTTGCTCCGGGTGTTCCGAGGATGGCGGCGTGCATTGAAGGAATTCCAACGCCAAGAGCGGCGAAAATGAGGGAGGCATATGCCGGCTGGAGACGGAGAAACAGATTGCGGGAATTGGATTGGAGTGCGGGTTTCATGGGGTTGGTGGACCGGTGCGACCGTAGTCTTCTGCATGAACATGCGGCGTGATGAATAGGGCCAATACCAGCGCAAGGAATGGTTGTCGCCGGGCCGGCTGTAGGCTTGTTCGTCATGAAACGGGTGTGAATGGGAGGGTTATACGCATGAGAAAGGAAGGGCTGCCTCCGAACCGCCCTGACCATGGTAGGGACGATGGGAAGCGCTTCGCAATCACTCATTGGCGTTTCATGGACATCGGCGGTTCGGAGACCGCCGCTCCTTGAGGGAAGCGCGGCGCACAGAAACCCATTACCGTGCGCCGCCCTGGTATTGCCCCCTCCAGAGGCAACGTGTTGTGGAAGAAGTGCCGAGTGAGCAGTGATCAGTGATCAGGAAGAGAGAAAGAACCGCGCAAGGCAAATTACTTTCTCTCTTCCATTCAACATTCAACATTCAACATTAGCGTCTGCGGCGCAGCAGGCAGAGCATGCCGAGACCGCCGAGCAGTGCGCCACCGGGTTCCGGAACGGTAGCGACTACGAAATTATCGGCACCACCGTAATAATTCTCGCCACCACCGGGCTTGATGAAGAAATGTGAGCTTGCCCATCGGTTGTGATGTTGCCACTGTCAAAGTTATATCGGACTTGCGTGATGGTGAGAGCGAGCAATGTTGCGGCATGGCTGGAGGATGCTGCGGCCAAGGCCAGAGAGGCGATAGCGGCTGCGTATTTTGTAGTTTTCAATTTCATGTGTTCTTGTTCGATATTCGTTATTCGTTGTTGTTGTTGTTGTTGTTCGCTATGAACTTACGGTGTCGGCGTCACGAACAGGCGGACGAATTGTTTGCCCAAGCCGGTTGGCAGGGTGTAGCTCAGGTTGCCACCCGAGGGCACGGGCTTCGGAGCGACGTTCGTCCAGGCGCTCAGGTCCGGCGAGGTTTGGACCTCGTAGGTGCCGTTGTAGGCCGGATCCATCGTCCAAGTGACCGTGTTGGAGCCGTCCAGGCCGGGCAGGGCCGTGAACGAGGAACCGGTTTGGCCCATGAAGTATTCGATGCCGTTTGCCACGCCGTCATTGTCGTGGTCCTGATCCGGGGTTTGGCCAGTGGCACCGTTGTCGTTGGCCCAGGTGGAAAAGGAAGCAGCAACGACACTCAGGTCGCGCACCTGAAGGGCGTTGAGCAGAACGATTCCCCCAGATGCCATGGTGAAAGTCTTCGTCGTTGCGTCGACGGTGAAGGTGCCGATGCTGTATTGGCCTACCCCGCCATCCACCTCGGTTGAATTGTAGTCCAGCACCACGGAGTTGCCGCCGGGGCTGGTCAGCGTTGCAGAGACACCATTCCCGTTGCTGCGCGGATCCTCGAGCCAGACCTGGGCGGCATACGAGTGCCCGGGGATCAGGTTCTTCAGCGTTACCGTACCATTGCCGGAGGAACTCCATGGCGAGCCGGCAAGCATCGCCTGATAGGCGGCCGAAAGACTTGTGAAAGGGGTCGTGCTGCCGGTGAACGCAGGATGGTGCGCGGCAAAACCGGCAAGGTCCACATCGCTGCCACCGGCGGTCTGGCTGGTGGTGCCGGTAAACGTCACGCCGTTGACGGTCTGGTCGCCGGTGTTCCAGTGGTAGGCATATGCCAAAGTGCCGGTGGTGGACACGTCCGAGTCGCCAGCAATGGTTATCGCCGGGCCCCAGGTGATGGGGGTGGTGTAGGAGACCGTCACGGAGTAGTCGGTGAAGGTGCCGGAGGTGAGATAATCCGAGGCCTTGACGATATAATGCACCGGATTGGTGGTGAAGTCTTGGGTGGAGCCGGAAGCAGCCGGAAGGCCTGAAACTTCGCAGGTCGCCCCGTCGGACAGCGTGAAGGTGGGTGCGAGAGTCGCCGGATTCGACCCAGTGGCCACGGTCCATGAAATGGCGGCCGCGTTGGCTGTCACCGGGCCAATCGTGGCTCCCGGGCCGAAGGCGAGGATATTCGCCTGAGGCGGCGCGGTGGCGCTGCGCACGGCGAAGGCGTCGGCATAGCCGGTGTAGGTTTCGCCACCACCTGGCTTGATAAACAAGTGGGTGGATCCCCAGTTGGCTCCAAATCCTGCGGCCGTGACATCCGAACCTTGCTGGGTCCACGAGATGCCGCCATCGTTGCTGGTCCAGAACGAGAACACATCATTGACCTTTTGAAACATGAGACCTGTGCCAGCCCATTCGGTGGTTGTTAGGGTGCCTACGCTCGCGCCGTTCACTTGCCCGTAGTAGTTCAATCCCTGGCGCTTGAAACTGATGCCGTCCATGGTGAAGATCGTCTGGACACCCGTTGGATTGGGGTCACCTCCCCAAGTATTTGAGGATTGGAGGAAGATCGTCACCTGATAGTCCGGGGAGACACCGGTGGCATTGTCCATGTTGTATTTGGCCCTGCCATCGACGATCATCAAACTGTTCGTGCTGCCGGATGCGAGGCCTGCACCGTTCCAACTCGTGCCCGAGGCGGTGCCACCAGTCATGTTCCGGTTGTTGCCGGAGGTATCGGTGAAGTTGGTGGAGAAGTCCGCGCCGCTTTCGCCGAGCGTGTATTCCACTTGGGTTGCTCCGGGTGTTCCGAGGATGGCGGAGTGCACCGAAGTGCTCGCCAAAATGGCAATTGAGGCGGGGGCCAGCAAGGTTGTAAACAGGCGCTGGAGGCAATTTCTGAGCGGGTTATCTGGGGTCATTGTTTTCATGGTTCTGGTGGTTGGTTGGGATTCATTCTGACGGTTGGTGGGGTTGGGGGCGTGGGAGATGGATGGTGGATGGTGGATGTGCGTTTCTTCTTCTCTTCGTTTAGCATTTAGTGCTTAGGATTTAGTGCTTGGAGAGCGGGGACGGCAGATTTGGGAGTGGTTTGGGGTGGCAGGGAATGGCAAAGGCGGGCCGGCTTTGGGGATGCGGCAAACCGACGGGTGTTAATCAACCCGAATTCGCGAAATGGCAAGAATTATTTTTTTCACAACCTGTGTCATTATGGTATAGGATTGTCGCCAGGTGCGAAGTACCCCGAATTGCCCTGCCCGGACGGCTCGCCGGGCCCCTGCGCGAGGGCATCCGCCAGGGAGGGTGGAGCGGCCCTTTGCCGGGCGTGCGACGGCTGGCGGCGGAACTGGATGTTGAGCAGCGCAGGGTCCGGCGCAGTCGAGACCGGGAGCGGCGGTGAGTGAAAATCCCCCCGTTAATTCACCAGAGGATTCCAAACTCTCTTGGTTATGAGGTCAATCAACCATTGCGGTTCGGTGTCAAGTGTTCGCCGCTCCCGAGATGACTTTTGGTTTTCAAGTGCCTCTCGTCTGATGAGCGCTTTTGAGTGATGAACAGGCATTCAGCCTGTCCTCCTCTTAAACTGGCAGTCTTGGGAACGATGATGGCTACTGGCTCACCTTGAGGCGCACGAAGCCCTGGGTGCCGGGATTGGGGATGGTGACTTTGACGTGGTCAGCGGAACCGCCGGGTGTGATGGTCACGGGGTCGGCGGTGGTTTCGGGAATCGGCAGCGGGTTCCAGCCGCTTAGGTCGCTGCCGTATTCCACCACTTGATACTTCATTACATCCGCGGAATCCGTGTGGATACCGGACACAATCGATTCATACCGTCGATGGTCCCGACGGTGGTATTGTTTGGGTGATGCGTTCGATCGCCTCAGCGCCCCAGCAGCTTGATCTCCTGCAGGCACATGGCGTATTTGCTGCCTTCCGGCCGCGACTGGATGTCCGCCTTGCCCCAGCCGGCGGCGAAGTTGGCGGAATAACAAAGCCACATCGTGCGGCCGTCCTTGCTGATGAACTTGGACGGGATGTTGACGAAATACGCCTGCTGGCCGAAGTGCTTCAGATAGGTGACGAGTTTCCAAGGTCCGGTGACAAGGTCGGATTCGAGGATATAGGTGTTGAAATAGGTGCCGAAATACCAGACGCCGTTATGGACCAGGCTGCCGCAGGGATAGCGGCCTTCATACGGGCGCGGGCTGCTCTTGAAGGCACCCTGGTCGGTGACCGTTAGCTTGAGTGGATCATCGCCGCGGATCGTGGCGTGACCGGTGGCCGCGCCGTCCCCGCCTGAGCCGATCGCCAGGCCGTTGACCTCACCATCGGTCCAAGGCGAATACAGGTTGCCATCCGACGCCCACGATGGATACCAGGTGTCGGCTCCGGTGTATTCGGCATGCCGCCCGGTGAACACCAGGCCGGTGAGCACGGCCGAGGGCTTGAACGGGCAATCGGCCGGCGGCTCCGTGCGCCACTGGCCGGTTGGATTGGTCTTTGCCGCCGCCGGTATGTTAGGTCCGGTCTTGGGTTCCGCGCCCAGAACGGTGAGTGAAGTAACCAGCACGGCGAGGCCGGCGATCATGGGATGTTTCATGGTGGTGTGTTTCATGATTGGTGATTGGCATCGCATCTCACCGCAACAGCGCGGTGGGCGCGGTATCCGCGATTGTTGTAACCGTCGGTTGGAGGGTACCCGGCGTCGCGTGAATGATGAAAATCCGCCGGTAGGCGTCGAGGAACTGCAATTGACGCTGGCTTAAAGCGACCCATGATCCACTCTGCTGGTAATGGAAATTCGTCTGCGCCATGTTGAATTCATCGACCTTCTTTACGGGCGGCACGCGGGTGATGCCACCCGGCGGGATGGTGAGTTTGTGTTCGCCCGCTTCGAGAGTTGTCTCCGTGGTGACCAGTGAGAGCACCCGCGACTCGCCCTTGGGAAAGCCCTTCGCTGAATCGTCGATAAGCTCCATCCGATAGGCTGGGCTTGAGCCGGCCGGTTCCGGCACCACCACGACAATCGCCTGCCGGATGTCAGATGGCAGCTTGACGGATGCTGCCAGACTCGCTTTGGGGGTCTTTCGGATCGACGTTGGCATTATCGTAGAGCACCAGTGAACCATCGACCGGCAGCGTGAACAGCGGCGGAGTTAGATCCTGCGGCCGGAAATTCAATTTGACCACGTCACCCTTCTTGTCGGGATATAACAACGCACCGGCAGAGTTTGCCGGATCGAACAAGACCGCGCGGATCTGTAGCGGAACCTTCGCCTTGCCAGGTTTGGCTTGCACCGTCGCGGGCAGCCATAAGACAGTTAGAACACACAGGCAATGTTTAAGGATCATGGATGTCGGATTTGATATGAACTTGAAGGCACCCCGCGATGACTTATTTCGGCGGTAGGGCGGGCATGGTATCCACGATGGTGGTGACTGACGGTTGGAGGGCACCCGGTGTCGCGTGGATGATGAAAATCCGTCGGCAGGCGTCGAGGAACTGCAATTGACGCTCGGTGAAAGGCACCCAGGCTTCGCCCTGCTTGTAATAGAAGTTGGTTTGGGCCATGTTATATTCATTGCGCTTCATAACCGGCGGCACCCGGGTGATCTTCCCCGGGTGGACAGGCAGTCTGTGCTCCCCGGCCTGGATGGCGGTCTCCACACCGATCAGCGGCAGCACGCGCGACTCGCCTGCCGGGAAGGCTTTCTCCGAGTCGTCGATGACCAACATCCGGTAGGCGGGTTTCTCACCGGTTGGAGCCGGCACCACGACGACAAGCGCCCGCCTGAGGTTAGGTGGCAGCTTGACGCTTGCCGCCAAACTCGCCGCGGGGTTCTTCGGATCAATGGCGGCCTTGTCGTAAAGCACCAGCGAGCCATTGACGGGCAGTGTGAACAAGGCTGCGGTGAGATCCTGGGGGCGGAAATTCAATGGGACCACGGTGCCTGCATTGTCGGTGTAAAAAAGTTTGGCGGTGGGGTGGACCGGATCGTGCAAGACCGCACGGATTTGCACGGGGGTCGCCGTTTCCTTTTGCTGGGCATGGACCGCCATGGATAACCCGAGAACAGTCAGAATAGAGAGAGAAAAGTTACAGCTCATGTGAATCAGATTTCGTTGCCCGACAGCCAGCGGAACGATACCACGTTGATGCGGCGGCCGAAAGTCTTATTTGCCTTGGCGGCCGTGGCGTCGGTGTAGGCATTCAACGACGGGCGGTCCACCGGGTCAACATATTCCGGCATGCGTTGCACCACGGCCTCGGCGTAGGCGCGGGCGGTCACCTTGCCGGCGGGATCCCACGCCTCGCCGCAGACGCGGATGACAAAAGTGTCGCCACGCACGGTGGCGGCCGGTTCCAGGATGCGCAGCAAATCCCCTTGGTTGACCCAGCCGGGGGCACCGGCAGCCGGGTTGCCCATTGTGGCTTCCGGAGTCTTGTAGTTATACAGCTTGGGGTCGCTGAGATCCGTTGCGGTGATTGGAACCTGGTCAAGAAAGGAGTCGGGAGATACGGCGTTCTTCTTTTCATTGATCTCAGACTCGGTGATGGCTGCTTCCAACGCGCCGGCTAAGGTGCGCGGGCCGACCGGACCGACCTGACGATTGACAAACTCCGACATCGACAGGAACGGGCCCCGCTCACGCACTTCGGCAACGATTTTGACCGCCAAATTATCGAGTTCGGTTTCGGTGAGCACGCGGTATCCGTTCCAGTCGTTCGACTTTGCGCTATCGATCTTGCTTGCATCCACCGCAGCGGTGCGGTTGGCGCCGCCGTTCATCAGCGACATCGCGGTGATTGGCACACCGCTCGCCGTCCTGGTCTCAAGTCCTGCAGTGCGCGCCCAGAGGGTGGCGATTTCGCTCTTGTTCATCGCTGCCAGCACCGCCTTCCAGGCCTGCACGCTCGTTGAGTTGACATTGAAGGGCCCGCGGATCATCTGGTATTCGGCGGCGTTCTTGTAGGCGCTATCCTTCGGTTTGGCGGAGGAGAAAAGTTCCGCCTTGGCGGTGGCCACGGATTTGCCGCCGGGCAGGTATGGCTGGAATGCCTGCGATGCCAGCGGCGCGGTGCCATTCACGAAGTGCTCGAACACGGTGTCCGGTTTCGTGCTGCCGCGGGTGGCGAAAGTTGAAAAATAGAACCGGTCGTAAAGCGCATGATTTGCCAACACCGAATGGTCTAGCAAGGCCGTTGCCGCCAAGCCGGAATTGGTTTCGACCACCTTGTCGGCGGACATCAGCGGATGAAGCAGGGAGTTGCCAACAGGCTGCACGAAATGTGGCAGGTAGGAGGTGGTGAGAGCGTTGGAACGGCGGAAGTCGGCGATAGTCTGCAGCGGGCCAGTGGGCAGTTCCAGATAGCTGCCGGACTTGATGCCTGAGGTCGTCTTGTTCCCGGTGAGGGACGGGACCCGGTTGCTGGCATCCACATCCATGTAGTCCTGATAGTCACCCTTGCTCAGTAACGGTTGTAAGTTCAGTTCGTAAGCCTGGGCACCTGGCTTTTCGGTGGCCAGATTCATCGTCATATTCGCCCGGGACGGGTTATGGAACAGAAAGGGTTTGCCTGCCAGCCTTCCGTCTTTGAGCAGGTTGAGTTGAGGACTGTCAACCGGCCCCTTGGTGCGCTTGCCCGTCTCATAGACGCCGCCGTTGGTGGTGCGGGCATACGCGGAGAAAATGGCGAACGGATGCACATAGGCCCCCTGTGCACTGTAGGTGATGCCACCGGGGGCGGCACAAGCAGATCCGGTCAGGGAACCGGTGGGCGGATAACGGTAAGCCCGGTCGTTGAATATATTCTTGAGACTGGTGTCGTCAGTGTAGTTGAATTGTAGCTTGGCATAATCGAGGGGCGTGCCGCTGGCGGTGGCCTGGAGCTGGGCGGTCACCGCAAACGAGGGGGCCGCGTCGGTCTTGTTGGTCGTGGAGTCGTCGAGATACCAGCTCGGCCGTTGCATTTTGAACTCCACATAAAACTTGTCAGTGACCGTGGTCTTGGAAACTTTTGGATTCGCAGCTATGTCGCGCAAAAAAAGAAAGGTGCACCACCCTGGCCCCGAGCCCCCGGGGGCCCACGGCTGGGTGATGCGGAAGTGTGAGATTGTGGCACCGTAGTTTTCGAAGCCAAGGCCAGGGATGTACGAGGGTTGCGCCTTGATGGATGAGGTGACCCGATTATCCCAATCAAAACCAATCGTGCTGTTGCCCCGAGTGGAATCCGTCTTGAGGGACGCGTCAGGGGGTAGGACCGGGCCGCAAATCAGGGTTTGCCCCGGTTTCATGACAATCGGCCCCGAGATTTCGGAATTCGTCGCAAGAATATCGGAGGTCTTCCAATTGGCGATGTTCATAATAAACGTTTTATCGCCCCTGTAGCTGTTATATAGCATGGTGTTGAGGGATTCGAAGGTTCCAGGAACCACACCTTGGGACTGGAACGACCCGCTTCCTCCACCATCAAACATGAAGTTGAAGGCGACCGGCACGTTGAGGAACGTCACCTGCATTTTGTATAAGGAAATGTTGCAGTTGTAGGGATTGTGCAGGGTGACCACCGGGGTGAAAATCAGACCCACAAAATAATCATAATTGTCCAGTGCGCCGTTATTGCCGGGGTTGTGGTCGAGCCAATGGATTTCGGTGCACGGCCGGCCCACCAGGCTGAAGATGGTATCGACCTTGGCGATGACCGGCGCCGGATTATATCCAGTGGGCACCGGATTGGTGCTGGCCGCGCCGGCGGTCACGGCAAAGGTCGGATTGGTGTCTGGATTGGTGATGCTTCTGAACGAGTTGTAGTAGCCGGCCAACGCGCTCCAGTTCGGATCGGAAACGCCGCTGAGGCCGTGTGTCGTTAGATACAGTTTCCTATTGTTGAATTCGGCGGGCAGCGTGTTGGCGGTGGCGGAGCCCATTTCGAACATGGAGGACAAATCCTGCTTGAGGCCGCCGCCGCGCACGTCGACCATCACCCCCAGCGAATAGGGCGTGATGTCATGGCGGAACTGCTTGATCTTGCCGCGGGCGGCATCGAGCAACTCGATCTGTTCGAGGTCGATGATTTTGCCGGTTTGGTCCTTGGCCTTGGCGAAATCGGCAGCGGTCAGGTCGGTGGGCAGGCAGGTTAACAGACTGCCGTCGGCCCCTTTCATAAGCGATGGATCCGGCCGGTGGCCGGCGAGCAGCGCGCGTTTTTGGGCGAGCGTGGTGTTTTGGTCGGGATCGCGGTAGAGATTGACGCGGGCTTTGACCGCTTCGTCCGCGACATGCCAGGCGTAGGCCCCCTGGATTTTGCCTGCCCGGGCAACGGGAACCAGGCCCGCGACGACCTTGGCCGTGGTCGGCGCGTTGCCCCCCAAGGAGGCGTTGCCAACCAGTTCGATGGTTTTGCCGGTCCAGGCGGCGGTGGCGAAGTCCCGGTTTTCGGTCGCCGAAGGATCGGCGCTGGACACCAGCCAGCGACGGAAGCGCTTGGTTTTCTCACTGGCGTAACCGGGTGATTTGCTCGGGTCGAAATCCCACCACGACTCCCAAACGCCAGTGGTATGCGGTTTGGCGGGACTGGCCGTGAGAATCTCCGAGGTGGCGCTGACCGCCCGGTCCGGGCCTAACGACTTCTGCAAGTCGCCCAACGCCAACATCAGCGCCAGCCGCGCGTTGCTGCGGGCCGTGGCCATCGCCTGCCCCTGGCTCGACGCCCGCAACGAAATCGAGGACAAGGTTAGCAAGCCCACCGCAATGACTGTCAGCAAAATCATCAACGAGAGCGTGACGACCAAGGCAAAGCCGGGCTTGGGCCGACGCATGATGCCAGCGGCGCGGGGATGGAACGAGGTTTTCATGACAGTCGGTTGTGGGATTGGTGGATGGTTTGGCTTAGGGCGTGGCAAGGCGAGTCGCCGCCAACACTCTATAGTATATGCCATCAAAAGAAAGGAATTGCTGATCCCTCATGAGTGCGGGGCCGCCGGTGCGCACCAGCGGCCGCGCGGGGATCCCGGAGAAAACCCATTAAACTCCGGAAAAGGGTACATGAGATGATATGATCGGTTGTTTGTCATATGTTATCAGGTAGGGCGGCCCGGCCCCGGGGCGCCGACTTGGCCGCCGTGAGGCGGTGATGATGCGCAGTACTTGGACCGTCAATGACGCCTTGCCCGCAGGGGCAGTTAGGGCGCGGCGCGGCCGCCACGCCCTGATACCATGAATGGCATTACGGCGTTGGTGCCGCTTCCACGCGCACGAAGAGCTTGCCGTTGAACGGGGCGGTCGTGACCGTGAAGGTCACCGTTTCGACTCCGGCACCGGGTCCGGCAACGCTTGACGCAGCCGAGCCGGCATCCGGCACCCAATCCACAAGGTTTGTGGAGGTGAGCACCGTGTAGACGAGACCTGAGCGTTAGGTATTCGCCGACCGCGCCCAGTTCGGTCGAGTTCAGGATCCGGTGGTAAACCAGGACTTCCGAGATGTCGCAATCGGAATACTCATTAAAAGAAGAGCTACCCAGATTAAGATTATTGGGTCCTTGCGTGCCGTTCTGGTTGGAGGCGATCTGAACACCTTCCGCCCAGACTGTGGAGTTTTGCCCGCTGCCGCCGATGGTCGCCGTATACAAATGCGGATTGGTGTCCGAGGATCCGCCGATCCCATCTCCCTCTCCGCAGACCCATCCCTCGAAATAGCAACGATCCCTTTGGCCGCCGTGATATCCCAGCAACCAGTTGTTGCCGGTAGCGCTGAGCACCCGCGCGTTGCTTCCACCCGTTTGGCGCGATACGTAGAAAATGGTGACGGGTGCCGCGTGATTCACGCCGTCGCCCATCGAGGAGCCACTGGTAAAATGCACGGTCGGGATGGTGCCGATCCCGGAAGCCACCACGGTCGGAGCGCCGTTAGCGCGGGTCATCTTCGCCGTGCTGCCTAACTTGTCGCGCCACTCGTTGACGGTGGAGCCATCCAGCGTCATCGTGTCCGGTGCGCTCGCATCCAGCCATAAGGCGAGGCCGGTTACGCCACCTGGAGGGGGCGGGGCAACCGTGACCGTCACGTCGTACGTCTTGGTGGTGAAGCCATCCTCAGCATGGATGAGGTATGGCACCGGGGTGGTGGTGCTCAACGCCGGCGTGGGGATGCCGGGGTTTGGCCGGGTGCAGGTGGCACCGGCGGAGAGGGTGTAGCTGGGCGCGAGGGTTGCCACAGGGGTGCCATACGGAACGCGCCAGTCCACGGTGCCCGTGGTGAAATCAATGTCGGTGATGACGGCAGAACTCCCGGCCACGTTGATCCCGAAGGACGTGATGTCACAGGCGGGACTCGCGGGGGTCACGGTGACCGTCACGGTGTAGTCGGTGGTCTTGCCAGAGGTGGCAAAATCCGAGGCCTTGACGATATAATGCACCGGATTGGTGAAGTCCTGGGTGGAGCCGGAAGCCGCCAGAATGCCACCAACGGTGCAGGTCGCCGCGGGGTCCGTCGTGAAGGTGGGTGAGAGCGCCACCGGATTCGAGCCATACGGCACGGTCCATGAAATGGCGGCCGCGTTGGCAGACACCGGCCCAATCGTGGCTCCCGGGCCGAATACGAGGATCTTCGCCTGAGGGCTGCCAGCACTCACCTGCCGATTGGCTAGCGCACACATGTGGAAGCTTCCGCCGTTACCACCAGGACCAGGGGTGATCGTCAATACCTTCGAGCCGGAGGAGTCGGCGACAAAGGTGTATGCAATCCGGATGCCGTTTTGATTGCCGTAAAAATCCTGATCCACCACGATACTGTCGCTGCCGGATGCGAACGTTTGGCTGCGTCCTGAGGCTTCCCAGCCAAAGGAGAACAAGCTGGTCTCATACGTTGCCCCCGGCGTGAGATTGGTGAGGGTCACGGTGCGGGGAGTCCCGTTGTAGAAGAAGCCAAGGGCCAGCGTCAAGCTGCCACCGCTAATGTTAGGGGAACCACCAGGGCCCCAGGATGTAATGCCCCCACCGAGCGAAAAATTAGCCCCGGATGTGGCCGAGGCCTGAAAGGCAACCCCGTTCACGGTTGCCGCAGGTCCGCCACAGTTCACAGCCACGGTGTATGGGGAGGCACTGGTGATTCCTGAATCC
Source organism: Verrucomicrobiota bacterium (assembly GCA_026397725.1). GTDB lineage: Bacteria > Verrucomicrobiota > Verrucomicrobiia > Verrucomicrobiales > Akkermansiaceae > Luteolibacter. Next base: position 15,997 of record JAPLUI010000301.1, on the reverse strand, counting down.
GCGTCGCCCGTCCACGGGCTGTAGGTCCATTGGGCCTGAGCTTGGGATGCCAAACAGCACGCCAGGATGACGGGGCTCATGGCATGGGCGAGGTGCTTGAGGCAATTTCTGATCGGGTTATCTGGGGGCATTGTTTTCATGGTTATATTTGGTGGGTTGGTATTCATTCTGACGGTTGGTGGGGTTGGGGCGTGGGAGATGGAGAAAAGCTGAAAGTTGAAAGCTGAAAGCTGAAATGGATGGTGGATGGTGGATGGTGGATGGTGGATGGTGGATGGGCGTTTCTTCTTCTCTTCGTTTAGGATTTAGCGCTTAGGATTTAGTGCTTGGAATTGAGTGCTTGGAACCTGGTGCGGGAAGTCCGTGGACGGGAGATTTGGGAGTGGTTTGGGTTGGCAGGGAATGGCAAAGGCGGGCCGGATTGGGGGATGCGGCAAGCCGACGGGTTTGAATAAGACCCGAATTCGCGGGATGCCAAGAATTATTTTTTTTACAACCTGTGTCATTAGGGGATAGGTTGGCGCCAGGTGCGAAAGACCCCGATTTGCCCTGCCCGGACGGGTCGCCGGGCGCCTGGGCGAGGGCGTCCACCGGGGAGGTTGGAGCGGTCACCCTAAAAAGGAAAATGGATTTTTTACAGAAGGCCGCAAAGACCGCAAAGAAAGTCATTTTTACCCAGTGGAACCCATTGCAACGACTCACCCAAGCGGTGAGTTGGTTTTCCACTGCAACCTCCTCACTTTGTGATCTTTGCGACCTTCTGTTCAGGTCCATTCCGGTTTTTAGGGTCACTTGCCGGGCGTGCCGCGGCTGCATCGACCCGGTGAGGCAGGGGTGAGACGGGCGGGTCCCTCACTCAGGCCTCCCGGACTTGACATCATGAAGGTTTCCACCATTTTGATGCCGCGCTACTTTTCATATGGTTGAAACTCAAATTCAATTTCCAGACGGTCTCTACAAAAGACTCAAGCGCCTCGCCGCCGAGCAGGAATGGTCCCTTGCGGAAACCCTGCGTCGCGGTGCCGAACTGTTGTTTCCAACGTCACCGGCTTCGCCACCGCCAATGGGAAACACTACCAAGGCTTTGGCTTTTCCAAGATATGGAATCCTCTGAGTGTGTAAACAGGGTATCGGTTTGCCGTCATGCACGAAATCCCCCGAATTTCCCTGCCCGAACGGGTCGCCGGGCACCTGCGCGAGGGCATCCACCAGGGACGGTGGAGCGCGCGCATGCCGGGCGTGCCGCGGCTGGCGGCGGAGCTGGATGTCGCACAGCGCACGGTCCGGCAAGCGCTGGGGCTCCTGGAAGCCGAGGGACTGCTGGACGGTCGCGGGCTGGGGCGCAGCCGCGGCATCTCGACCGCCGGCGCCAATGCCCTCCGGCGGCCGTTGCGCGTGGCCATTCTGCGCCACGACGCACGCTTGACGGACAATCCGCAAACGTCGCTCGTCCTGACCGAGATCATGCACTCACTGGAAGCTGCGGGGCATCGCGTATTCTTCTGCAAAAAATCCCAGATCGAGCTGAAACATGAGGTCCGCCCCCTGACCCGCCAACTGGCGGAATGCCCGGCGGACGCCTGGGTGGTAGAGTCCGGGTCACGTCCGCTGCTGGAGTGGTGCTCCAGCCAGCCGACTCCCTGTCTCGCGCTGTATGGCCGCGCCACCCACTAGCCGCTGGCCAGCGCCGGGGTGGATACAGAGCCTTTTTACCGCGTCGCCACGCGCCACCTCCTGGCGCTCGGGCATTGCCGCATTGTGCTCATGGTCCGCGAACCGCTCCGCAAACCGACGCCGGGGTTCAGCGCCCGCGCCTTTCTGGAAGAACTGAGCACGCACGGTGTTGCCACCAGCAACTACCACCTGCCGGATTGGGAAGAAACCCCGGAGGGATTCAACCGCTTGCTGGAGAATCTCTTTAAGATCACGCCGCCCACTGCGCTGATCATCGATGAAATCCCCCGTGTGTTTGCCGCAGTGACGTATCTCGCCCGGCACGGCATCAAGGTGCCGGAACACGTTTCGCTGGTTTGCTCCGATAGCGATGCCTTCATGGATTGGTGCCATCCGCCCATCGCCCACATGCGTTGGGACAACGCGCTCATCGTGCGCCGCGTGGTGCGCTGGGTCAACGCCATGCACAAAGGCAAACCCGCCCGCAGGGAGGCCAACATCCCGGCGGAGTTCGTGCTTGGCGGCAGCATCGGCCCGGTGTGGCAGGGGTGAGTTTGAGTGCCTTGGCGGTGTTTTCCGGGGTGGTGGCGCGCGGCAAGGTCGCGACGGGTGGATTGTTGGTGGAGGTGAACTTGAGCACGGGCAATGCGGAGTGGAAATCTCCCCGGACCTGGGTTTCGAGTCTCTTTCTGGAACGGATCGCTTTGGAGATTTCGGCGATGGGATCGTCGTCGGGGTTCAAATGGTGCGTGCTACAGGCTGGAAGCCTGTTCTCCAATCAAGAAGCGCAAAGCGGACAGTATTGGGCGTCCTGCCCGCCGCGTTGACCCGAGCAGCCAAAGATCCGGCATGGTGCGGATGGCCTGCAAGGCCGTGCGTTTCCCGCAGCCACCCGGGAGTGACGGGAGATGGGATGAGTTCAAGAGGCATTTTCATGGCAATCCAGATGTGTGATCATATTCGTTGTCGTCTATGCTTAGGCGCTGACGCTTAGTTCACCCGCTTGATCGGCGCGACATTGACTTTTCGACTAAGCAGTTCGACTAAGTGTAACCGATGAAGTGTGGTGATGAAGAGCAAGGCCGCCGGTGGGCACCGGCGGCCCCTGGATCCCGGAGAAAAACCATCAACCCCGGGAAAGGGATGGAGAAGAGGGATCGGTAATCAGTAATCAGTGGTCGGTGGTCGGACGCCCACTTGTCGGCGCGGCATGAGCGGCGTGGAAGTGCGGTGCTTGGACTGGCCAATGACACCTCGCCCTCAGGGGGCAGTTAGGGCGCGGCGAGGCCGCCACGCCGGCCGCTGGTCCCTGCCGGTTTTCGCACCGGCGGCCCCAGGTATCATCCACCGATTTATGATTTCGGATTTCGGATTTTCCAATCTTACGGGATGACCATCAGGCGGCAGAACGTCTTCGTCGCGCCGGTTGGCAGGGTGAAGATCACCTGGCCCGGGAACGTCGCGGTAATGTCGAGCGGGTTGGCAGACACCCAGTCGGTGAGGTTGTCGGAGACTTGCACTTCGAAGGAGGCGACCGCATTCACATGCGGCCAGGTGACCTTGCCATCCACGACGCCCGGATGGGTGGCCAGGCCATCCATGCCCATGAAGTAGGCCACGCCGTTGGAGACGCCGTCGTTGTTGAAATCTGCGCCAGGTTCTCCACCGGCGGCGTTGGTAGATGCCCACAGGGCATAGCCGCTCTGCGCGCCTGGGGCATACAGCGTCAAGCCGGTGATGTCCAAGTTGCCGGATCTCATCCAGTAGGTGAGACCGTTCGTATTGCTGATGCTCCAATTGGCCACGCCGCCGCTGGGCAATGTTTGGGTCACGCCATCGAACACGATGGTGGCGGTGTCATTGGCCCCGGCGACGTAGTTGATGATCATGTGGAACGTCTTCGGGACATTGAGGACGATAGGCACAGCCACCCCACCGACCTTGAACGCGAAGTTATCCAAAGCGGTACCCTCCTTGTGGAGCGTCCAATTGCTGGAGTTGGAGGCGCCGAGATAGGTGTCGTAAGCGTTCGTGGCCATGCTGATGCCACCGCCGTTGCTGAAAGCGGCGTTGAACTCCTGGCTCCAGTCGAGCCGGACGGTGCCGGTATAGGTATCGTCGGGCACCTTGCCGATAGCTGCAATAATGCTTGCCGCAGAGGCCCCTGGAATGGTGCTTGGCCCGCCGCCGGCGGCCAGCAGAGCCGGAGGTGCGAGATTGGCGTGCAGCACCGTAACCTTGTAGGTCTTGGTGGTGAAGCCATCCTCGGAGGTGACGGAGTAGTCCACTGGCGTGGTCTGCGAGTTGGAGAAATCCACGGTGCTGCCAGGCAGCGGTAAGACGCCGGCCCCACCGGAAAGCATGAACGTGGGAATGAGTGTCGCGAGAGCCGTGCCGGGCGGCACGATCAGCGAGACATCGAGCCCGTTGATCCAAGCGGAATAGCTCTCCCAGTTAAAGGTCAGCATGTCTGCGGCCGTGTTAGGATCATCATCGATGATCGAAGTGGTCACCGTCTGGCTGCCAAGTTCCAGTCCATTGACTACGGTGCTGATGTCCACCACAATGGTCTTCGGGCCTTCGTAAACCGCATCCGGCTCCGCTGTCAACGTGATGGTGCCGGTCGTGCTTCCCTGCGGGATCGAAATGCTGGTGGCGGATGGCACGTAGTCGGCCGGATTTGTGGCGGTGCCCGTGAACGCCAGATTTACCGTGACATCGCGTGAGGTCGCCGCCGAGAGCGATGCGGTCACTATCGCCTGACCGCCAGCTTCCGCAATCGTGCTGTTGTCAATTGTGAGGGTGACGTTGGGAATATCCGCAAGGACGGTCACTTGATAGGTCTTGGTGGTGGAATTATCCTCTGCTTTGACGACATAGTTGATCGGATTGTTGGCAAGGAAGTCCGGCGCGCTTCCCGAGGCCGGAAGGACGGTGGCAAAATCCGAGAACGTGCAGGTGGGATTGAGCGTGTCCAGGGGCGTGCCGGAAGGCACATGCAGCGTGACCGTATTCGGGGTGCCTTCGGTGATCAAGCCGTAATAACCGCCCCAATTGAAGGTCAGCAGGTTGCATGCCGAGCTTGCGAGGGCGGGGGTGACCGTCACCGTGTAGTCTTGCGAGGTGCCATTGGTGACGGTGTAGGTCACCGGAGAGGTGAAGTTGTAGATGCCGCTTCCGTCGCTGGTCTTGTCGCAGGTTGCCCCAACACTTACCGTGTAGGTGGGATTGGGATCGAGCGGGTTGAGCACCGTGCCGTAGGGCACTTGCAGCGCGACCGTATGGGTGCCCTCGTCAATCACGCCGGTCGAGGAACCCCAATGGAAGGTCAGCAGTTTTTTCTCCCCGGGAGTCAAGACCTGCAGCACGGTGTATCCGGCCAGGGTGCCGGTGCCTTGGCTCAACGTGAACCAATCCGTGCCGGTCATGTCGTCGAATTTCGTCCAGGTGGAACCGTCCGCGGAGTATCGGAAATTCTGCCCGTCGAGTTTCTGAGTGCCGCCGGTCAAAGCGTAGAACTCAGGCAAGGTGTCCACGGCGGCGGATCCGCCCTTCAACGCCAGCCTGGCACCCGCGCCCTGCCCCGACATATCGACGGTGGACAAGGAACGCGTCGTTCCGGAGCTGTAATTCATTCCCAGCCCTTGCACGTACACCAAGCCGCCACCCTCGATGATGAGCCGGTTGTTATCGTTCTGCAGAATGAGTCCCGGGTTATACCCATATTGTTGTCCCGATTTGAGCGTACCAGAGACGTCGGCGATGGCACCGGTGCCAGCCTGGGCACTGGTCAGGGTCAATACAGCCCAACAATCCAAGAACCCACCGGCCTGCACATTAATCGTAGGGCTGCCGCTCTCCAGATGGAATCTGTTCGCCTTGGCTGAGCCGCCGTTCTTGATATTCAAGGTCATGGTGCCGTTCCAATAGGTGGAATCACCCACGTTGAAATAACCACCCAGATTAAGCGTGCCCTGGGTGATCGTTGAATTCCCATTACTCGGCTCGATTCCGCAGTTGAAGGTGTTGGCCAAGGCTGAGCTGTAGGTGAACGCCCCGTTGAGTTTCCCGGTGCCTGTAAACGTGTATCCAGAGGTGGCGGCACTTATGGTGACGTTGTTTGCGATGGTGGCGGTGCCGATATCAACAGCCTTGTTCGTGGGCGTGTTGTCGAACGTCGCGGCGACGCCGGCTCCGGGGGCGCTACCGCCAACCCAGTTGTCACCGTTGGTCCAGAGGGCATCACTGCCGAGACCGCTCCAGGTAACAGCGTTGGCGGGCATCGCGGCCCAGGTGGCCAGGGCCAGGACGAACGCGGCGCCCAGTGCGCGACTGCCGACAGTGAGTTGCCTTTGGGGTGTGGAAGCTTGCGAACGCCACCGCGCGAACGGGTGAGCGGGGGTGCATGCGGTGAGGCGCTTGCAATGCGGGGTATGCGGGTTCATGGTGTTAGGTTCGTTCGGTGGTTGATGGTTGGCTGTTTGCGGCGGGATTTTCATGGGGGTGTTGGTTGCCGGATGTGGCGGTTGGCGCTTGATGGTGTTAGATGGATGTTGGTTGGCTGCTGGCGGCGTGAATTCGTTGCGGGTATCGGGGGGTGGATTGGAAGCCTGGCCGACGGACCGGACCGGGTGAGTCTGGGCATCTGCCGAATCAGGACGAAAAAGCATGTGATCTGTTGTATGTTTTGTGGCAGACGAGGGAATGGTGCTGATTTTTCGCCCGCTGTCCACCTTCTTTTGGCGCCAGTTTGTCCTGTAAAGCAACTTTTCCGGTGGAAGCGGACAGTCACACCGGCATGAAATGGATCTTCACCACCGAAGCGGGGCCACGGGACGCCTCCTCATCAGCTCGGATCGCTGCGCAGGATATTCCGAACCACTGGCAAGGCACGCTCAAAGGCCTCTCCCTCAGTTCCTGTACGTCCGGCATGCGCACGGCAACGAATGCCGGCTCCATTTGCTCCGGCGTGACGCCATCCTGGCGGGCGAGAAACGCCACATCGTCCATATCCTGCGGATCGTTGCCTCGCATCATCTTCGTCAGGATCAGGTCCACCGCATGAGGCCTGAACAACTTCAGCCAACGGGTCGGAGGAAGTCATGGTCATGAAACGGCTTGCCTCCGCGTGGGTCTTATCCATTGACTTACCGGCCCTTGGCCCCGGCGCGTGAGTTCTGACATTGCCACAAAGCGGGTGGGATGAGGCAACACATCCGGCTGGGTCGGCGGGGTGGCGGGTGGCAAATGCTCGAGGAGATTTTTCCAGAAGGGGTTGTCGGGTTCCAACTCAGTGCCCAATCGTTTGGCGAGCGTTGCGTTGTCCATGCGGGATCCCTGGCGTATTTCCACCAGTTTGCCACAGTCTTCTCGTTTCCCGTCCGCTCATTGCGTGGGGCTGGGGACTGAAGAGAATCCTCCGGGTGCGGCATCGGCCGGGGCATGCGGAGGCGTGGCAAGCCTTCCGGAGATGGCGGGAAGCGGCCGGAAAACGATGGAAAAATCCGTGATTTTCCTGCGCGAAATCATGCCGCAGGGGTCGATAGCCACGCGTTAGCCTTGGTGGTGTCCCAATCTTTCGAGTGTCCGCCGGACATCGTCTGCGATCATGACGAATTCCGCCGAGAGGCGCGAATCGGTGGCAACTCGCTGCCAAAAATCCGCTGCCCATTGCATGGCTTCCTGCCACGGTTCGTGCGCGGCGGGCAATGGTGGCGCAGGTGAGAAGGTCCTCTCGGCGATTTCCCCGTGCCAGCCCGGGGCCCATAACATCGGCAGCATGTCATAGGCGGGCGCCACTTGAAATGGCAGCGTGTCATTCAGCCAGAAGGCCAGGTTGCCAAAGTGCATGTCGGTATTGCCAATGAGTTCGCCGAATGCGTGCAAGCGCCGGACTGTGGCGATGGTCCCGGCATCTATCAGCCCGCACTGCCGCAGTTCGAGTGCGGCCGTCGGCCAGCCCCGTCGCGCCACGGAGGCGAACGCCGCGGCATGCAGCGCCTCCAGCGAAACCACGCCCCGCCTGCCGCTGGCACCCACCCGGTCGAAGCGCGGGATTTCCAAGAACCTGCGGCCTGCCGCATCGATGACGCGTGCTCCGGGCAGGGCCAGTCCGTTTTCCGCCAGCACCTCGTGCGCGTGGAATTCACACAGCAGCAAGTCCGCCCAGCGCCGGCCGACCGCCTGCTCGACCGGCGGAGAGAACTTCACCAGCACCGGGAGGAAATGTTCCGGGGTTTCCCGCACTGTTGTTAGAAACTTGGGTTGTTCGCCGCCAGCGGAGGTTCCGGGCAGCGTGCTGGTGGCGAGTCGGGCCATTGCCGGATAACGGCTTTCACGCGCGTCCCCGGCGCTCCAATTCTCCGGTTCGGGGAAAACCGTCCGTGCGAGTGCCCGACGCAGGCACTCGTCACCCACCAGGTGCGAGCCGGGCAAATCCTCGCCTGCGGCCTGCAAATAGATCAAGGTGTGATCGTCGCTCCACCGCCTTGGATCTTCGGGAACCGGCAGCGACCGGGAAATCTGCGTGGCGATCGTGCGCCCGAGAAATCCTTGTGGCCGGGCATCCCCGAGGAAAAAGGGAAACCCTTCCCACAGACCTTCCCGATCCGAAAACCGCGCCGCCCAAGCCGGTGGCGGTCCCGCCCAGCGGATGCGCCAGCGCCGTTCATGAAGCGCCTCCAATTCGGCCCAAAGCCGGGCCTGGCCGGCCTCGTCGATGGCATAAACCGGCCACCGGTTGCCCACCATCCAGATTTCCCGGCGCAGGGCGTAGCGGGTGCTGCGGGTTGCCCCCAGCGTCACCAATTGATCGCCAAAACCCGTCAGCGTCCGCACGATGGTCGTGCGGTTCATCCCCGTGGCCGCTGCCAATTCCGTCGCCGAAACCGGCCCGCGCGACCGGATGAACGGAGCGAGATTCTCACGGGTGAGTTGTGCGGGGCGGGCCATTACCGCAGTGATTATGCATCATGAATTGTGCGAATCAACTGAAATCAAAAGGTTTACAATGAGCCGGTTACGAATTTATTTTGATTCGATACGCGCGTTAAATTCATTGTTAGAAACCCTCTCCTGCCGGCCATGCCGGGACCGGGGGCCGGATTTCAGGAGAACAACTCCTGTGGCGAGGGGCATGTCACTTCGAAATGGCAGCGTGTCGCCGACAGGAATCTTCTTCCCCCTTGCGCATTGTGCTGAAAAGAAACCCGTACCGAGAGCCCGATGGGGAGGGCGCAAAGGCGATGGACTGCATCCCGTTAGGCCGGGAACCCGTCACCTGGGTCGGGTTTCATCATCTGCTGAGCCACGGCGCGGCCTCCGTTGGCAAGCCGCGAAGCCAAGCCCTCCGGTCAGGTCCTCCTGCGGGGTCGCAGCTTGTCGGGCAGGCGCAGCACCGCCAGCACGGCGGCGGGAATCGCATCCAGATGGGGATCCCTGTGCACCAAGGTCAAGCCCGCCGCCATGGCGCAGCCGGCGATCAGGGCGTCCACCAAGGGCAGGCGGGTTGGGCAGGCATGCCTGACCCGGATGGCTGCCCGGGCCGCCGCTTCGTCCAATGGAACCATCGTGCAAAGCGACTCCGTGTAGTGCCGGAAGATGCGTGCCGCCTCTGCGGGTTCGGGGATCAGTTCGTCCAGACGCCGTTCCAACTCCGGCCAGCCGGGTGCCGCCAAGGCGACCGCTCCCGGGCTGCGGGCGAGCAACTCCGCCACGCTCTCGCCACCCGGTTCCGCAAGAAAATGCGCCATGACGGCGGAAGTGTCCAACAGATGCGTCACAGCACCCCTTTCCGCCCGCAATCCTCAGCTCCCCGCTCCTCAAGCAACGCGGCAAGCGGGTGCTTTTTCCCCGCCAGGAGATAACGCCGTCCCGCTCCATGCAGTTCGCCCGCCAAGACCGCCGGGTCCGGCAGAATCCGGCAATGGATCTCGTCCGGCGCGTCCGCAGCCATCCACTCGAGTCGCGTGCCCGGCTTGAGTTTCAGCTTGGCTGCCAACGCCGCCGGAATGGTAATCTGATTCTTGCCTGTCAACGTGGTGATCATGACAGGAGCATCATGACTTGGAAACCGGGTTTGTCAAGGAAAGAATCAGGTTCCTTGATTTCAGGCTGGCGTCCATCGGCAAGCGGCAAGCCCGCTGCATCAAGCCGATGTCAAGCAGCGCCACTTTGAAATTCACCGGGTTGGCCGTGACATCCAGCGGGTGACCGGAAGCACCAACGGCTGGCTACGCGGGTCATCCTACCAGGCGCAAAGATCAAGAGGATCCGGGCCGCAAGGTGGCGCGACAAGACGCAAGATCGCCTGATTGAGGAGAAGAGCACGGCCCGGCCATGGCTGTTCCTGCGCTCCACGACAAGAGTGCCGCGGTTTTCCCATGCGTTTTCGCGCTATGCCTTCGGAGCACGATTGCGGCGACGATTGCGGCGACTGGTATGCCTGCAACATCGGTGGCGATTTCCCGGTGGTGGATTGTTCGGCAGCGGGTGTCGTCGCCGAGCCATTGTCGGCGGAGTCGTCTGCCGGGAAGGTGCATCTCAAAGGGCGCTTCGGCGTCTTCGCTCCCGGCATGGTGGTTGCCGAATTCGCCGACGCTCAAGGCCGCCAAGAGCAAGCGGCAGACCCGCCATTCAAGGTGTCGCCGCTCAAACCGTTCGTGTTGGATTCCGCCGTGAAGGCCCCAGCCAACGCCACGTCTGTTAGACTTGTGTTGATAGGCAATCACGGGAAAGCGGTCGGCGAGCTGGCCAAGGCCGGATTGCGCAAGACCCAGGCCGCAACACGCTGGCCGGCTGACAAGGCCTGCCGGTGGCATGCCAAGCAACCCTGGCTCGTCGGCTGCTATTTCCTGCCGAGCACGGCGGTGAACGATGGCGAAATGTGGCAGGCGGAATCCTTCGACGCCGCGACCATCGAGCGTGAACCGGGCTGGGTGCAGGACCTCTACTTCAACACGGTTCGCGTCTTCTCTCCATTCTGCCGCCAGCGCCGCGACCTCCTCCACCTCCTGTTCAAAACGGCCACCGACACCTTGCTCGAATCATTCCGCGCCCGCCTCAATCTGCCTGATGGCCGTCTCGCCGCTGTCGCCGCCGGCCACCCCTTCTAACGAGAACATCACCTGGAACGCCACCACCCAGACCGTCATCTGCCGCTCAAAACGCCACCACCCCACCAAGCGGAATTTTGAGATTTTCAAAAACAATCCTCGACAACGCGGACAGGATCGGTATTTTCGCCTCCGAGGAGATTTACCATGATTCTGACGAAATCCCCCATTTCCCTGCATGATCCCGCCGGACCAAGGCCTTGGTCGGCTCCGGGGCGGGGGCTTTTGTGCCGTTTCCGCCCCCCTTTTCTCCCGCAACCCCCTTCCCCCTTCCCCCTTTTCCCCGCCCTCCGGTCCGGCCACCGGCTCTTTCAACGGCCTTCACCGGGAAAGCAATTTCCTAGCAATAAACAACAACGCGACTGGCATTCCGCCGTGTCCCTGTCAGAACTGGGCAATTGTGCTCCAGCCGGGAGGAGACGATGGAATACAGTCAAAGACAGACTCAATAGATGAAAACGATGAAATCACTCACCTCTATGTTGGCGCTGGCGTGCTCCTTTCTCCTGGTCTCCTGCACGTCAACGACGCCGCCACCCAGCGGGGCCAAAGCCGGCGCGCTATACCTGTGTGGTTGCGGCGCTGACTGCAAGTGTACGACGGTCGCGGTGAAGCCGGGCAAATGCGGTTGTGGGAAGGACCTGGTGGCGGTCCACCCGCTGAAGGTGGAAGCCGACTCGGTCCTGGCTTGCTCGTGCGGCGCAAACTGCACATGCGCGCCGGACGCCAAAGATCCGGCCAAGTGCGGCTGTGGCAAACCTATCCGCAAAGTCGCGCTTAAGGGCAGCGGCCTGTATTACTGCGCCTGCGGCGGCACTTGCTGCGTCACCATCTCGGACAAGCCGGGCAAGTGCCACTGTGGAAAGGACCTGAAGAAAGCTGGCTGACCCCGGGCCATGCCCAGGGCCACGATCACCTGCCACCCGCGGGCGCGGCTGGCGCAAACCCGAAGATCCCGACCGGGGTCAACGACAATCGCAATATGAGAGTTTTGCACGCGTTATCGGACGTCTGCTCCACGTGTCGGGATTCGAGGTCCACATCAAGGTCCACATCAACAAGGCTGTCACCCATCCCCAAGGAGGCTGCGCCAGTATAGAACTTCTTTTCCCCGCCCTCCGGGCCGGCCACCGTTTCTTTCAACGGCCTTCACCCCAAAGCAATTTCCTAGCAGTCGCGCCCAGCACTCCCAAAATGGTGGCAATCATGACGCGGGTGCCGCGGATCACGGGCTTGCCGTGACATACGGTCGGATCGATCTGGATACGTGGATTGACAGCCGGAGAATCGCCCCGGTCGGACCGGATGGCAAGCGGAAACAGGACGGCGGAAACGGGACCGCCAGCACGCGAGGGCGCGTGCGCTCCCCAGCACACGGAAAAGATAGAAAATCCAAAAAAGTCCCCGAAAAGCCCCTTGACACCTCCGCCTGGGCTGATATTTCCAACCGCGCAACTCTGAATTGGCAAGCGCTGCTGCCATCAGTTCCCCGATCACTAACCCTCTCACCCCTGATGAAAATGACCACCAAGCCCCTCGCAACCTCCGCGCTCCACGCCTGCCTCAAGCCGTGGGCTGCGCTCGCCGCCGCCGCCCTCTGCCCGCTCGCCAACGCCGCCATCACCGTGCCCGGCGCCGACGGCACGGATGGCGTGCTCGTCATCACCGCAAACACCGAAATCGATCTCTCCCAGGCCGTCACCGGAACGTGGGACGCGGACAACTCCGCCAATGCAGGCAAAGGCGTCTATGACGCCGCCAAATGGGCCGTCGTGTTCAAATACACCGATGTCACCGTCGCCGCGGGCGCAACTCTGACTTTCAAGAACCACGCCTCCCGAGCTCCAATTGTGTGGCTCGTCAGCGGAAATGTAACGATCAGCGGGATGGTAAGTGTCAATGGGCAGAACGGGGTGTTACCGCCACTGCTAGCCGAGCCAGGACCGGGCGGATTTAGAGGAGGAGTAGGCCAATCAGGAGCTAGCGTTTACAACACAGGGGGATTTGGGCCAGGCGGAGGCAACCTTTTTACTGAGCATCGTTTCAATCATGAGGCCGAAATTGATGGAATCGGAGGCAGCTACAGCCTAGTTCCCCCAGGAAGCACCTCTCCCGCATATGGCAATCCTTCTTTGATTCCACTCTTGGGGGGCTCCGGGGGAGGAGGAACCGGGGAAACTTTTGATTCCATCATTGGTGGGGGGGGCGGCGGTGGAGCGATGCTAGTCGCTTGCCAAGGCGCAATTTCAATCAATGCAGGAACAATACAAGCAAATGGCGGTAGCTCCACTAATTATGGAGCTGGCTCCGGCAGTGGGGGCGGGATTCGTTTGGTCTGCGAATCATTGGTGGGCAGTGGCGGAGGAATCCGTGCCTTAGGTGGTTCTGCGGGCGGAAGATATTTGGGAGCCGCTGGCAGCTCTGGCCGAATTCGTTTGGAACGGACCATCAACACCAACACCGGCAGTGTTGAACCCGCGCCTAGCACTCTCGATCTTGGTTCTGGAGCAACGGCAATGCTTTGGCCCCCGACGGGATCACCCGAAGTAAGCATAGTCTCGATTGGCGGAGTGAATGCCCCAGCAGACCCGCGGGCATCCTTTGGCAGCTATTCGCCGGATGTGGCAATCCCTATGACTAGTGAAACCACAGTGGTTGTAGAAACGGTCAATGTCGAGGAGGCCTCCGTGGTCAATGTACGCATCACACCGCGATCCGGTTCCATAGTGACTGAGGACGGTGTGCAAGTGAGGAAAGGCGAACCCATCGATGTCCCGGCGACTGTACACACGGTCATCAGCGCGGATCCGCTCACCATCCATTGGACGGCCTCCATCCCCACCACCATGGGCTACTCCGCCGTGCAGGCGCGGGTGATCCGGCCGTGAGGAGCGATCCGGGTGAATCGTTAGTCTATCTATCAAACAAGTCCCACGGTGAAACCGATGAGATTCAAGTTCCGTTTTCGGCGGCCGCGTGACCGGAGTGAGGCCTGCCTGTCTGCGGCAGCTCATGTGGACGGCCGTTGGCGCTGTTTGCTAGTCAGCCTGGCCATCGCCCTGCCGCTGCCGGCGCTGGCGGCGGAGGCGCTGCTGATTCCCGAGGTGATCACCCGTGAGGTCGGCCTCCATGTGGGCGGCGTGCAGACGCCGGAGATTCAATCGCTCGTCACGCGGGAAGTCGGCATCTTTGTGGGTATCGAACCGGAACCGCCGTATCGCCAGGTGGTGACGCGGGAGGTCAGTCTGGCCGTGGCTGACACGGCCGCGCCGCCGCCGGTGACCAAGGTGGCGTTGACGATTTCTCCCACGGGCAGCACTGTCACGCTGGACTGGAGCAGCTATGATCAATGGAGCGTGCGGGACGTGGCGTACTATGCGGTCTATCAATCGGACCGGCCCATCACCTCATTGGGCGGGCTGACTCCGCGGATCGTGAGAGGTGAAACCTTCACCACCACCTTCACGGATTGGCCGGATTGGCAGGACAGTTATTATGCCGTCGTGCCGGTGGATGCGTTGGGGCATTTGAATCCGGACGTGAAGTATTTTGGCGCCTATGTGTTGATGCCGGAGTTGGTCACCCGCGAGCAGGGCTTATTCAACGGCGCCGAACCGGATCCCCCCTATCGACAAGTCGAGACGCGGGAGGTGAGCCTGGTGGTTTCGGATGATCCGGCCCCGCCAAGGATGGCGGATTTCAAGGTGACGGTTTCACCCACCGGCAGCACCGTCACGCTGGACTGGAGCGATTATGACCGGTGGCCGGTGCGCGATATCACGCATTATGACATCTACTACTCGGCGCATCCCATCACGGATATCACGGGCCTGACACCATTCGCCAGGGTAGGCGGTGAAGACTTCACTTGGACCTACGGCAGCTTCCCCGAGTGGCAGGACCATTTCTTCGCCGTGGTGCCGGTGGACGGCTCGGGCCATGCCGATCCCGCTGTCATCTACTCCGGGGCTTATCCCTTGATGCCTGAAACAGTCACCCGCGAACAGGGTTTGTTCAACGGGGCCGAACCGGACCCGCCCTACCGGAGTGTCACGACGCGGGAAGTGGGCCTGGTGGTGGCCGACGACACCGTGCCCGCTCCCGTCACCGGGGCGGACAAAGGGTTCAGTGCGGACATTTCCGACGTGTTCTTCGGTGCGGTGAATCTTGATTGGGGTGACTACAACATCTGGGCGCAACGGGACGTGGTGCGCTACCGCATCTACTATAGCGACAGGTTCTTCAGCAGCATCCTCAGTCCGGACGTCATGCTTGCCGGATACTCACAGGACGGTCGCGCGGCAATGACCGTATCCGGGGCCTTCGAGAAAAAGGTCTATTACTTCGCCGTGGTGGCGGAGGATTCCTCCGGAAACCTGGACCCCTTCGTCTATGCGCGCTCGACCAAGGAGCCGATGCCTGATTTCTACGAGTTCGCCATGAATGGCGGGGCGGCGCTGCGCAACGGCATTCTGCCAATCGATTCGCAACTCACGCCGCTGCATATCGAATACAGCTACACCCGCAGCATAGGGGCGATGGAGGGAGGGCTGAAGTTCCATGTGGAGTGGAGTGACAACTTGAACATCTGGCATCGCGAGGGAGTGACGGAGACAGTGGTGTCCGATGATGGAAGGGTTCAGGCAGTGAAGGCGCTGGTGCCGCGAGGCGAGGAAGGCACGCGGTTTGTGCGACTGGCAATCACCCCCTGATCGGCACCCTTGCAGGCACCGCTGCGGCGAGCCTTGCCTAAAGTGCGTCATCCACAAGCGCAACCTGACCCCAATAACGGGTTTGGACTATGGGACTGAAAAATTGTCGCTGGCCTTGATGGCACACCAGGGCTACGCGGCGGACGCGCGGCACCGTGTCATTAGGGGACGAAAAAATAATTGAGATTGTTGTTGACCCTCTGCCGAAATGCGGTAGTCTCCTGTCGGCGACCCCGATTCCCCCCCGCATCGACGACTGAGGCCGCCACCCCAAACCACACCCACTCCGATGAGACGCGCACGCTGGCTGGCACCCTGGAAGGACTCGACCGAGAGACCCGTGATTTACCACTGCATCACGCGGGTGGTGGAGCGGCGGCTGGCGTTCGAGGCGGAGGATAAGGAGCAGTTCCGCTGCTATTTGCGGATGTATGAGAATTTCTCGGGCTGCCGGGTGCTGTCCTACTGCCTGATGGGGAACCACGTTCACATCCTGCT
>JAPLUI010000467.1 GCA_026397725.1 Verrucomicrobiota bacterium | reverse complement strand
GCGCGTCTATGACCGCCGGACTTTTCTCCAAACGACCACGCCACCCCGCCTTCGCAAGAAAGTCAGCGACGCTCATAGAGACGCCGCTACAATTTCCAATTCGTGGTCGCCCCGATCACCCGGATCGCGCCACGGGCCAGCGCGGGCTTGAGGATGTTTGCCGCGTCCATGCTGCCGCCCGCCTTGCCAGCCCCCAAGGAGCGTGGGAGTCTCGCCCACCTGCCAATGAAACGCGAAAGTCAAGTGGACCACGTCGCACCTCTTTCTCCACTCATTGGCAGGGCGGTTCGGAGACCGCCCCTCCAGTGAATTTCATCGATGAAAAGAATCGGCTTCGGCTCCTGCGACGCCTCGCGCACCAACGCTTCCACCCGTTCCTCGAATTCTCCCCGGTATTTCGTCCCCGCCTTCACGGAGCGTGGGCGTCTCGCCCACCTGCCAATGAAAAGAGAAAGTCCGGCGGCGCAAGCCGTATCTTTTTCTCCACCCATTGGCATGGTGGACAGAATGTCCACCCTCCTCACCGCCGGCCGACCCAACTCTTTCGGCAACTTGCCCTCAGCCAGCAATCGCGCGAAACCCTTGACAATCCCGGTCCTGCCCACGCTCCAAAAGATCGCGAATCCACCGCTTGACGTCAGCATCATTTTTGATACAGTCCCTGCATGGCCACGCCCGCCCCTCGACCCCTACGCGTCATTTTCTTCCGAACGGAAGTCGGGAACGAACCGGTCCGGGAGTGGCTTCTCGCTCTGCCAAATCAACTCCATAGCCTCATGAAAACCAAAGCACCACAAAACGCCCACCGCGGCAGTGACTTCCGGGATTTCCTTGCCGCAGAAGGCATTCTTCCCGAAGTCGAAGTTCTCGCCCTCAAACGGGTCGTTGCCCTCCAACTCCAGCAGATCCTCGTGCAGGAGCGCGTCACCAAGACCGAACTGGCCTCCCGCATGAAAACCAGCCGGGCCTCGCTCGATCGGCTGCTCGATCCCGCCAACCCCTCACTCACCGTCGCCAGCCTCGGCAAAGCTGCGGCGGCCCTCGGTCGGAAGGTGGAGCTGCGCTTCGTGCCCGCCTGAATCTGGCTGCAGCCCAATACAACCTAGGCCGTTACTACTCTGACGGGGAATTTGTCGCGGTGAATTGGGCGGAAGCTGTGAGGTGGTTCCGTAAAGCCGCTGAGCCGAATCTTGCGGTCGCACAACGGGACCTTGGCAATTGCTACTTCTCCGGTCAGGGCGTGAAACAGGACTCTGTAACAGCAGTGAAATGGTATCGCAAATCAGCAGAACAGAGGTAGGAGCTGAAATGCTGGAAATCCAGAATGCTAAAATGAAGGATTGCGGATGCCTGCGAGCAGTTTGCCGGCGTCGGGGAAGCGGTCTTTGGGACTTCTTACCAGCGCCTGGTCAATGACGGCCGCGAGGTCTTTTGTTAGCCCAGGCATGCGGTCGCGGATGGGGACGGGGGTTTCGTTGAGGATGATGTCGATGGGGTCGCGCTTGGGGTCGAAGCGGTAGGGGAATTTGCCGGTGAGGTCGTCTTGGATGGTGGATTTCCCGACTGTGATCCGGTCGCCATGTTTGAGGTCCACATTGGGATACTGGCGCTGGGCTCCCTGCTCCGGGGTTTCGCCTTTCTCCCGACCGCCACACTTCTTGCCGTTCACATGAGTGCCATTCATGCTGCCGAGGTCGCGCAAGGACGCCTGTGGCGGGCAGGTCTCTAGCAGGAAATGGTGGCGCGAGACCTGCGAGTCGTCCGGCAGGCAGAGGTGGCAATCCGCCATGCGGCCTAGCAGGAACGTGTCATGCTCGGTGAGTTCGAAGGCATTGAAGGTGCCGTCGGGATTTTCGACTTGGAGGGTGACTTTGGCGGTGCTGGGCACGGTGGTTGGTTAGAGGTTCTCGGTTAAAGGTTATTGGTTATTGGGGAAGACTGGAGGCTTGTAGGGGGGATTACGGATGAGGGGAAAAATCGTCAACCTGCGGGGAAGATTGGCGGCGGGGACGCCGCCAACACGGCCTGCGGCGGGACGCCGCAGCCACCTTGAGGGGACGACTTGAGCAGGCCGAGGGTGTCGAGGCCGGAGTAGCCCATGGCCTCCAGTTTTTCGCGGAGGGTGGTGATGGCGGCATGGGAGAGTTTCGGAGAATTTCTCGAACTCCCTGGCAATTTTTGCCGCGAGGGGAAGGAGTTCGTTTCCCCGTTCTCTTCCATGACGAAGAGAACTTATCAGGGGACGTGCTCGCAAGGCAAGCCCCGGGATGATAAATCTTTTTCGTTCGACCCTGGGGACTTGGAGTTGGCATTTTGAGGCACAGCTTCGGACGCGCGGCGGACACGCTCTACCGGGGATTGTTCCTGACGCTGGAGGCGTGGCGGAGGCCTTGGAGGATTTTGTCGTGGACCTTGAGGTCGAGGAGGGGATCGGCGGGGGTGGCGCGCTTGGTCCACAGTTCCTGATCCCGGCGGAAAATGAGTTGGCACTGGTTGGCGTTTCAGACGAACTCGCGAAATGAGTGTTGCACCAGCCGTGGAGTGGCGATTGAATAGGTCCATGCACCCGACTACCCCACTCATGGGTCCGCTGATCCGCACGGCAGCCCTGGCCGTTGCCATGCTGGCCGGGCGCTTGCCTGCCGCCGCCGAGCCATTCCGGCTCATCGTGATTCCCGACGTGCAGTGGGCGAGCCAGAAGTGGCCGGAGCTGCCCAAGCAGATGACCGCGTGGATCGTGGCGAACCGCGACAAGGAGAACATCCGCTACGTCCTGCAAGTGGGAGACCTGGTGCAGGAGGGCGGCAGCGAGCCCGAGTGGCAGAACATCGACGCGGCAATGCGGACCTTGGACGGCCAGGTTCCTTATATCCTGGCCGTGGGCAACCACGACTACGACCGCCTCCAACCGCCCAAGAGCACCGTCATGTTCAACCGCTTTTTCCCAGTCGAGCGCATGCGCAAAATGCCGGGCTTCGGCGGCAACTTCCCGGACGGCCGCAACGACAACAGCTTCCACACCTTCGAGGCCGGCGGCAAGAAGTGGCTGGTGCTCTGCCTGAACTTCATGCCCTCCAAGCCGGAAATCGCCTGGGGCAATGCCGTGGTCGATAAGCATCCCGAGCACCAGATCATCCTGCTGACCCATTCCTATCTAACCCACACCGAGCGCGATGTGGCCGGCCAGATGCTCTGGGAACAACTCGTCCGGCGCCACCCTAACATGTCGATGGTGTTCTGTGGTCACCTTTCGACCGTCCACGCCCGCGCCGAGGGCGACCAGGGCAACTCCGTCTGCGAGATGCTCTTCGACTGGCAGAACGATGTGGACCCCGACCTCAACAGCTACTTTGCGATGGTGACGATTGATCCGGCGGCCGGAACCATCACGACGCGATCCTACTCGCCCGCGCTCGACAAGGAGTTGGAGGGCGGCCGCAGTGGCAAATTCGAGTTCAAGAACCTCCGCTTCCTGCCGGGTGTGGCGGTGCCGGCACCACCCGCCGCGCCGGCCCCCGTGCCGTTGCCCACGCCGCCCCAGCCGTGACTTGCATGCCGATGAACGCATTGCCATGCCGCCGCGCCAAGCGCATGAATGCACTCGTGTCACCATGACCCAACTCTCCCCATGATCCGCGTTTCCCTGCCTCTTCCGGTTTCCCTGGCCGCGAGCCTGTTCCCGCACACCCTGTGGGTGCTGTCCTGCCTCGCCACCGCCGCCACCGAACCAACTCCTGCCGAGCCCGTCAAACCAGCGGCCCCGTTGGCCGCTCCCGCGCCATCCGCCGCGCTCCGCCTGGCGAAACTCAAGGACAAATACGGCGACCGCATGCTCTATGAGGTGGATGACAAGTTGAGGATTCTCTTCGTCATGGGCACCGACCAGCGCTCGCTGGGCGAAGTGAAGCAACGTCTGACCGCACATGCCGTGGCCCTCCAGCACGATCTGTTCAAGCATGGGATCAAGGATTATCTGGCGGTGATCGTCCCGCGGAAATGGGCCAACCCGAAGGTGACCGGTCATTTCTATCCGGATCTGGTCGATGCTGCAACGATCGGTTCCAACCTGATGCACGAGTTCACACATGCGCTCCACTATGCCGACCAAGTGGGCCGCGGCGAGTATCAACCGGTCTGGATCATGGAGGGCCTCGCCTCGCTGTATGAGGAATCCGCAGTGGTGGATGGCCACGCGGTGCCCACGGTCAACCATCGTTTGCTCAAGCTCCAGGAAGAGGTGAAGAACAAGCACTACCTGCCCTTTGCCAAGATGATGAAGTTGGAACGCCGCCAGTTCACCAGTCATCAGTATGCCCAGGCCCGCTATATGTGCATGTACTTCCACGCCACCGGGCAACTGCCGCAATGGTATGCCACCTACACCGCGGGCTTTGCTGCGGACGCCAGCGGCATTGCCGCCACCGAACATGTCTATGGCAAGCCGCTCGGGGAGGTCGAGCAGGACTGGGTCGCCTGGCTGCTCAAGCAGGTCCCGCCGCGCCTGGTCGTCGGCCCGGGCGCTGCCGGCCTTGGCATCGGCACCCAACAATTGCCCGACGCGGTCGAAATCACCCAACTCGCCCCGCAACAAGCCGCCGACCTGGCCGGCCTGGTCGTCGGCGATGCCGTGATCCGGGTGGACGGCGAGCGCATGATCGAAATGGAGAGCCTCGGGCTGGCGCTGGCCCGCCACCGGGTGGGTGATGCCGTGAAGCTCGAATACCGCCGCCACGGCGAGTATCGCGAGACCACCGCCACTCTAACGGCCTTGCCCGCAGCCTCGCCGCCGGCCAAGCAGCCACTGTGAACCGAGCTGCCAGTGCAGGGATGGAGTGCGGTGGGAAGCGCAGCGCCACACCGCTGTGGCTAAGTCCCGGCACTCACTGCGGCCGGACCATCGTCGGGTCCGTCATCACGTATAAGAATGGCTGCGGCTGTGACAATTCTTGGTCTTACTTGATCGTTGAATGTTGAATGTTGAATGTTGAAATCCTCGGCGTGCCTCATGGCAACCCCGCCGCTCTAACGGTTTCGCCACAGCGGTGTGGCGGGCTGCGCCCTTCCCGCCGCACTCTAGACTTTGGCTCGCGCCCGGGCAGGTGAAGGTATGGAGTGCGGTGGGAAGCGCAGCGCCACACCGCTGTGGCTAAGTCCCGGCGTTTGCTGCGGCCGGACCATCGTCGGGTCCGTCATCACGTATAAGAATGGCTGCGGCTGTGACAATTCTTGGTCTTACTTGATCATTGAATGTTGGAAGTTGAATGTTCAATGTTGAAATCTTCGGCGTGCCTCATGGCAACCTCGCAGCTCTAACGGTTTAGCCACAGCGGTGTGACGGGCTGCGCCCTTCCCACAAAGTGAATGGCTGAGGGTTGGCTATCCCTGCCACAAGGCGGGGAAAGCAACTATCCAACCATGAGAACAGACACCAAAGCAAACAAGCGGTTCAGATGTGGAGAAAACTGCGGCAGCCTCAGGGCAGCCGCACGCCAATGCGGTAAAAGCAGCGGGCAGGCTGGGGCACGGTGGGGTCATGCAAGATGAGCGGACTGCCGGTGCCGGCCACGTCGGTCTGGCCGAACACGGGGAGCCAGGCACCTGCTGCTAGATCGGTGCTGCGGTAGAGCGTGTAGAGCCGGCTGGCGGAGGAGGCGCAGGTCACCGCCACCGTCGGGCGGCTGACAAACCCGATGACTCGGAACACGGAGGAGGCGGCGGTCGGATTCGTGTCGGCCAGGTATTCCTGGCCGGCGAATTGGCCGTCGCCGTCGGTGTCGGCGGCCTCGGCAAGGTCGAAGTTGTTAGTCCAACCGTGTTGGGCCAGCCACCAGTGAGGCGTGCCATTTGCCGCGAGATCGGGCGCGAACACGGCGTGGAGCGTGCCATCGGCGGTGACGTTGGTCCAGGAGTAGTCGGTGACCGCACCCACCGAAACTCCGTTCTTGGTCACATCGGCGACGTGGTAGTAGGCGTCGGGGGTGATGGTGAAGTGAGCCGAGCCGCCCGCCAGCACTGCCACCGAACCGGTCGGGGTGATCGTGCCGTGGGTGCCAGTGGTGGCCGTGAGGTGATAGAACGTGCCGACGGGGAAACTGCCTGCCGCCGCCCACGTGCCGCCGGCGAGGGTCGAATCCACCGCCTGGAGGCTCCAATAATAGGTGCCGTCTGCCAGGCCGCGGATGGCCCAGCTTGTGTTGTGGTTGACGTTGCCGAGGGCGGGCAGACGGCGCTGGCCGGTGGTTAGGTTGGCCATGCCGGAGAGAACGTCATTTTTTTCCGGACCGGTACCGATGCGCAGGTTGTACGTCAGGCCGCTGGCCGGGGTCTCGGCATCCGTGGCGGCATTCCAGCTCAGCGAGGCAACGCCCCCCGTGACGCTGGCAGAGAGCCCGGTCGGTGCGGCGGGCGGGGTGTTCCAGATGCCGGTATTATTGCGGTAGAGCCGGGTGTATTCCGCGTCGTCGGTCTCGCTGTAACCGGCCAGCAACAGATCCAGGTCGCCGTCGTTGTCACAGTCGCCCCACACCGCCGCCCCGCCCTGCAATGGCCGCAATCCGAGATTCAGCGCGGTGAACGTCCCGTCGCCGTTGTTCCGGTAAACGTCGGTGAAACTCACGTTCGCCCCATACGCGCCGCTGAGCACAAGATCCAGGTCGCCGTCGTTGTCGTAGTCGCCCCACGCCGCCGCACCGTAGATGTCTTTCAGCCCGGCGGCGGTGTTCTCACTGAACGTGCCGTTGCCGTTGTTCCGATATAGCCGCGTGGCCTCCGTCAAACCGTCGACACTGCCGCTCAACAGCAGGTCCAAATCGCCGTCGTTGTCGTAGTCGCCCCAGGCCACCGTGCCATCCCCCGCCTGAACCAAACCCACGTCCACCCACACGAACGTGCCCCCGTCATTGCGATAGAGCCGCGCGTGCGATGCGCCGGGGCCGGTGTAGCCGCTCAGGGCCAGGTCCAGGTCGCCATCGTTGTCGTAGTCGCCCCACGCCAAACCGGCCGAGTCCACGCCTAACAGTCCGGCGTTCGCATTCACGAAAACCCCGCCGTCATTGCGATAGAGCGTGGTGCGCGGCACCCCCGTCGCGTCGTCGCCGGCCACCACCAAGTCCAGGTCACCGTCGTTGTCGTAATCACCCCACGCCAACTCCGCGTACTCCACCGGCGTCAGACCGGCGTTGAGGGAAACAAAGCTCCCGTTGTCGTTCCGGTAGATCTCGGTCACACGGGTGTTGGTTTCATAAACCAAGCCGCTGACGACCAGATCGAGATCGCCGTCACGGTCATAGTCGCCCCAGGTGCCAAACTCGACATTGGGCAGGCCGGCGTTGACGTCGGTGAAGGTGCCGTCGCCGTTGTTGTGGTAAATGCGGGCGGAGGCCATGGGGGTGGCACCAGCGTCATAGCCCGCGAGAAACAGGTCCAGGTCACTGTCGTTGTCATAGTCGCCCCACGCCGACCGGGCATACCAACCGGCCGCTCGAAAGCCGGGGTCCAGTTCCGCGAACGGAGCGGCGGAGAGCACAAAGCTTTGTTGGTACCCATAGCTGGTGCCCCCACCATTGACGGCGTAGGCCCGCACGTAGTAGGTGACGCCAGCAGTCAGGCCGGAGAGGGT
>JAPLUI010000198.1 GCA_026397725.1 Verrucomicrobiota bacterium | reverse complement strand
TTCTTGGTCTTACTTGATCATTGGAAGTTGAATGTTGAATGTTGAATGTTGAAATCTTCGGTGTGAGGAATGGGGTAGCAGCGGCGCTCGCGGTTTAGCCACAGCGGTGTGGCGGGCTGCGCCCTTCCCACCGCACTCCATACCTTGGCTCGCGCCTGGGCTGGTGAAAGTATGGAGTGCGGTGGGAAGCGCAGCGCCACACCGCTATGACTAAGTCCCGGCACCTCCCGGAAGGTGCGAAGTCATTTTCCGGAATTCATTGCCAATTCCTTGCCAATTCAAGGTTCAGCCCAGGAAGTGTGCATCTGCACAGCCGCCAATGAGGGCAGGGTGCCAGTGGCCGGCGGCCGCCCGCGCTTCCCAAGGTCAGTCACCGCCGCCGACCTGCAGCCAGCCCTGGCTGCGGCTGCCGGGAAGATACCGGCCGGCCGGATCCTTGGCGAGAAGTCCCCGGTGGCCGTCTGACCTGGCCTGTTTGACGGCCGCCACCAGCTCCGCGGCATCGCGGGCGGCAATCCTGCCAATGACGGCGATGGGCGGTGCCAACCCGATGGCCTCCAGGCGCATGCGCCGCTCTGCCAACGGCCGATCCAACAAGCATTCGCCATCCTGCCACAACAGATCGAAAACGGTGAAGCGGAGAGTCTGCAGGGCGCGTCCAAGCTCGGGTGGGGCAAACAAGTCAGCGGCGGCGGCGGGCGGGCATTCGTCGGTTCGTATAACTCCATCCAGAATGAAATCGCCGGCGAGGTGGGCGGCAGCCTGCAGCAGGTCCGGGAAGGCTTCGTCCAGTGGCCGGAGATCGGAGGCGAAGATGGCCACCTCGCGGCCCCGCTTGTGCAGTTGGGCACGCCGCCCGCGGCATTCCGGCTCCAGCCAGAGCGGCGACCCGAAGGGCGGCATGGCCGGCACCTCGGAGCGCTCCGCCGTGGCCCTGAGCCGGGCCATGGCAAGCATGGGCCGCACCGGCACCAAGGGGCGCAACGCCGCCTCTGCCAGCCGCCCGTGGCGGGCCAGCAGCGCGGCTTGGGCCAGCTCGCCGCTCACCCCATGGGCGTGGTGGACAGCGGCGGGCGCAACGGAAAATGCGGCGGCCAGCGCCGCTTCGATGACGCCCTCCTCCAAGCTGCGACCGGGCTCGCCGGCCAGGAGGCGGATGAGGGTTTCGCCTTCGGTCGGGTGCAGGGTGGCAAGCCGGGCGGCAAGCAGCGAGATCCGCTCGAGCGGGGCGGCGCTCTGCGCCAGCGTGAGCAACCACGCTGCCAGGCCAGGCAGGTCCAGTGGCTGGGGCCGGAGCGGGATTTCCTGCAGCACCAGGCGGGCGGTGCGGGCCGCCTCCCGGTTGGCTAGCAACAACTCGTGATAGCGTGCGGCATCCGCGCCGGGCAGTGCGAGGATGGCACGGCGGACGGTCATTGCACCCACCCGCAATGCGAACTCACCGCAGTGCGGCGGCAGCGCCTCGCCCGTGAGCCACTGCACCGCGAGACCCAAGTCCCGGTCACTTCCCAGGGTGCGCAGATACCCGGCGATGAACTTGGTCTTGGCCACCCGGCTACCGGTTTCCCCTAACAATCGACACAGATCGCTGAAGTCCGCCAAGGCACAGATCGGGCGGACGTGGCGCGGCACCTTGCCGCCGCGCTGGCGCGGTGCCACCCGCGCGATGGAGAGTTCGAGTTGATCATCGCCCATGGCAGACCACGCGTCGAGGTGTTTGGTCCGGAGTTCTGCGGCGAACTCGCGGGCAAAGCCATGCACGGTGAGGATCCGCCGCGGGCGCACCCGCCGGACGCATTCCAGCAATCCCGGATGATCCGCGTGATCGGAAAACGGGATGACCTCATCGACGCGGTAGCGGTACTTCGCGCCCGCTTGCAGTGCCCACCCGGTGAGCATGGCGCTGCGCTTGGCTTGCAAGCCGCTCAGCAATTTCGCGCGGAGCGCGCTGGGCGGCGCGACCACCACCTGGCCGGGTGGCGCGTAGCCCTCGAATTCGATCGGTTCCGGCAGCTCGATACCCAGCTCGCGGCAGGCACGGGTCATGGCCGCCACCGCCGGATGTTGCAGTGCCGGGATCGCATGTTCGGCTAACAGGGCCAGCGCTTCCTGCGCCTTGCCGAGGGAATATGCGCAGAGCACCGGCGTCTCGCCATCCGCAACGGCATCATGCACGAAGCGCAACAGCGCGGACTCCACCTCCAGTTGGCCGGGAAACGCAAAGCACGGCAAGCCAAAGGTGGTTTCCATGATGAGGGTATCCGCCGCCAGCCAGCCGACCGGCTCCGCAGTGCGGCTGCGGCGAATCTTGAAATCCCCGGTGTAGAGCAAACTCGCCTGATCCTTGAGCCGGGTGACGTGCAGCATCGCCGAACCCGCAATATGCCCGGCCGGCAACAGGCGCAGCCGGAACCCCGCCTGCTCCCATGGCAGATGAAACGCCACCGCCTCGAGCTGCCCCGCCGCCAGCCGAAACCGCCGCCGCAGCAAGGCCGCCGTGACCTCCGAACACAACGCCGACCCATGCCGCGCGACGTGATCCGCATGCGCATGCGAGACGAAGGCACGCGGCCTCGCGTCCGATGGATCAAGCCACAGGTCAAGCTCAGGCAGGTGCAAACCCCGCTGGTAACGAACTTCAATCAAAGCGGCATTACCCATAGCAGCGGTGCTCCCGCCACGCAAAGGCAATCCGTCGGCAATCCGCCAGAGAGCCCCGGGCCGCCGGCCATCGGGCGACCTTGCAGGGTGCCACGGCGAGCGGATTGAGGTCCCGCCGCAGAGGCAGTGACGGATGACGTCGCAGACGGCTTCGCGGCAGGCGACGGAGCTGGGTGCTTGGAAGCAGTCGGAGGCCGCGCCGTCGCTCGAAAACCCGCCAGAGGGTGCAGGACAAAAAAGTTACGGATGGGCAATGCCTCAAGGAGGGGCGATCTCCGAATCGCCCTGGCCCATGAGGTGACCATGAAAAGCGGTTCACCTCCACTCATTGGCCTGGCATGGGCCTCGGTGGACCGGTGTTCGCCGCTCCGTGGCAGGCGCACCGGTCGTCTTTCCCAAATCACCTCATGGCTTGACTTCTTTGTCCTGCACCCCCGCCAGAATTTCCGCGAAAGAATTTCTTGGCAATGCGGGGCGGATGGCTAATCTCTGCGCGCAGCCCATGTCCCCATGACCTCTGGCCAATCTTCACAAGAAAGGATTTCAATCAATGACGACCCCGAATGTTTCTTCAGAAATGGTGAACTTTGACACCAAGGTGGCAGGTATTGACCCTCAGTCAGTACACCAGGTCAAGCTTGCCAGTGGGGCGCTCATGCCCATCGCGGCGTTTGGCACCTTCCATTCCGACTGGGCGCAGGCTTATATGAAGGATGCGACCGTCGAGGCGATTCGTCTCGGCTGGCGGCATCTGGATACGGCCAGGGCATACGAGAATGAGGAGGTGGTCGGCGAGGCCATTCGAGAGGCGATCCGCAGAGGCTACCTCGCCTCGCGTGACGAGTTGTTCATCACCGCCAAGCTCTGGAACGGGCACATGCGCAAACAGGATGTCGAACCGGCCCTGAACAGCACCCTGAGCGCCCTGGGAGTGGAGCAGGTGGACATGTATCTCAACCACTGGCCCTGGCCCAATGTGCATACCCCCGGCTGCGCCGGCGACCACCGCAATCCCGACGCGGTGCCCTACATTCATGAATGTTTCATGGAGACCTGGGGTGAACTCGTGCGGCTCAAGAAGGCCGGCAAGATCGTGGCTCTCGGCACCTCGAACCACACTGAAGCTGATTTGAAGCTGCTGTGCCGGGACACGGATGGTTTTTCACGGCCGGTGCTCAATCAAATGGAGATGCATCCGTTGTTCCAGCAGACCGAGCTGCGCCGCTACATGGAGAGTGAGGGCCTGGTATGCACCGGGTACATGTCGCTCGGCTCGCCGAACCGGCCGGGGCGCGACCGCTTCAAGGAACACCGGGCCGACATGCTCGACCCGCTCATTCAGGCGATTGCCACTAACAACGGCATCTCCCTCGCCAAGGTCTGCCTGAACTGGGCCTACCAACGCGAAAACAAAGCGGGCGGCTATGTGGCCATGGCGACCAGAACCGACTGGATTCTGGACAACCTCAGCGCCGCCACGCAGGATTTCCTGACGCCCGAGCAGATGCTGTCGATCTCCGGTGATGGCAGCGCTCTCCACCCCGGGATCGACGCGAACAACCGGCTCATCTGGGGGCAGGTGTTCCTGTGGCCGGAAGCTTTGGGCGATTGGCGGGTGCTGTGGAATGACAGCCAGGTCTTTGAGACCAGGGCCGCTTACGCCAGGTTCAAGCAGTCGTTCCAGGACCATTACCAGGTCTGGCAGGAAACGGCGGTCAGCGTGCCACACTAAGCCCCATTCCAATGAAAGAAATCGGAATCGTCAACAGGGAATTGTCCAGGGTGCTCTCGGAGCAAGGCCACGGGGATTTATTGATGGTGGTGGATGCCGGGTTTGCCATCCCCAAAGGGGCCGAGGTGGTGGATATTTCCCTGACCGAAAACCGCCCGATGGTCATCGACACCTTGCAGGAATTGAAAAAGTTCTTTTCGGTCGAAAAGCTGATTTTTGCCCACGAAACCAAAGCCATCAGTCCGACCTTGTTTGCCAGGATCAGCAAGTTGTTTGGCGAAGAGGTTCCCGTGGAACTGGTCAGCCATCCGCAGCTCAAGGAACTGAGCACCAAAGTCAAGGCGGTGATCCGCACGGGCGATTTCACCGCTTACGCCAATGTGATCCTGGTTTCGGGTGCCGGACCCCGATGGTTCTGTGAGAAGTGATGCCAACCGGGACGGCCACGCGACAACCAGTTAGACAACCTATATGAAACAAGCAATCATGACTGCGCCCGGGATCATTGAATTTCGGGAAGTTCCGCCCCCCGGCAAATTGGCGCCGAACGAAATCCTGCTGAAGATCCAACGGATTGGCGTATGCGGTTCGGACATCCATGTGTTCCATGGTGAACATCCGGCAACTCCCTATCCCGTAGTGCAAGGGCATGAGTACTCGGCGACTATCGAAGCCATTGGCGACCAGGTGACGACGGCCAGGGTTGGCCAGCGTGCCACTGCCAGACCGCAGTTGGTTTGCGGCAAGTGCGGCCCTTGTTTGCGTGGTCAGTACAATGCCTGTCAGGAACTCAAGGTACAGGGTTTCCAAGCCCCCGGAGTGGCCCAGGAGTATTTTGTGGTTCCGGCTGACCGGCTGGTGATTTTTCCCGATTCCATGAGCTTTGAACAAGGTGCGATGATTGAACCGGCCGCCGTTGGCGCTCATTCAACCGCTCGCGCCTCAACCCTCGAAGGTATGAATGTGGTGGTTTCAGGGGCCGGCACCATCGGCAATCTGGTGGCACAATTCGCCAAACAACGTGGCGCCAAGAAGGTGTTGATTACCGATGTGATCGATTTCAAACTG
This sequence comes from Verrucomicrobiota bacterium, assembly GCA_026397725.1. Classification (GTDB taxonomy): domain Bacteria; phylum Verrucomicrobiota; class Verrucomicrobiia; order Verrucomicrobiales; family Akkermansiaceae; genus Luteolibacter. The sequence goes on along the minus strand of JAPLUI010000198.1, from coordinate 16,666 downwards.
AACAAGGCCAGGGAATGCGGCCTTGCCGATACGTTGAATGTTTTGCAAACTCCTATCAAAGAAGGGCTGCAGGCGGCTTTTGGCGGTGAAGGATTTCAAGTGGGCTTTGAAGCGGCGGGGGTTCAAACTTCGCTAGACGCATTGATTGGCAATGTTGAAAAAGGGGGTGAAGTGGTCATTCTCGGCGTCTATGCCCAGAATCCAACCGTGAACATGTTTTTCCTTGGCGAACACGAGTTGAATGTTTTTGGTTCAATGATGTACCGGCATGAGGATTACGTGGCAGCGGCGGCACTGATTGCGGAAGGCAAAATCATCCTGGATCCACTCGTCTCCCAGCATTTTCCTTTTGAAAGATACCTTGATGCCTACCACTTCATCGGTGACAATGGCGATAAGGTTATGAAGGTCATGATTGACTTATGAGGTGGTGCCGAGGGCCGTGGCATGCAAGCACGGACATCGCCTGAGTGCCGGTGCGATCCGCCACTCACCCCCGTTGCCAGCGGGCGATGGCCAAGCGGAGGCCGGCCGCTTTGTGCAGGGTCTCGGCGTATTCCTGTGCCGGATCGGAATCCGCCACGATGCCGGCGCCGACCTGATAGGTGAGCCGTCCGCCGCGGCGGATGAGCGTGCGGATGGCGATGTTCAACGAACTCTGGCCGTTGAATCCCAGCCAGCCCAGCGCCCCGCAATAAATCCCTCGTGGCGAGGGTTCCAGCTCGCGGATGATTTCCATGGCCCGGAGTTTCGGCGCGCCGGTGATGCTGCCGCCCGGAAAACACGCCGCCAAGGCCGTGACCGCATCCACGCCGGGTCGCAAGGTGCCGGTGACGGTGGAGACCAGATGATGCACCTGCGCCAGACTCTCAAGCTGGAGCATTCCCGCCACTGCCACCGAGCCGAATTCGCACACCTGCCCCAGATCATTGCGCAGCAGATCGGTAATCATCACCAACTCGGCGATTTCCTTGGCCGAGGTCTGCAATTCAAATGCCGAGCGCCGGTCCTCATCGGCATCCGCGAAACGCGGGCGAGTGCCCTTGATCGGGCGGGTCTCGAGCCTGCGCCCGGACACCTTCAGGAAGGCCTCGGGCGATGAACTGAGCACTTCCCACCCGGCGAGCGAGAGCCATGCCGCCATGGGTGCCGGCGAGGCCTCCCGCAGCGCTTCATACAATCCGAACAAGGAGCCACCAGTGACCGTCGCCTGATACGCTTGCGACAGGTTCACCTGATAGATGTCCCCCGCAGCAATCCAGTCCTTGATCCGCTGCACCCCTGCGATGAAATCCTCGCGGCGGGATTGCGCCACGAAGCGCCCGAGAGCCGGCCGGTCCCCGGCTGGCGGTTCCGCCAGCAGGCATTCGGAAAGCCGCCCCACTTCCCACCAGGTGCCGTCGTCGTGGCAATGCACCAGCATCTCACGATAATCGCCGAACACAAAATCCCCTTCGTAAGCCACCCAGCCGCACAGTCCGCCCAGCGGAAACCCGTGGTCTCCAGCCATCTGCGGTCCGGCAGCCAGGGCCGCCCGCAGTCTCGCCCGCTCCGTTTCCGCCAACAGGCTCCCGCCCAGCACCCGCGCCGGCCGCGCCGCAATCACCGAAACCGGACGCCCCCCGCCCGTCGGCACATGCCCCGCCGTATCGAAAAACACCAGGCCCGGCAGATGCCTCAAGCGCCCGGCCACCTCCACGGGAGCCAGCCCGCCAAGCCGCACCGGCCGCACCACCGGTCGCATCAGTGAATCCGCCATCGCCACCGCAACCAACGCCCTCCAGCCGCCCGATGCAAGCCGGAAATCCTCACCAGCCCTCCTGCTATGGCGTCACAATCATGGTGTAGGCGGGTTGCGCAGCCACCCGGAAGATCTCGGACAGGGAGCCCGGCGGCGTCAGGAAAACATGCGGTCCCGGCCCCTTGATCCCGGTTTGTCCGGTCACCGCGTCCCAGCCCAAGGCCGGCGGCACGCGCATTTTCTCAACCCGGCACTCCAAGCCCGGACCCGGCGTGAAGGTCATGCTGAAATCACGAACTGCGCCCGTGGTCACGGCGGTGGCCAGCGGCGGGGCCTCCAGCGTCGGCTCCAAGGTCACATCGTCGATCCCCACCATGGTCCCGCCTGCTGATCCCAACACTGGATAGAAGTTGAAATCGATGTGCTCGATCGCTGTCAACGCCTTGGCGTTTACCGGCACCCAAGCGCTCCCGTTGTTGTAATACCAAGGACTGTCGAAGCTGAATGGCACACTCCACCAGCCGTTGCCCGAGAACGCTTCCGCCAGAAAAACGTCGCTGTGATAGTATCGCTTGGTCGCTCCGCCCGGCCCTAACGCATAGACCGAACAATCCAGAAAATCCAGGGTCGCCAAATCTTCGAGATACAGGTCGCACGCGATTCCCGCGATCTTGGCCGCCGGATAATCCCCCACCAAGGCTCCTCCCCCGGCAATCGCGTCCGCCCAAAATGACAGGAAACTGTCTCCAGTGTAACTGGAATAAACATACTCCGCACCGGGCACCGAGCCTGACCAGAACACCTCGTAATTGACACCATCCGCATCATCGTAAACCGCCCACGCGGTCGCGTTCTGCCGCGTGAAAAACGTCTCCCACGCCCCGGCCTGTGCGGCCTCGGACCGCGCTGCTCCCACCGCGACCATCACTCCTGCCAGAATCACCCACCACTCCCTGTGCGCTTGCTGTTTCATGTTTTCGATGCTTTCCTTGATGCTACATGGACGCAATCACCCGGGCTTTATTCAATTCCACCGAGTGACCACCGGCCGCTTCCGGAGGATTTTTCAAAAAAACTCAGGATTCCGCTTGCCAAGGGCCGCAGGCATCCCTATCACCCGCGCCCCTTCTTGCGCCGCCTTGCAACCAACGAAGATCCGGAGGGACAACCACGCGGCGGATCTTCAACCCTCGCCCGTCCTGCATCAAGGCGGGAAACCAAGCATATCATGATCAACGAACTCATCACAGAAATGGTGGACGCCGGCGTCCACTACGGCCATCAGACCAAAAAATGGAATCCGCGCATGAAGCCTTACCTCATGAAGGACAAAGGCGGCATCTACATCATCGACCTGGAAAAAACCGTCCAATGCCTCGACAAAGCTGCGGACTTCCTCACCGACCTGATCGGCAAAGGCCGAAAAGTCCTCTTCGTCGGCTGCAAACGCCAGGCCCAGGACGCCATCCGCGAAGCCGCGGAAGCCACCGGCCAGCACTACGTCAACCACCGCTGGCTCGGCGGCATGCTCACCAACAGCACCACCGTCCGCAAGAGCATCGAACGCCTCAAGTACCTCGAAACCATCGAGAAACAGCCCGAGTTCAAGGCCATGTCCAAGAAGGAACTGGCAGCCCTCGGCCGGGAGCGCGAAAAACTCCTCCGCAACCTGCGCGGCGTGCGCGAGATGGACCGCAAGCCTGATGCCGTCGTCATCGTTGACTCCGCCCGCGAAACCATCGCCGTCGCCGAGGCCCGCCGCTTGGAAATCCCCATCATCGCCATCGTCGATACCAACGCCGACCCCTCCATCATCACCTATCCGATCCCCGGCAATGATGATGCCATCCGCTCCATCCGCATCATCCTCCAGAACCTGGTGGATGCCATGGTCGCCGGCCGCAAAGCCTGACGCCAATTCACTCCAGGCGACCGGGCGGCTCCTCATCCGGGAGCCGCCCGGTCGTTCTCACCACCCCTATATTCTGCCATGATTACCGCTGCCATTGTCAAAGAACTCCGCGATAAAACCAACGCCGGCATGATGGACTGCAAAAAAGTCCTCACCGAAACCAACGGCGACATCGACGCCTCCATCAAGCTCCTCCGTGAACGCGGCATCGCCAAGGCCGGGGCCAAGGCCGACCGCGCCGCCAACGAAGGCATCATCACCGCCCGCGTCAACCCGGCCGCCACCGTCGGCATCCTCATGGAACTGAACTGCGAAACCGATTTCGTTTCGAAAAACGAGAACTTCCAGGCCTTTGTCCGTGAAATCGCCGATGTCCTCGCCGCCGCCGACGTCGCCGACCACGCCGCCGCCCTGGCCGTCAATTTCGGTGAATACGATCTCGCGAACACCCTCAAGGCCAAGTTCGTGGAAGTCGGTGAGAACCTCCAGTTCCGCAAGTACCTCCGCTATGCGGCTGCCCCCGGTGGGGTCATCGCCTCCTACATCCACCTGGGCGGCAAAGTCGGCGTGCTCCTCGAAATGGGCACCACCAAGCCGGAAACCGCGGGCAGCGCGACCTTCCGCGAACTCATCAAGGACCTCACCCTGCATATCGCCGCCTGCGCTCCCAAGGGCCTCTCCCGCGACGACATTTCAGAGGCCGTCATCGAAAACGAAAAGGACATCTTCCGTGCCCAGCTCATTAACGAAGGCAAGCCGGCAGCCATGCTAGAGAAGATCCTTCCCGGCAAGCTTGCCAAATGGTTCTCCGAGAGTTGTTTCCTGGAGCAGGGCTTCGTCAAGGACACCGACCTCACCATCGCCAAACTCCTCGAAGCCAAGGGTACCGAACTCGGGGACACCCTCACCGTCACCCGCTTCGTCCGCTTCGGTCTCGGCGAGTGACCCGCCATTCCCCCTCCACTCAACGCCCGTCTCCCTGGGAGCCGGGCGTTGCTGCGTGGCAGTGCCATGTTGCAGCCAGGCGAAACCGTGCTGACAAGGAAAATGGGGACCACTGATTTGGCGCAGCCCGCCACCCTGCGGTGGCTCAACCGGGAGAGCTGCGGGGTTCCCATGAGGCACGCCGAAGATTTCAATATTCAACATTCAACTTCCAACATTCAATGATCAAGTAGGAGCAAGACATGACCCCGCATCGGCACTGCTGCCACCCGAACACCACCGTCTTCCCTTGCAGTCCTGCGGCCAGATCGCTGCAACGGCAACCCGGATCGGTCGGTGCCAGAACGATGGCCTGGGCTGCGGCCGTATCGCTCTGGCCACCGATGGAGTTGCTGGGATAGGATCTGCCGGTGTCGTCGGTCACCCGCAACTTGACCGGGTAATTGCCCAGGGCGTCAGCCGTCATGGCGACCGTCGAACCGCTCGCGTCGAGGATGCCGTCGGCTTGGCGTCCCAGACTGCTAAGAAATTGCTTTGGGGTGAAGGCCGTTGGAGGAGCCGGTGGCCGGACCCTGGTCTTTATACACATTGGTAACCGCGTGATTGCTCATATGATAGGCGATTGTTCCACCGGATTCGCCGCGTTATAGCGTTGAAGGGCACGCTGGTAGTCACGAGAGCCTCGCAATATTCCTTGCTCGTGCTGAAGCGCTGCTTGCCAAAGCTCTGCCATCCATTGCTTGGCCTCAGGGGATTTCTTGATCTTCCTACTATGTTCCGGAGACATGTTGCCGTCGAGAAAATGAATGGTAATCTCGTCAAGGGCCAGGATTTCCTGAAAGGCATCTCTCATTTCTGGGTTTGTGACATCGCATGAACATTCGACAACGAACGGATTGCGTCGATCAAGCTGGATTTCCAAGAAGAACTGGAGAAGGGCGGCCTCTGGAAAAGCGTAGAACGCCAATGCAAACTTGCACGGCAATGACTTGAGTTGCGCCGCGATGCCTGACGCTTTCGCATACAGATCCATTGAATCCGATTCAGCGAGCTTTACCGGCCACAAGCCCCATGCGCAGCGCATCAAAGTCCCGTTGATCAAGTGATCCTTCACTTTGGGCTGTGTGGGCACTGGTTCGGAGTCGTGAAAAATTACCTGAGTGCAGCTTTTTGCAGACGACAGTTTCCTTTCCCAGGAACTGCCGTCTTTGCCGCAGGCCACTTGTGGGTCCGGTTGTTCGACTGGTTTGAGCGGTGGTCCCGACGCCGCTGCGGGCGGCTGCGATATCGGTTCGTTGCCGGGTGTCTGTGGCTTTGATCTGCCGCCGATGAGTTCCTTCCATTTGATCATTTGATAAGAGAGAGCGTGAGCGGGGCCTTATAGTCTTCGCCGTTGGAGAACTTGATCACCCGGATGATCCAGAAGACAAAATACACCACGACGCCAATGCCGCAGGTGACCAGGGTCCAGATCGTCCACGAGACATGGAAGTTCATCGCATCGGGGCCGTGGGTTTTGACCAGGCTCTCAGTGTCCTTTTTGGCCAGCCATAGCACCATGGGGCCCAAGATGTTGCCGAAGGGAATGATGATTCCAGCCAGGGCGCAAAGATCCAGATAAAGCCGCCAGTTCTGACTTGGCGGTGCCCACGGCGCTTCTTGCTTCTGTTTGGGAGCAGACGCCGAAGCAGTCTGTGCTTGTGGTGTGACGGGCGTTGGCTGTCCTTGGGGCGTCTTGTTCGTGACAAGGCAAACCGCAAAACTCCCGCCAAAGGTCGTTTGCCCCGTTTTGACCATGACGGCGGAGTTCGACATTGACCAACCATGGTCACACCCGCAGTTCTCGCTGAGAAACTCTGCGATGCGACCCGACGAGAACGCCCCTGGCAGTTGAACCACAGAGGGGACCGCATGCGCCCGATCCATCCAGGCGACAACGTCATTGACGACCTCTCCTGCGATGCCACGAATGCAACTCACCGTGAAGTCGATCACCTCGCTTTGCCTGCGTGAACGCAAGAACTGCGCAGTTGTACCGTCCACGACCAAATATACGTTTTTCAAGCTCATTGCTACCTCATCTAGTGTTTGTGATTCACCGTTACAGAAGAACTTTCCAAACTTCGCCGCCACCGGTAACGTCTGTGAGGTAGTCTTTACTGGTAAGAGATTACTGACTGACTGCTAAGAAATTGCTTTGGGATGAAGGCCGTTGGAAGAGTCGGTGGCCGGACCGGAGGGCGGGAAAAAGAAGTTGCGGGGGAAAGGGGGGCGGAAACGGCGCAAAAGCCCCAGCCCCGGAGCCGACCAAGTCGTCGGTTCGGCCGGATCATGCCGAAAAATGGGGGATTTCGTGAGAATCATGGTAAAGATCTCGTCGGACGCGAAAATACCGATCCTGTCCGCGTTGTCGAGGATTTCTTTTCGAGAATCTCAAGATTGCGCTTGGTGGGGTGGTGGCACTTTGATCCGGGTGGTGGCGTTCCGGGTGATGTTCTCGTTTGAAGGGGTGGCCGGCGGCGACAGCGGCGAGATGGCCATCAGGCAGATTGAGGCGGGCGCGGCATGATTCGAGCAAGGTGTCGGTCGCCGTTTTGAACAGGAGGGGAGGAGGTCGCGGCGCTTGCGGAAAATGCCGCGGAGGATTTTGGGGACGGTGAAGACGAACTGGCGGTGCGGGACTTAGTGACAGACGGAGGTGGAGATCCAATCGGCGGTCTGGCGGCCGCGGCGCTGGTGGCAGGCGGGGGGAGTGGTGGCCGGCGGCATTCGCGGCGCGAGACGCGCCGTCCACGGCCTGCGGCGGGACGCCGCAGCCACGGTCGCCACAGCGGAGGAAGTTGCGCACGACCGCGAAGACATTCGGGCGGAGCGGCCCCATGGTGGCACGGTGGATTTTCTCGTAACCGGCGACGATGGTCTCCCGGGCGGCAGTGACGATTTGCCAGAGAGGGGAGGCACGGGGTCGGCGGGGGTGGTAGATGGTTGGCACAGCGAATGTACATAAGAACATTTCGAGGTTCAAAACATGGATCGTGTAATGCCAACGTCTTTTGCACAAATGATCTTTTGAACACATTTAGCAAGAATCAGGGCGGCGCAGCCGCGAATTCAACCGGTCATGGATCATCTGCCGGATGGAAGGCTCCGACACCAGGCGGGGCCGGAGCCTTCGGGGAGCTTCAGTTGTCGGCGCTGCCGGGCGGGCGGGTCATGGCGAGATGATGGGTGGTCCGGCGATGTCGCACGGATCGACCGCCCAGACCAGCGCCCTGCCCTTGACCGTGACGAAGCCGGCCACACCGGCATAGCCAGCCGTCAGGGTGGAGGCTCGATACCCGGTGGTGAACTGCTAAGAAATTGCTTTTGTCGTGAAGGCCGTTGAAAGAACCGGTGGCTGGAGGGCGGGAAAAAGAAGTTGCGTGGCGACGCGGAGGTGATCGCGCTCATCGATGCGGTTCAGGAGCGCCCGATTGGCTTGATGGGCCAGCTTGCCTGCCTGCCCGAAGACATGGGACGTTACAAGTACGTCGCTCTCACCATGGACGATGTGGACTGGGTGATGGCTGCGGCCCGGCACCTGGAGACGCGGGGCGTGAATTTCACCGGCTGGGCCAGGCCGGGTGCCGAGGGCTCGCTGGCACGCGCCGGCCTGGATTTCGCGCGGGCGATGGCGCCGCGTGCCGGGCATCACCTGGTCGCCGCCCGATCAAACCGCGCCGAAAACCCGCAAGCCGCTGCCGATGGACCGCATCGACCGCCTGTAGCTGCGTGCTACCGCATTGCAGCCCGTTAGCACCAAGACCTATCCGCAACAACTTGAAAGCGTCGGCATTCGCCAAGCCAAGCGCCTGTTTCCACCCGATCACGCGGCAGTTCTAACCGTGCTGCGCCAAACGCCGCCGCCCCCCCGCCGGGCCGGTAGCCGCTGCAGGCCTGCGCCTGCCCGGGCACGCCAGGGTTGCCCGGCTACCGAGCTGTTGGAGCCCATGGCGCACCTTCCGCACCAACCGGTTTTGATTTTCATGGGTCGCCTGGCAGGCCGGTTTTCGGACCCTAGCAAGTCACGGCTGGCGCACGCGGAAGAACCGCTGCGGTGCGTCGGCCACGGGTGCGGTGAACTCCAGCAACGCGCCGTTGCCGGTTAGGTTGCTATGCACCTGCCAGTGTGCGGGCCACAGGTCGTCGCTGTATTCCACCGTGTAGCTCTGGCTGTTCGCGGTGGCGAAGGAAAAGACCAGGTTGCCGTTGGACAGCGCCGGTCCCAGAATTTGCACAGGCACAGGGCCGGTCACCACCAGCACCACGCTGGTCCGCGTGTAGGTGACGGTGATGCCTTGCGGCAGCTCGAGACGGCGGAACTCGCCGCTGCGGCCGCCGTCCGACGTGAGGATCAGGAACTGGTCGCCAAGCGCCGGAGCAAATGTGGGCAGCACCCGCACGGTCAGGCTGCCTGCCAGCCCGGCTCCGCCGAGAACCCTGAGCTGGTCGTACTGGTTCGGCTCCCGGCCCCCCAGTTCGATGACGAGCATGGCGTTCTCGTTGAGGGCGAAGTTTTCAGAGACGGTGAGCGTGCCAGGGCTGCTGCCGGGCGAGAGCACGCCGCCGTTGATCCCGGCATTGCCATTGATGGTGCCGCTGCCGCTCACGGTACCGCCATCGACGTTCAGGTGGAGGTTCAGCGTGCCGTCAATGGAAGCTTGTCCACCAGACAGGGTGAAGCCCACCCCGCCCGAGTCGCAGGCACCGCCCAGACAAACCGTGCCGCCGGGTGCGAGGGTGAAGTTCCCGTCCTGCACCTGGATGCCGTTGTTTGCGTTGAGCGTGCCGCTGACTGTGGTGTGGCCGCCCGACTGCATCAACCCAGTGCCGCCACCGCTGCTGCCGCAACCCAGGCAAACCGTGCCGCTGGCACCGACGGTGAAGCTGCCATTCTGCACCTGTGCAGCGGCGTCCATGTTCAGCGTGCCGTTCACCAGTGTTGTGCCGCCAGCATGCGTCAGGCCGTAACCGCCGCTGTTGGAACCGCCAGCCAGCACCTGTCCGCCTGTGTTCACGGTGAGCGTGCCGTCCTGCACGTTGAGGACGCCCACGCCACCGCCACCAATGCCGCCGCTTACGGCGAGCGTGCCGCCCACGGTGGTGTTGCCGCCGGTCTGCTCGAAGCCCGCGCCGCCGCCCAGTGCCACTTGTCCCCCGGCCCCGATGTTCAACGTGCCGTTCTGGACCAAGCCCACACCGCCGCCGCTGGCACCGCAGCTCAAGCCCACCTGCCCGCCCGTGCTGATGTCCACCGTGCCATGGTTCACACCCGGCCCGGTGAGCGTGAGATTTCCGCTGCTCTGCACCAGCACCGTGGCGGACGAGGCCACCGTCAACCCGCCGCTTTGCGCGTCTGCCACGTCCACGATCACCTCCGCACCGTCGGGCAGTTCCACGAGCGCATCGGTCGTGGGCTGCGCCGGGGACCATTGGGTCACGTTGCTCCAATAGCCCGGGCCGCCGACCCACTGGATGAGACCGGCAGGATAGATGATGGCGTAAAAGGCCGCGCCGCTGGGACCGCCACCGTTGTTCCAGTCGGAAATCAGCAACTCGTTGTAGCCCAGCCTGAAGGTGTTGAGGCTGGTGGTCCAGAACCGGCGGTCGCCGAACTCGACAATCGTGTTAGGATCGCCGCTGGTCAGGGACGGGCTGAGTGGCTCGCCGTTGAGGAAGGCGCGACCGGCGTCATCCACGTTGGCCCAACCGGTAAGCAGCGCGTTGGAGCCAAGCACCGGCAAAGTGAAGCTCACCTTGAAAAACCCGTGCTGGCCGTCCGTGCCCTCGCTGGCACCGGGCGGGATGTTGATGACCTCGGTGCCAGCCGGCGCGCCGAAGGGCACCGGCGTCCAGGAGCCGTAATTGCCAACCAGCGCGGGCTGAAAGGTCAGCCCGACGGTGTTGCCGGTGTCAAGGGTGCTGAGGTTGCTGGTGGCCGCAGCCTGGGTGTTGGCATCGCTCCGGAGATAGATGAGTTGGGCATTGAGCGACGTGGTGTTGACGAAATGCCAGACGGCCAAATTGACCGCCAGCAGACTGAACAGATTTGTTTTCATGACTGCTAAGAATATGCTTTTGGGGTGAAGGCCGTTGCAAGAGCCGGTGGCCGGACCGGAGGGCGGGGAAAATGGGGTGGCGGGGGAAAAGGGGGGCGGAAACGGCGCAAAAGCCCCGGCCCCGGAGCCGACCAAGGCCTTGGTCCGGCGGGATCATGCACGAAAATGGGGAATCTCGTGAGAATCATGGCAAATCTCGTCCGACGCGAAATTACCGATCCTGTCCGCCTTGTCGAGGAATCTTTTCGGAAATCTCAAAATTCCGCTTGGTGGGGTGGTGGCGCTTTGGAAGGGGTGGCCGGCGGCGACAGCGGCGAGATGGCCATCAGGCAGATTGAGGCGGGCGCGGAATGATTCGAGCAAGGTGTCGGTCGCCGTTTTGAACAGGAGGGGAGGGGGTCGCGGCGCTTGTGGAAAATGCCGCGGAGGATTTTGGGGATGGTGAAGACGAACTGGCGGTGCGGGACTTCGTGACAGACGGAGGTGGATATCCAATCGGCGGTCTGGCGGGCGTGGCGCTGGTGGCAGGCGGGGGGAGTGGTGGCGGCGGCATTCGCGGCGCGAGACGCGCCGTCCACGGCCTGCGGCGGGACGCCGCAGCCACGGTCGCCACAGCGAAGGAAGTTGCGCACGACCGCGAAGACATTCGGGCGGAGCGGCCCCATGGTGGCACGGTGGATTTTCTCGTAACCGACGACGATGGTCTCCCGGGCGGCAGTGACGATTTGCCAGAGAGGGGAGGCACGGGGACGGCGGGGGTGGTAGATGGTTGTCACATCGAATGTTCAGAAGAACATGTCGCGGTTCAAAACACGGACCGTGTAATGTCAACGTCTTTTGCACAAATGTTCGATAGAACACATTGAGCAAGTATCAGGTCGGCGCAGCCGCGAACTCAACCGGGCATGGATCACCTGCCGGATGGAAGGCTCCGACACCAGGCGGGGCCGGAGCCTTCGGGGAGCATCAGTTGTCGGCGCTGCCGGGCGGGCGGGTCATGGCGAGATGATGGGTGGTCCGGCGATGTCGAACGGATCGACCGCCCAGACCAGCGCCCTGCCCTTGACCGTGACGAAGCCGGCCACACCGGCATAGCCAGCCGACAGGGTGGAGGCTCGATACCCAGGGGTGATCTTCACCACGTCGCCGGCTTTGAAGGGCCCGGCCACGAAACCGGCATTGAGGCTGTCGCCGATATGGATGCGCATCTGCATCCGCCCATAGCAGTCGCTCGTGACACCCAACTCGCGGAAATACTTGGCGCTGTTGGAGACCTTCTGCGATGGCGTGCTGCTGACGGTGGCCGGCGTACAGACCGGCATGGCGGCCACTTCGTTGGACTGGCAGAGTTCATCGCCGTTGAGGGCGGCCGGCCGGACCACATAGTAGTAGGTCACGTCTGTCAGCACGTTTCTATCCGTTAGGGTCAAGAGTGGAGTCGCCTCGATCCACAGATAGGGGCCGCCAGCGACGGTGCCGCGGTAGATGTTGTAGTAGCTGGCACCCGGGAGCGCCGTCCAGGTCAACACCACCGTTTTCCCATGCGCCACTCCTTCCAGCGCGACGCACCTGCAACCATGATCGCCCGAGGCCAGGACCATGACCTGCGCCGAGTCGGTGTCGCTTTGGTCAGCCATGGTGCTGCCGGGATAGGCCGCGCTGGTGTCGTCGGTTACCCGCAACTGGACCAGATAGTTCCCCGGGCCGAGCAGGCTGAAGTAGGAGCTGAGGTCCGGCGTCGGCCCGAAGGCGTCATTGAAGTCGAGGTCGCCGTCCAGGTCCCACGCATATTCCTTGAGCGTGTCACCCGTGCAGCTCAGACAGCCGGGTTCGTGCTTGCCTTCGTCCGGATTGATGCTGCCGAGGCCGTCCAGGAACCACGGTTTGGCTTGCGGGCAGAACACATACGGACCACCGGCATCGGCGGTGGGTGCGAGGGGCGGGGTGTTGATGACCACCGTCAGAATGGTTTCGGCGGTCTTGGGCGGCAGACCGTCGTCGGTGACGCGCAACTTGACCGGGTAATTGCCGATGGCTCCAGCCGTCATGGTTGCGGTCGAGCCGCTGGCGTCGAAGATGCCGTCGGCGTTGGTGTCCCACTCCCACGCGACGATGTGCCTGGACGGGTCCTGATGGTAAGAATCCGAGCCGTCGAGAGTGATGACCTGGCCGACGATACCCGGGTTGGGGATGGCGACAGCCACGGCGAACGGAGGTTCCGGCCCGCAGCCGATGCACGTCCGGTGCAGCATCATGATCGCCCAGGCGGTCTCGAAGCACATCTGGCTGGCGTCGATGTTATGGCCAAACCAGTAGCCGGCTGCCGCCTGACCGTTGACGAGCGTGCGGGCCACCCCGTCGGTGGGAGCGCCTCGGGAGACTTCGGCGGCATACCAGTCGATGGGGGCCACGCCGGGGGTACTGGACTGGAGCATGAAAATCGGGCCGCCGGCGTGCAGCAGCATCGATTTCACGAACGGGAAGAGACCATAGTAATAGTCCTTGATCGAGACGGCAGGGCCGCCGGTGTTGCCGAATTTATCACGCATGAAGGTTTCGGCGGCGTCCCATGACGGTGCCCCAACCGAGCCGCGCCCGATGCCGTCCATGGCCATTTGAACCATGCCGGACGGGGTGGTGGCATACGGCCCCCACGGGAACCACGAGCCGGGTGCGTAGCCGAACGCACCGTTGTAATAGCCGCCCGGATCATGGTATTGCGACGCGGCCAGCCAGGGCAGGTTCCAATCCTTCACCCATTGGGGGACGCTCAGCCCCCAGTTGCGCTCCGCCGCGATCATCCCGATGGCGGCCCACTGGCACGCGGAGTTGTCGGGGTATTGATTGGCGAAGTAACGCCAACCGCCGCCCGGCGAGCCGTCATACTGCGCCCAGGCATAGGCATCCACCATGTCCTGAACGATGTCGCGGTACGTGCGGCCGAGGATGCCGGGATTGGCACCCGCAGGCGCGTTCCCCGTGGTGGTCACCGCCTGCGGCGTGCCACTGGCCACGATCGCATCGATGATCATGCCGCCTTGGTAGTACTCGTAGTTATCGTTGGGGACGACCCCGTAGCCGTTGGTATTGCTGTCGGGGTTGTAGGTGGAGCCGCCGTGGCTCTGCAGGCCGATCGGCAACGTGGTGATCCTGGTTAGCAGCGATTGCATGCCGCGGCGCACGGTTTCGGTGTAGGGATCGCTGGCCGGGCCGCTTGCGGAGCGGCCGTTGACTTCCAGCGCATTGAGGTTGGCGGCACTCAGGGAGGAGTACGGCAAGTTGGCATAGCCCCCATATTTGCCGGTGTCCCAATGTCCGTATTCGATGCCGCCGGAATCGCTGCGGGTTTGGGCCTTGTGCAGATACCACAGGCCCTCGTCGGTGGCGAGGTTGACCTCGACTTCAAGACTCTTGGGCTGGACTTCGACGAAGTAAACGCCGGTGCCCGTTTCACTGCTGCTCGTGTCCTGAATCGTCAACCGGGCCGTGAACATCGATCCGATAGCCGCCGCATAGGCGTGCGTGGCTTCCACCGCATAGTTGTCCGCGACGGTACCGCTGGCGAGAGCGCTGCCATCGCCGAAATCCCAGGTGAACTGAATGTCAGCCCCGGCGCGGTCGCAGGTGCCTTTCAGGGTGATGGTTTTGGTGTTGTAGGTCGGGTGCGGCACCAGCGGGTTGCCGGTCAGCCACGGGACTGTCTTCACCACCGGAGGCGCGGCATTGGCGGAGAAGCCCGCCAGCGCGGTCAGCAAGGTCGCGGCCCACAGGGAGCGACGGAATTGGTTCGCTTTCATGACGATTTATCGGTTGTTAGTGCGTTCGCGTTTGGCCCCAAAGTCTTCTCCAACCGGAACAGTTCACCTGTTCACCCTGAAGGCAGCCAGGGGCTGTTGCCCCCGGCCGTGAGGATGCCGAGGCCCTACGGTAGTGTGCCATCGGTTGGTGTGGAGTCCACCCCAATTCAACCCGGCACGTCAATCAAAGATTCACCTGCCTGAAGAATTCTCCGCCAGCAAGAATGCCGCCGGGTGTTGCTGAGGAATTGGTTCCCCGCGATCACACTCTCTGTGGCGCTGGCTGACTGTCCGCCTGTTTGCATGCACGGCGCCTATTGGTGAGATTGGGTGAAAGTCTGCTTGCCATGTCGGGGCAACGCTGCCACAGTTGGCCCGCAACCTACCACCATGAGCCCATCCGCCACCCCCCAGTCCATCCGCCACACCCCTGATTCCGCCGGATTCTTCGGAACCTACGGTGGGGTTTTCGTCCCGCCCCCGCTCGAAGGTCCCCTTGCCGAAATCCGGCAGGCCTACGAGGTGGTGTCCCGCTCGCATGATTTCATCGAGGAGCTGCGGCGCATTCGCCGCCACTTCCAGGGACGCCCGACCCCGGTCTATCACGCCGCCCGGCTGTCCAGGAAACTCGGCAAGACCCAGATTTATCTGAAACGCGAGGACCTCAACCACACCGGCGCGCACAAGCTCAATCACTGCATGGGCGAGGGCCTGCTCGCCCGCTATATGGGGAAAAAGAAACTCATTGCCGAAACCGGGGCCGGCCAGCACGGCGTGGCCCTGGCCACCGCTGCCGCTTACTTCGGCTTGGAGTGCGACATCTACATGGGTGAGGTGGACATGGCCAAGCAGGCCCCCAACGTCGCCCGCATGAACATCCTCGGCGCGCGGGTGATCCCCGCCACGCATGGCCTGCGCACGCTCAAGGAGGCCGTTGATGCCGCCCTAACCGCATACGTGCAGGATCCGGTCAACCAGATCTACTGCATCGGCTCGGTGGTCGGTCCGCATCCGTTCCCGATGATGGTCCGCGATTTCCAACAGGTCGTCGGTATCGAGGCCCGCGAGCAGTTCATTGAAATGACGGGCGATCTGCCGGACATCGTGGCCGCCTGCGTCGGCGGTGGCAGCAATGCGATGGGAATTTTTGCCGGTTTCATCGAGGATCCGGTTGCACTGCACGGCGTCGAACCGCTGGGCAAAGGGTCGGTCCTCGGCGAGCACTCGGCCACCATGACCTATGGCAAGGAGGGCATCATCCACGGTTTCCGCTGCTATCTGTTACAGGATGCGCAGGGCGATCCCGCGCCCGTGCATTCGATCGCCAGCGGGCTCGATTACCCGGGCGTCGGCCCCGAACACTGCCATCTCAAGGACACCCGCCGTGTCACCTACTTCACTGCAACGGACAAGGAAGCGGTGGAGGCATTCTATGTGCTCAGCCGCAATGAAGGCATCATCCCCGCACTGGAAAGCGCCCACGCGGTAGCCCACGCCATGCGTCTCGCCCGCGAGAATCCCGACCAGCCGCGCACGATTCTCATCAACCTCAGCGGCCGCGGCGACAAGGACATGGACTACATGATCGAACACTACGGCACCGGCGACGACTACGGGATTTGAAGCGGATCTTCATGGCTTGGCATAACTCCCACAGAATCCGGGTCCTCCGCGGTTTTCATCCGGAATCCGGAATGAGTGAGGCGGGACTCTGACTATTTTCCCGGCGCTTGCTTGCGCTGGCGAACTTCCTCGGCTTGGCGCTGACGGGCTTCCTCGGCCTGGCGCTGCACTTGCTCCTGTTGTTTTTGGCGAGCTTCCTCCTGCTGCCGCTGGCGGGCTTCTTCGCCTTGGCGCTGGCGGGCCTCTTCGGCGGCACGCTGGCGCTGGGCTTCGGCTTGCTGTTGTCTTTGCTGGTTGGCCTCCTCGATCTGGCGCTGGCGGGCGGCTTCGGCGGCACGCTGGCGCTGGGCTTCGGCTTGCTGTTGTCTTTGCTGGTTAGCCTCCTCGATCTGGCGCTGGCGGGCTTCTTCGGCGGCACGCTGGCGCAGCGCTTCGGCTTGCTGTTGTCTTTGCTGGTTGGCCTCCTCGATCTGGCGCTGGCGGGCTTCTTCGGCGGCACGCTGGCGCAGCGCTTCGGCTTGCTGTTGTTTTTGCTGGTTAGCCTCCTCGA
>JAPLUI010000485.1 GCA_026397725.1 Verrucomicrobiota bacterium | reverse complement strand
GGACTGGAACCCATTCCGATCTATTTTGAACCACCTGACATCGACCAAGGCGAACAAGGCGTCCCACCGAATGACCGATAAGCCTCACAACCACCAATCCAATCACGGATCAACCGCCGGTCATCGGTGAACTTGAACGTTCGCCATACAAGGGAGAAGGACCGTGAAGATAATCATAACCTCATTGTTGCGGACAGGCACCGCCGTCCATGCGCAAGGCGGCGAATGGGAGACACTTAATGATGAGTCCAACTCGCTGTACAGGGAAGGACGCTATGACCGCGCGGTGATAGTGGCGAAAGAGGCCTTGACGTTCGCCGAGAAATACCTCGGCCCCGACCATCCCGCTGTGGCCACCAGCCTGAATAATCTGGCGGGGCTCTACGGCACCCAGGGCGACTATGCCATGGCCGAGCCCCTCTACAAGCGTTCGCTGGCCATCAGAGAAAATGCCCTCGGCCCCGACCATCCCGCTGTAGCCACCAGCCTGAACAATCTGGCGTTGCTATACCAAACCCAAGGCGACTACGCCAAGGCCGAGCCACTCCACAAGCGTGCGCTGGCGATCTGGGAAGAGGCCCTCGGCCCCGACCATCCCGATGTGTCCACCAGCCTGAACAATCTGGCGTTGCTATACCAAACCCAGGCCGACTACGCCAAGGCCGAGCCGCTCCACAAGCGTTCGCTGGCCATCTGGGAAAAGGTCCTCGGCCCCGACCATCCCGATGTGGCCATCAGCCTGAATAATCTGGCGTTGCTCTTTCGAAAAACCGGCCGGGAAAAAGAAGCAGAGGCACTAGAGATGCGAGCCGCGGCCATCGGGGCAATAAAGCGATGAAATCAAATGGCTAACAATCCGCGGATGGCAAGCCGCCAGAAACCCCTCAATCACCCACTAAACCAAACCAATCACGCGTCTGCCATCGCAGAAACGTTCGGCCACTACCACACCACAAATTATGAAACAAATCAGTGCATCTCTCATCGTTCTCGCTGCCGCAATTCTCATAGTTGGGGGCGCTCACATCCAGCATGACGGCACGCAGTTATTCGTTATGGCGATCGGCTGCGGAGTTGGCTTGATTGGTTTGTGGGGTTGGTATGACGGCTTGAAAGAGCAATAGGATGGGTGTCATGGGGCGTGATGGCCATTCCCGGCGCATTTCTCCGTGGGTGGGGTTGGCTTGGAAATGAGACGCCCCCGTTTTCTTGTTCCAGGCCAGCGCCTGCCCGCCGGGGCGGAGGATTGGTGAGGCCGCCTGGCAGCTACCATTGCATCCGCAGGATTTGTCAGCGCCAGTTCTTCCCGGGGTTGCCGGAGAACGAAATGTTCCGCACCTGGAGGCGGATGGAGGAGGGCTTTACAGGCGGCGTGTCGGGATCGTTGCGGTGCTGGCCGGAAGGATGGCGCGAGGAGGAGGCGAGGAGCCGCGCCAGCGGTGAACCGGGACTTGTGGAGTGCGGGTGACTTGCCCGGGCAAGGCTCAAGCAAATTGCTGATAACACACCAGGAGCCTTCACATTAATGAATTTGCAATTGCGCGGAGCCCGCCGGCATGTTGGGATTACGCCGTGCGGGGGAGTTCATGCATGGTTCGCCCCCCGCACCCACACCCACCCACCCATCCCCCAAACAAAGCAGAGGAGCACCCAATGCAACATGCCCACTCACTCCCGGTCTCCGATCCGCGCCATGGCTGGCTCGTGCGCGGCTGTCCGCAAGGTAAACCTCTCGAAAGCAGGTGTGCTCCCAAGCATCCCCGACCCGTCCGCCCGGCATTTTTCATCTGGCTGCTGGCCGCCCTGCAGGTTGCGGCCGAGCCACCAATGCTGCGCCCGGCACTCGCAATTGCCGCCAATGGCGCAGGCCTCGACGTGGGCGATTATGCGATTCCCTGCGTTGCCGACTGGAATGGCGATGGCCGCAAGGACCTGCTGGTGGGTTACCGCGTGCTCGCGACCCCCACCCTTGGCGACAAGGTAGCCATGTTCCTCAACACGGGCACCGACACCGCCCCGGTATTCGGCCAACGCTCGCTGCTCCAGGCCAACGGCGCGGACATCCAGGTGCCCGGCAGCGGTTGCGGTGCCCCGGCCCCGTGGGTGTGTGATTACGATGGCGACGGCAGACGTGATCTGCTGGTGGGCGAGGGTAACAGCGGTTACGTCTATCTGTACCGAAATACCAACACTGATGCCGCCCCGATTCTTGCGCCCGGTGTGCGACTCCTGATGGGCGCCAGCCCCGTCTCAGTGTCCTCGCGGGCCACTCCATGCGTGGCGGACTGGGACGCCGATGGCTTGAACGACCTGCTCTGTGGCGACGGCAATGGCAATGTCTCCTTCTTCAGGAATGTCGGCACCGCCCATGCACCGGGCTATGAGACCCGGGTGCTGCTGCAGGCCGGTAGCGGGGCCCTCTACCTCGGGATTCGGGCGGTCCCGCGCTGCATCGACTGGGATGGCGATGGCCTTCAGGATCTCGTCGGCAGCTCCGACACGGGTGTCTATTGGTGCCGCAACACCGGCACCCGCACCACCCCCGTGCTCCAGGCGCCCGTGGCATTGAACATTCCGAAAACTGACGGCAGCGGCTCTCTAACAACCATCCAAACCGGCGGCCGCATGCGCCTCGACCTCACGGACTGGGACGGTGATGGAACGCTGGACCTGATCCTCGGCAATGCCAATGGCACGGTATTCCTTTACCCCGGATACCGATTCCGCGTCACGCGGATCCAACAACTGTCGCCAGGTGAATTGACCCTCGAATGGGCCAGTGCTCCCTTGCTCAAATACACGGTCCTAACGGGATCTTCGCCGGCGCAGATTCAGACCCCCCTCGTCACCGGCCTCGCCTCCGGCGGCAACCTCACCACCTGGACCCACCCGATGTCAGCCCCCGCCCGGTACTATCGCATCCAGGTCGGGCCATGATTGCGGACATACCACTTACGACATCCGCAGCCGGATCATCCGCGCGAATGGGTGCCAGGGAGGCGCGGGTGATGGCACCCCGCGCCTTGATTGATCCAGATTTCCAACCGACTTACGGCACCGTCACGCGCAAGCGCCCGAAGAGCTTGGGGTTGGCACCACTCGGGAGATACACCCGTACGCGGTCGGTGGGGGCGGCGGCTGGCGGCACGAACGAGGCGTAGTTGTCATCCACTTGAATGACCACACCCGGCGCTCCGGTCGCAGGTGTCCATGGAGCAACCAGGTCGGTGTCGGTCTCGCAATCGGCGCTCACTCCCGCAGCCACCGAGAGATCGCTGCGGCGGTAGGTGAAGAGCAGGTAGCCGCCGGCGGGCAAACCCACCGGATCTTTTACCAACTCGATGGTCGGCAGCAAGGCGGCGTCCATGACGTTCCCAGGATTGCCGCCGAGCACCATTTCCACACTGTTTGGAATGCCGTCGTGGTCAGGATCGGCGCCGGGCAGAGCGTCCGCTCCCGTCAGGCCGTAACCGGCGGCCCAGGTGTCGTAAGCGGAGGTGCCAGCGCCGCTGGTGACGGTGAGCGTGCCGGGGCCCGCGAAATGCACGTCATCCTCGTGAGCCGCCCCCGACCCGGTGGCACCGTAAGTGCCGGCCGGCATTTGCACGCCGCCGATGAAGAGTTTGTGTACGGTGTCGGTGCCGACGAAGGTCAGGTTCAGCTTGGCTCCGGTGGCGATGGTGACGGTGGAGGCATCGTCCAGATAGGCGTTGACAAGGGCCAAGGTGCCTGCGCTGACGGTGGTGTTGCCGGTGTAGGTATTGGCCCCCGTGAGCGTGAGGGTGCCGGAGCCGGTCTTGGTGAGGGTGCCGGTGCCGCTGATGGTGCCGGCGAAAGTCACGGCATCCGAGCGGTTGAAGATCAGCGTGAAGTTGTCGATGAGGTTGCTGGTGACCGAACCACTCGTGCCGCCATCGCCAAGTTGCAGGGTGCCGCCATCGATGATGGTGCCGCCGGTGAAGTCGTTGGCGGTCAGGATCGTGAGGACGCCCGTGCCGTATTTGGTCAGGCCGGTGGGACCGGTGAGCTTGCCGGGGCCGGTGAACGTATAATTCAGGGCGCTGTTGGTCACGGTCACGCTGCGCGGCGAGAGCGTCGTGGTGAGATTCACCGAGGTTCGCGTAGCCGAATCGTCAAACATCACCCAGTCCGTCTCCGCGTAATTGGCAGGCAAGCCATCGGCGGTCCAGTTCGCGGTGGTGGTGTCCCAGTTGCCATCCACGGCACCGGACCAGAGCAGCACCGGTGTCGGCTGGATGACGTTCTCCACTGCCATTGAGGCGAGTGGTTCGAACTCCCCATCGCCGTCGGTGTCCGCCTCGAGCAGGAGCGTGAATGCCTGCCCGGGAGCGAAGGTCATGAACTGCACCTCGAGGGGCAACTGCAACTGGCCGTTGAGAGGCAGGATGGTGCCCGGCGCCACGGGGGCCGGAACCCCCGGCGGCAGACCATTGAGGCTGAGAACCCGGAGGTCGGGCTGCATGTCCGGCCCCCACGCGGTGAACCGTGCCCCGGTCAGGTCAATGGCAGCCGCGCTGGTGTTCACGAGCATCCACGGCCCCACGCCGACCACCACGCAGTCAACGAGATTCGCGATCGGCACGCTCGGTGTCACAAAGATATTGCAGTTGTTCACCAGCGACCCCTCGCAACTGAACCGTGCCGTGGTGCCTGCGGGGGTGATGATCATCTGGTAGCAAGCGACATAGCCGCACGGCATCCCGACCGGCTTGTCGACCGTCACCGGGAACGAGACGCTGCCGCCAGCAGGGACCGTTACGGTGCCTGTGGCTGGCGAGAAGCTCGTCGGGCCGGGGAAGTTACAATGCGGCCCGACGGGCAGCCCTTGGAACGAATACTGGTAGAGCTGCGGCACCGGGTTCGGGTTGTAAATGGTGGCGGTGAAGACGGTCGAGTTGGCACCCGCGTAAATCGGCGTGTCCCACGGCACGGTGCAACGAGGTTTGCACTTGCCGGCGGACCGGGAGTTGTAAACCGTCTCAATCTCCGCCGCCGTCAGGTTGCGGTTGAACACCTCGACCTCGTCGATGCAGCCCAGCCACGGCCGATTGCCGCTGATCGGCGAACTGCCGACGCGGAAGTCCGCCGTGTTGAACAGGGTGCCGGCATGGCCGGTGGGATTGAACGTCCCGGTGGGCTGGCCGTCGATGTAGAAGCGCCCGCCACCGGTTAGGTTGCGACTGATGGTCACCGCGATTAAGTGCCACTGGTTGTCCGCCGGCACCACCCCGGTGTCGCGATAGTTGGTGTAGCCGCTCGCGTCGGCAAGTTGCATGATGAGATTGCCGTAGCTCACGGCCAGACTGTAGCCGGCGGTGGTGGTCGTGCTGCGCTTCTCCATAATCACCCGGGTGGTGGTGCCGCTGGCCGGGTCGCGCTTCACCCAGGCATCCAGGGAGAAGTCGCCCGTGGTGAATTCGATGGCGGAATAGCTCGGCACCGTCACCACATCATCCATGCCGTCGAAACACAGGCTGTTCCCCACATAGCCTTGGGGGGTGAACGGATGGGCGAGACCGTTTTGCAGGGTGCCGTTGTTGCCGCCGACGGCGTTCATGGCGGACGGCCCGGCCCGCTCGTCAAACGGCAGCCAGAGGACCAGCCCGCCGGGTGGCGTGGAGCAGCACGGTTGCACGCTGATGGTGCCCTCGCAGGTGGCGATGTTGCCGGAGGCGTCCGTGACGGTGAAGACCACGGTGCCGCCGCTGACGATGGTGCCGGCAGGCGGATTCTGGGTGATGGTCAGTTGTGGATACGGCGTGCAATTGTCCGTCGCCACGACCTGGGTGGTGAGGTCCGGCAGAACCCCGGACGTGTTGCTGCTGCCCATGCAAGCGATCACCGTGGCCGGACAGGAGGTGATGCTCGGCGGAGTGGTGTCTGTCACGGTGACCTTGAAGACGCAGCGCCCTTGCTGGCCATACCGGTCGGTCCCGATACAGGTCACGACCGTCGTGCCAATTGGGAAACAGGTGCCCGGGGGCGGCGTGCAAACCACCGTCACGGGTCCGCACGGGCTGGTGAAGACCGGCGGCGTGTAATCGACGACCGCACAACAGCCATTGGTCGGTGCCACCACCACTATATCGGAGTGGCAGCAGCAGCTCGTGAGTTGCAGTTCGGCGAAGTCGATGGCGGTATCATCCTGCATGCCGAGGTCGAGGAAACCATACTGGTTGAGTTTCGCGAGCAGGTCCGTGGTTGTGCCGTCCGCATTCGGCAGGGCGGCGAGATTGAGGGTGATCTCCCGCACCGTGCCAGCGTTCCAAGGCGTGTTGAAAAGGCCGACTCCGCCACTAGCCGGATAGCCATTGCCCAGATATCGGCCCCAGCCCGGCATGTAGGCCCCGGAGGGCAGCGTGAAGCCCACCCCGAACGTGTCGTTGTCGCAGAAATCGCCGCAGGCTTTCAGGCGGATCCGCAAGCGGGCGTCCACGATGCAGGACGGGAGATTGGCAAAAGTGTGCGCGAAGTTGGCGTTGACGGTACAATCGTCAAAGCCCTTGAAACGGATCGCACCCGCCGCCACGAGCCGCTGTGCCAAGGCGGCACTGGGCTGGGCCGGCTCGGGGCCGGCGAAGTTGTCGGTGGTGATGCCGGCGGAATACAGCGTTGGATCCTGGCAGGGTGTCGCTGAGCAGACCGTGAGCTGCAGTTCGGCGAAGTCGATGGCGGTGTCATCTTGCATGCCGAGGTCGAGGAAGCCATACTGGTTGAGTTGCGGGAGCAGGTTGGTTTTCGTGCCGTCCGCGTAGGTCAGGTCGGCGAGATTGAGGGTGATCTCCCGAACCGTGCCAACGCTCCAAGGCGTGTTGAAGAGACCGAGATCCCCGCTCGCCGGAAAGCCGTTGCCCAGATAACGGCCCCAGCCCATGATGAAGGTGCCGTCGGACTGCGTGAAGCTCAAGCCGAAGGTGTCGTTATCGCAGAAGTCGCCGCAGGCTTTCAGGCGAATGCGCAAGCGGGCGTCCACGATGCGGGAGGGCAGGCTGGCAAAGGTGTGCGCGAAGTTGGCATTGACGGTGCAATCGTCAAAGCCCTTGAAGCGGGTGGCGCCCGCCGCGACCAGTCGCTGCACCATGGCGGTGCTGGGCTGCGCCGGCTCGGGGCTGGCAAAGTCGTCGTTCGTGGTGCCGGCGGCAGAGACCGCCAGCGTCGGATCCTTGCAGACCCTCGGCGGAGTGGTGCAGGCGATGTTCGTCACGGCGAGGTAGATTGATGCCCCGCTGTCCGCCAGAGTGGCAACGACACCGGGCGGCAGCCCACCCAGTTGGAAGGAGGCGAAACCGATCCCGCCAATGGTTCCGGCGTATTGGATGAGTGGAAATTCTCCGATGCCCGGCACGTCGGCGACGTTGATCGTCACGGTGCCGGTCGCATAGAGGTTGGCCGCCGTGATCAGTGCGCTGGTGACGCCAAGGCCCGAGAACCCCAGCGTGGCGTTGCCGCCCCCCTCGAGGATCAGCGCGGACATGACCAGCGTGCTTTCCGCTGGACCGGAGACATTGAGAACCGCATCCCCCACCTGGAAGGAGCCCGCACCCTGGTGCGCAGTCGTGACCGCCAAGGTACCGCTAGTGACTGCGGTGTTGCCAGTGTAGGTGTTGGCACCGGTGAGCGCAAGCGTGCCCTCGCCGGCCTGGGTGAGCGTGCCGGTGCCGCTGATGATCCCGGCGAAAGTCACGGCATCCGAACGGTTGAAGATCAGCTCGCCGATGTCGATGAGGTTGCTGGTGACCGAGCCGCTCGTGCCGCCATCGCCAAGCTGCAGGGTGCCCGCATTGATGGTGGTGCCGCCGGTGTAGGTATTGGCTCCCGTGAGTGTGAGGGTGCCGGTGCCGGTCTTGGCGACGCTGCCGGTGCCGCTGATGGTGCCGGCGAAAGTCACGGCATCCGAGCGGTTGAAGATCAGCGTGCCGTTGTCGATGAGGTTGCTGGTGACCGAACCGCTGGTGCCGCCATTGCCAAGCTGCAGCGTGCCCGCATTGAGGGTGGTGGTGCCGGTGAAGTCGTTGGCGGTCAGGACCGTGAGGATGCCCGTGCCGTTCATGGTGAGGCCGGTGGGGCCGGTGAGCTTGCCGGGGCCGGTGAAGGTGTAATTCTTGGTGCTGTTGTTCACGTTCACGCCACCCGGAGCGAGCGTCGTGGCGAGCTGCACCAGGGTCGTGCCAGGGGCCGAATCGTCAAACTCCACGATATCACCGTCCGTGTAATTGGCTGGCAACCCACCGGCGGTCCAGTTGGCGGTGGTGTTAATGTCCCACTGTCCGCCGGGCACGGTGCCGGCCCAGACCTCTGCCGCCGCCACGGGCGCTGCGGTGACCTGGTCTTTCATCACAAACTTCATGCCCCCCAACGCCGCATACGCACCCTGTTTGAACTGCTCCTGGGTAAGCATCACCGCAAACACGTTGTTGCCAACGGGCGACTGAGCCGAGCGCACAAACTCGACACTGATCGTGTGCAGATCCCCTGGCACCAGCTCCAGTCCGCCGATGGTCGCGCCACTGTTGAGAAGGCGGATATCCCGGTTGACAACCTCAATGCCGGACCCGATGGCGCCGAATTCGTCCCACCTCATAAACAGCTCATCGCCGAGGTGAACGAGCACGGTCCCCCATTGGAAAACCGACTTCTCCCCGGCCGGTTCGGTGAAAACGAGCCTGTTCAAAGTGCGCTCCGTCCCGAAGTTTGCGAGTGTCGTCCACCCAATGCGGTCGTTCCCGGTCGAGACGTTGACATTCTTCCACACGATGTTGTTGTTGTTCTTAACATTGACGCCCAAGGCGTAGGGCCCCACAATTTCGGGGGAAGTCATCCCATATGGGGACGTCGATGTGGTCTCGATTCGAGAGACCAGGCAGAAGTGTGACTTGTCGGCACCAAAGCTGGCGTAGTCGGCAGGGTTGGGGAGGGTCCACGGGAACTCCATAATGACATAACCGCCTGCTGGAATGATGCCGGTTGGCTTCGATCCGATCAAACCGCCCATCAGCGCCGGGCTGGTGATGGAACCGTCGAACGGGGCCGGCCAATTATCGATACTCGGTGACGCCTTCGCCCAATACAACTTGACGGTCCCGCTGCCACTCGTGCCGCAACTTCTGTTTCTGACCCGGACGTAAACATAATTCGGGTCTTGAGAGGGTTGATACATCGGGTTTTGATGATCCTGATGCGCAGTTCCGTCATTGGTCGCGCGGATCCAGATGTCATCACTGATCCACATATATGGGGAGACTGTATTTGGCTCGGCCCCGGTATCTTCCGGGGTATCCTGGGACCACAGGTCGGGACCCGCTGGCAGTCCGCCGGTTGGAATCAAGCCATCGGAACCGAGAATCTCGGCCCTGCCGAAAGGCCACGGCGCATGCAAGCAGGCGTCCATTCGTTCATGCTGGCCTTGTGAAAACATGAACATGGAGTTGTCGAAAACGTAATCCATATAGTTCATGAACATGTCCCCATTGGGATCGTTGAGGCAACTGATCTGGGGAAAAGTCGGGGATCTCCAGCGCATGATTTCTTGGTTAGGAGTGTCAGCGACCTCATCCGTCCCGAGGCAACTGCTCCCATCGGAGCACACCTGGTCTTTGTATGGGCCGCACCCGTCGTCACCCCAGATATGCCTCAAGTTCAGCCAGTGCCCGATCTCGTGCGTAGCCGTTCGGCCCAGATTGTACGGATTGGACGGCGCGGCCGCAGTCCCGATGTTCCCGAAGGCGGAATGAAGAATGACGACTCCGTCAATCGCAGCCGGCGCGCCGGGGGAATATGCATATCCCAGCAAATCCGAACCCAAATTGCAGACCCAAATATTCAAGTATTTATCCCTGGGCCATGCGTCTTGTCCGCCGGAGGCCGTGTATTTCACCGAGTTGTCCATGGAAAAGGACGTTCTGTCTGTTTGCGTCCAGGTGATCCCGGTCGTTGGGTTGCAGTTCGGATCCCGAACCGCCAGGACGAATTCCACCCGCGCATCGCCGATCACCCCTTTGAACGCGTTCGGCACCTTGCTGAGGTCGGAGTTCGAGGCCCTGAAGTCCTTGTTCAGAATCGCGATCTGGCTCTGAATCTGCTCTAGTAAGATGTTCTCGGCTGGCGTATGATAGACCACATGGACGACCACCGGAATCATTATGATACCTGCCCTCAGCCCCTCCGCGCCACGGTTCATAACGTCCCCAACATAGCGGGTCGTGAAATCCTCGAGCAGGGCGCGGTTTTCCCCGAAACTCGGGACGGTATTCAAGAGTAATTGCTCAGCTTCCGCGGTTCCGCAGCGACTTGTCACCACTGGCTGGGCTGCGGTGACTGTCACGGTATAGTCGTTGATGATGAGAGTATCCGAGGAGGTAACGATATAGTGCACCGGCACGGTGAAGTCTCGCGGTTCACCGGAAACTGCCGGGTTGCCTCCCACGGTGCAGGTGGCACCAGCGGACAGCGTGAAGACGGGCGCAAGGGTCGTCACATCCGTTCCATAGGGCACGGTCCAGGCGATGTTGGTGCCGGTGATGACCGCTGGATAGCCCGGCAGCCCGAAGGTCAGGAT
The DNA here is from genome assembly GCA_026397725.1 of Verrucomicrobiota bacterium. Lineage (GTDB taxonomy): Bacteria > Verrucomicrobiota > Verrucomicrobiia > Verrucomicrobiales > Akkermansiaceae > Luteolibacter. The sequence goes on along the minus strand of JAPLUI010000485.1, from coordinate 16,248 downwards.
TTCCGCAGGCGAGCTTGCGGGGGTAAAGGTCACGGCGGCCGCTTGCGTTATCTCCACGCTGTCGGTGGCATCCGTGGCGGTGAAGACCGCCGAACCCGGCGTCGTGGAGGTCACGGCAAAGGTCACCACGCCATTCGCATTGGAAAGGCCCGAGGCCGCCGATATCGCGTCCGTTGCGCTGCGGCTGGAAGCCAGCGTCACGGTTTTGCCGGGGATCGGGTTATTGAAGGCATCTTTCAAGGTCACGGTGATCGTGGCGAAGGAGGTGCCGTTGGCCACCACCGAGGTTGGGGTGGCCGCCACGGTCGAACTGCCCGCACTCACCGGCCCCGGATTCACGATGATGCCGGACTGAGTGCCGGTGATGGCTACCCCGGGGTCGGTGGCGTTAATAGATTGCACGCCCTGCGTTTTCAGCGTCACGGCAGCGGTGAAAGTATGGACGCCGTTGTCTCCGGGCACAAAGGTGTAGTTTGCCGGCAAGTCCGCCGCCCCATCGCTGCTGGTGATTTGAATCGTGCCGGTGTAACCGGTGGCCGTGTTGTTATAGGCATCCTTGGCCGTGACCGTCACGCTGCCGGGCACGCCAGCCGTTTGCGGACTCGGGAATCCGCTTGCTGTTAGAGAAGTGGCCGCGCCCGCAATGACGTCAAAGGTGACGGAGCCGGTCTTTCCGGCACCGGTAACAATCAATGTCATGCCGCTGCCCGCGGTCGTCGGCGTCACGCTATCGCTGCTCACGCCACCCACGAACACGCCGGAAGTTCCGGTCACCCCGGCCGTGCCGCTGAATGTGACCGTGCCCGTGAAGTTCGTGACTGTTTCATTGCGCGCGTTCTGCGCGGTGATGGTGATGCCGGTGATCGCCGTGCCCGCCGTCTGCGGCGACCCAATCGTTGAAATCGCGAAGTGATCCACCTTGATCGAAACGGTCAGGATCACATTGCCGCCACTCACCGTGATGATGCCGGTATTCCCGCCGGCCATGGCGGTGCCGGTGGCATCCGGGTAGGTCCCGGCAGTGGTGATGTTTCCGCTGGCTTGTCTGGCAATGGCATAGGTGCCGACGGCCAAGGGCGAGGTGCTGTTGACGGTGAAGGCGTTGCCGTTGAGCGACAAGGTGCCTTGGGAAACATAGAGCGCCGGATTCGTTCCATCGTAGGTCAAGGTGATCGGCCGCGAACCCAGGCTGACAGTCGTTCCGCCTTTGATCGCCGCAGCGGAAGTTCCAACGGTCGTGCCCGTGCCGCTGGCTGTTAGCCCCGCGCTGCTACCGAGGGTATAGGTCGCGTAGGCCGACACATCCAAGGTGGCCCCGGCCGCGATACTGACATTGGATGCCGCATTCAAGGACCCGCTCGCACTGAGGGCCAGCGTGCCGGCATTCACCGTTGTCACGCCGGTGTAGGTGTTGGCGGCGGAGAGGAGCAGCGTGCCGGTGCCCGCCTTGGTCAGGCTGGTGGCTGCGCCCGCAAGGACCGAGCCAACCGTGTCGGAGGCATTGTTGACGGTGATGACGGGCGTGGTCCAGAAGTTGATGGTGCCTCCCGAAAGTATGATGGCACCGGAGCCGGATGCGAAGGTCATGTTGCCGGAACTCACCGATCCGGTGACCGTGATGGTGCCCGCACCAAGACCCGTCGCGCCGTTGCCGAAGTTGAGGGCGTCGGTGGTGACGGTGGTGATGCTGGCTCCAGGGGCTGCGGTCCCGACGTTGCTCGTGCTCCACTGGCTGACAGTCGGCACAGTCCAGGTTCCGCTTGCCGTACCGTAGCCGGCGGTGGTGCCGTTGTTATCCCAGTAATAAGTGGCCGCTATCGCAGAGGGCGCGGCGAGCAGCGCGGCGATGGCGGCGGCGAGCGGGAAGGAGAGGCGGAGGATGGATGAGGAGTTCATGGTTGTTAGGGGTGGCTTGAGCTTGCGGCGGCAGGGCCAACGAGTGGCGAACCCCAACGCACGGGATCAATATCGGCCAACCGGTGGCATTCGTGCAATTGCGAATCCTTTGGTTTTTTGGTTTCACGATCCTTTACTTTTTTGGCCCGGAACCGCCGGAAAACGTCCCGCCTGGAGCAGTAACGCAAAGGCAAGGCAATCTCTGGCGGTGGCTGCTTTGATTGTGGCTGGCACTCTTACGGGCCGGTGACTTTCAGGCGGGCGAATTTCGCGGGGTCCGTCTGGTGCAGGACGTAATCCACGCTGTCGGCATCGATGGCGACATTGGCTTCCGGAACCGGAGCCCAGATGGAGAGATCCAGGGAAGTCTCGACAAAGTAGTCGGTGCCGTAGGTGCCGGTGTAAGTGGCACCTTTGGGCCAAGAGATGGCACCGTTGGCCGCGATGGCGGGATTGGCGGTGAAGCCGGAGCCGCTCAGGCCCATGAAGTACTCGATGCCGTTGGAAACACCGTCAAAATCATGGTCCTGACCCATCGTCTGGCCGGGGGCATTGGCATCCGCCCAGCTTTGATAGCCGGCGGTTTTCACCAGGGTGATCTGGCTGTTGGTGCCGGTGCCGTATTTCACCTTGTAACCAGGCACGGTCACGGGATTGAAAGTCCCGGTCAGCGTGCCGGAATAGGTGGCGAGGGTATAGGACGACGCGGTCGGCGTGCTCTGGATCGACAGCGTGGCACCGGTGAGGGTGAGATTACCGGTCACCGCGAGGGTGCCGGCTTCGGTGGCACCGACCTCGCAGGCATAGGTGCCGGCGAGCGTGGTGGCGCCCGTGCGCAGCAGGCCGCCGGACTGAACCTCGAGCGTCGCGCCCGGATAGACATTCGTGGTACCGCCGACGGTGACCTCGGTGAAGATGTCGAAGAAACTGTCCACCACTCCGGGGCCGCCGACGGTGAGGTTCTGCGTGATGTTCGCGACGCCGCGGCCGATGCCGATGCCGCGATTGTCCAGGTTCGTCGTGGTGAACACGCCGCCGGGCTGGACGGTGAGGGTCGAGCCGGGATCGGCGAGCGTGGTGCCGCCGACGGTGACTTCGCCGAAGACGTCAAAGAAGCTGTCCACGACGCCGGGGCCGCCAATGGTGAGGTCGGTGATGACTTCGGCCCGGCCGCCGAAGCGGACGATGTCCTTGCCGGGATTCTTCCAAGCGCCGGTGCGCAGCAAGCCGCCGGACTGAACCTCGAGCGTCGCGCCGGGATCGACGGTGGTCGTGCTGCCCACCGTCGTCGTGCCGGCGGTGCGGAAGTCGCCGCCGCTGGGGATCGTGAGGTCCTGCATGATGATCGCGGTGCCGCCGGCCAGGACGATGTCTATGCCGGGATTGATCCAGCGGTTGGTGGTGAGGCGGCCGCCTGGCTGGACGGTCAACCGCGCCCCCGGATAGACGTTCGTCGTGCCGCCGACGGTGACCTCGGTGAAGATGTCGAAGAAACTGTCCACCACTCCGGGGCCGCCGACGGTGAGGTCCTGCGTGATGTTCGCGATGCCGAGGCCGATGCCGGTGCCGCGATTGTTCAGGTTCGTCGTGGTGAACACGCCGCCGGTCTGGACGGTGAGGGTCGAACCGGGATCGGCGAGCGTGGTGCCGCCGACGGTGACTTCGCCGAAGACGTCAAAGAAGCTGTCCACGACGCCGGGGCCGCCGATGCTGAGGTCGGTGATGACTTCGGCCCGGCCGCCGAAGCGGACGATGTCCTTGCCGGGATTCTTCCAAGCGCCGGTGCGCAGCAGGCCGCCGGGCTGAACCTCGAGCGTCGTGCCGGGATCGACGGTAGTCGTACCGCCCACCGTCGTCGTGCCGGCGGTGCGGAACACGCCGCCGGTGGCGGTGACGAGGCCAGCAGTGGGATTGATCGAGCCGCCGGCGGCGACTTCGAGCGTGCCGGCAGTGACACTGGTGGCACCGGCGCAGGTGTTGTTGCCCGTGAGCGTGAGGGTGCCGGTGCCGGTCTTGGTGAGGGTACCGGTGCCGCTGATGGTGCCGGCGAAAGTCACGGCATCCGAGCGGTTGAAGATCAGCGTGCCGTTGTCGATGAGGTTGCTGGTGACCGAACCACTCGTGCCGCCATCGCCAAGTTGCAGGGTGCCGCCATCAATGATGGTGCCGCCGGTGTAGTCGTTGTCGGTCAGGACCGTGAGAACGCCGGTGCCGTTCTTGGTGAGGCCGGTGGGACCGGTGAGCTTGCCGGGGCCGGTGAAGGTGTAATTCTTGGTGCTGTTGGTCACGGTCACGCCACCCGGCGCGAGCGCTGTGGTGAGATTCACCGTGGTGGTGCCAGTGGCTGAATCGTCAAACGCCGGGATAGCCCCGTCATGGTAAGATGCAGGCAAGCCATCGGCGCTCCAGTTCGCGGTGGTGTTGAGGTCCCAGTACGAGTTTACATTGCCGTTCCAAACCAGCGTGCGGACCAACCGGAAGACATAGGCACTGCCCGCATCCGTTCCCGCCGTGGTGTCATCCGCGTAAGCCCCCACCAGCGCCGTGTTGCCATCCCCGCTCAGGCTGACGGAACTGCCAAATTGGTCACCGGCCGCGCCGTCGGCCGCCGTCAGTTGGGCCTGCTGGTTCCAAGTGGTGCCGCTGCGGGCAAAGACATCCGCGCTCCCCGCATCCGCCCCTGCCGCCGTGTCATCCCAGTATGCCCCCACCAGCGCCATGTTTCCATCCCCGCTCACGCTGACGGCCCAGCCGAACCTGTCACTGGCCACGCCGTCGCCTGCCGTCAGTTTCGCCTGCTGGTTCCAAGCGGTGCCGCTGCGCACAAACACATACGCGCTCCCAGCATCCATCCCCGCCGTTGTGTCATCATTCATCGCCCCTACCAACGCCGTGTTCCCATCCGCACACACGCTGACGGACCAGCCGAAATTGTCAGAGGCCGCGCCGTCGGCCGCCGTCAGTTGGGCCTGCTGACTCCAAGCCGTGCCGCTGCGCACAAACACATACGCGCTCCCCGCCTCCGCCCCTGCCGCCGTGTCATCCAAGGAAGCCCCCACCAAGGCCGTGTTCCCATCCCAGCTCAGGCTGACGGAGACGCCCAAATAGTCAGCGGTTGCGGCGTCGGTCGCCGTCAGTTTGGCTTGCTGACTCCAAGTGATGCCGCTGCGCACAAACACATACGCGCTCCCTGCGTTTACCCCCGCCGGCGTGTCGTCGTACCTGGCCCCCACCAGCGCATAGTTCCCATTCCCGCTCACGCTGACGGAATCGCCGAACAAGTCAACGGCCGCGCCATCGGCCGCCGTCAGTTTCATCTGCTGAGTCCAAGTGCTACCGCTGCGCACAAACACATACGCGCTCCCTGCATCCGCCCCCGCCGGCGTGTCATCCGCAAAAGCCCCGATCAGCGCCGTGTTCCCATCCCCGCTCAGGCTGACGGAACTCCCGAATTGGTCACCGGTCGCGCCGTCGGCCGCCGTCAGTTTGGCCTGCTGGCTCCAAGTGCTTCCGTTGCGCACAAAGACATACGCGCTCCCTTGGAATGCGTTCGCTCCAACTGTGTCGCGACCAGCCCCCACCAGTGCCATGTTCCCATCTCCGCTCACGCTGACGGAATAGCCGAAATTGTCGTTGGTCGCGCCATCGCCTGCCGTCAACTTGGCTTCCTGGCTGGTGATGAGCGGGTCGATGGTGACCGGGTAGGTGGCGTCGCGATCATCGACCACGAGGGTCAGTTGCCGCCCCTGGACCTCGAGGTGAGCCGGTAGTTCCCGTTGCGTGGCGTCCCAAACTTTCAACCCGCTATAGCGCAAGGCCGTCTGGCCGTCAGCAGTCAGGAACTTCGCGGCTCTAGCTCCGGTTGGAGGGGCGACATTCCTGTCGCCCGATTCCCCGATCTGCGGCGACAGGAGTGTCGTCGCTGCTTGTTCCAGTTCCGGTCGAAGGTCACCGTCCGCCTCTAGCAGGAGTCGCAACGCCCCGGTGCCGCCCGGCGGCACGCTGCGCACGGTGAAGCCCTGCTCCAAGCCCGCCGCTTTGTTTTCATACCACTCGACCACCGCGCCGTCGGCCCGCGACAATTCCACGCGGTTCTGGCGGGCGCTCACCCCGTCCACAGCCGCTGACTGCAGGGTCTCGCGGCCATAGCCGCACAACCGCAGCTTGAGTTGCCACTGGGCTTGCGTGGTTCCGGCGGATTGCAGTTCCAAGCCGTCGGCGCGGAACCAGCAACGCAGGACGTGGGCCGGATTGCCCGCATAGACCACGCCGACGGGGCCGGTGGCCAGAGCGTCCGGAACGGTTTCCATCGCATAGCGTGCCGCTTGCACCGCTCGCATCAGGGTTTCGGAATGGCCCTGCCTCTGCAGCACCGCGTCGCCCTGGCACGCGGACGTTGGGGCGATGTTCTCACGGAGGCGCCCGGTGAGCGGGCCATCGCCGGTGAACGCGGCCCAGGCGGGATCCGCAGCGCTGGCGGAATGGCTGGCGAGAAGGGCGGCAAGGGTGCCGGCGAGAATGCCGGCGGCGTTGGAACGGGTGCGGACCAGGCGGCGAATGAATGACGAGTTCATGGTTGTTAGAGTTGGTGAGGGTTGGTGCGGCAGGGCTAACGAGTGGGGAACCCCAACGCTGAGAATCAATGTATGCCAGCCGGCGGGTCCCGCGCAATTGCGATTTTATTGGATTTTGTTCACGATTTTTTGGATTTCGGCCCGAAAACGGTGGGAAACGTCCCGTGCGAGGTGTTTTCGGGTCTGCCGGGTCGCCGGGCGGAAGATTGGGAGCAACCCATCCCATGATTTGTCAGGCGAGTGGTTCCCACTCAGCCCACTGAACAGCCAAACCCAGCCGCCGGACCCTGCATTTCCGGGGCGGCCATGGCGCCAATTCACCCCTGCTGGCCGGGAGAGGCACGCTCCGCTCCGGGCTCCCACTGGGTTTTTGAGCAAAAGCCCCCGTCTTTCTTGTGTAAACAAAAAAAAAAATGCTTCCGTCGCACATTTTTCTGGACATTCCCCGGAAATTTGGCAAATTCCCCTCGTGTTGGTTGCGGGGCGTGCTCTGAAACAACTGGCGACAGAAACCGAAAATAAAAAAACAAATCATGAAAATCAAATCATTTGGTGTGAAAAACATGCTCAGGGGCTTGCTCGTTTTGGGCGTTATGTTTAGCGGTACGGCCTCGTCCAGGGCTGCCTCGGTGGCTTTGGACCAACTTCTTGCCGGTGGTACCATCCAGTCCGGTGACAAGTTGTTCTATGGGTTCACTAACTTCCTCGAAGTCACCAACCTCCCGACGGGGCCCGCAGGGGCTGCGAGCATCATCGTTCAAACCATCACCGGGAGTATGCCAGGCGAATACGGGATCTCGTTTATCCACACTTGGTCCCTCATCGGGCCGAATCTCGCCTATGACCTCAAGATTGATTTCAGCGTGAAGATCGTGCTCCCGATTCCTCCGGATCTGCCCCCCCCGGGTCCACTGGGGATCAAGGACGCCACGTTGAACGTAACGGGGCATACCGCTGGCGATGGTGTCATTAGGCTGGCGGAGAACATCAACATTGATGACCTCACCAACACCCCTCTGGCCAGTTTGTTTGTCCAGATTGACAAGAACAACAACAAATTCATTGATCACGTTGAGTTTCCCACCGTTCCGTTCCCGACTGCGATTGAGATCAGCAAGGACTTTGCCATGTGGACGGGAACTACCGCCGGTGACGAGACCTTCGTGAGCCACTTCGACCAAGTCTTCTCGCAGACTGTTCCGGAGCCCGGTGCCCTCGCCATTCTTGGAGTGCTCGGCCTTGGCTCGCTGGGCTACAGACGCCGCACACCGAAAGCATAGGCAGCAGTCGGTTTCTGAATGCGCTTTTGCTCCGCACGCCAACTCTTGAGGGCGGCCTACAGCCGCCCTCATTTGTTGTGTGCATTCCTCCGAGGAGTCGCTGCGGCGGCGAGGCTGATGCTGTGTGAAACCGGAACCAGAGAAACCCGGGTGACCTTGCTGAGGCACCGCAATTGACTTGAACGAGAGTCTCCCACCGCGGTCCCGGCCATCACCCTCAGAAGGTCCTGAGGGGGCATTTCCGGTCGATGAGAGCGGCCACGATGTCGCGGTTTTTCGGGGTGGCGGAGCGATCAAACCAAACGGCGTCGCCATCGAACAGGGGTCGCCCGGTCATGGAATCTCCGCAGGCCCGCAGTGCGAACGCATCACGAGCATTGCGAATGCCGAAGGCACAGGGGGCGATGTGCAAAATCTCATGGTCATGGGCCGTCGGCTCGTCTGGAAATCCGGCCTGTATGGCACCCATCAGTTGGTACCACTGCCTGCGGGACGAACGACTGGGGATTTCAATCGATGCTTCATGAAACGCACCCTTGCCAGCATGACCGCGGTGGCCTTCATCGCCTTCTTCATCACCATCATTGTGATCGCGGATCGGGGTGAGGGAAACCAATGGTGGGCGTTCATCGAGCGCATTCCCTACGGTGACAAAGTCGGTCACGTCGGCCTGATCGGCACACTTTCGTTGCTGTGCAATCTCGCAATTCAGCCGCGGCAGAGCACCCGCCTGACGCGCTTCATCACGCTCACCACGCTGGTGCTGCTGGTCCTGCTTTCGCTTGAGGAAATCGCCCAAGCCTTCATTCCTGCCCGCACCTGCGATCTCTTCGATTGGCTCGCCGACCTCGCGGGCCTCGCCCTCGGACAATTCTCCGCCACCAAACTCCGCAGGTGGATCTTCCGGTGATCTTGGCAGAATTGGGACCCGGGCCACGCTGCCGGCGGCGGGAAATTTTCCATGAAACATCCCACCACCGCCTCCCTCGGGCTAGCCGTTCTGGACGGCGTCACTCTCCTCACCCCGGCCTTCGGGGTGGTCAACATCAAATAGGTCGTCAATGAGTTGGAACGCTGCTCGAAGGATGCCCGGGACATGCTCTTCACCCACCTCGACCGCATGCGGTCAGGCCACGCGCTCCTCGGCACCACCAACCTCGACATGGTAGCGGCGCGTCTATGACCGCCTCACCTTGCCCTCGAGGACGAGACGCCAGAGCCTTGCTCGTGCTCTTCAAATCAGCTTTCACCCAATCCCCTTCTGCAAATCCCTAACACTCAAGATGGTTCCGGCTGCGGCCGCCGCATTGCCACGCAGCTTCCGCGCCCCGCTCGTGCGCCCCGGCCCAAAGCAACTCCGGCACTTCTTGAACACCCCTTCCACAAAGGCCCGGCTCCCGAGCACCGACCCATCCGAAAAATTCCTCACCCGGCACCGCAACATCTTGCTCATCGCCACCCCACGGCTCCGCTCAGGCTGGGTCAACTCCTGCAGCTTTTCCGTGCCTTCCGCTAACCAAGTCATCCGGTAGTCCCTGGACCCCTCGCCTGCCCAATGCCGCGCATCCGGAGTGTAGCTCTGGTGCGCCATGAGCGCCCGCACCAAGCCTGCCCGCTTCTTGCCATTGCCCCTCGGCCCGCCGCCCATCGCCTCCCATAGCTGCTCCAACGATAATCCGCCGGATCCTCCTCCATCCCCGCAGGCACCGGGTTCAAATCGATTGCTCCTTCCCCTCCTGCCCGAACGCCAACCGGCGCTCCACCACCCGCGTGATGCAGTGATAGATCACCGGCCGTGCGGCGGAATCCTTCCACGGGGCCAGCCAGCGTACGCGTCTCATTGTGGCTTTGAAATTTGGGTTGATGGTCGGGGCGGTGGCACCAGTGATAGCGACAACCGCCGATGCCTACCCCTGCCGAACGAACCGCAAGCAAAATTCAATTGTTTCTCTGACACTCTATTGATGTGACACTCTGTTGATGTGTTTACGCTTCCCCAGGCTGCCCCAGGCTTGCCAGGGTCTTGCCAGGGTCCCGCGCATCTGACAAGCTCTGGCGATGCGTGCCCGGTTGCGAGAAATGTCATGTGCAGAGGGGAGGCGACAGCGGGGCTGTCGGACAGTGGTGTTGCTTTCGACCCTCGGCGGCGGGGTGTCGGTGCTGGGTATTGGCGGCGGGGTGTGGTGGGGGTTTGATTTGTGCAATCATTTTCAGATGCAGTATTTGGTGTTCCAGGCACTGTGTGTGGTCGCAGTACTCGGGTTGCGCCGGTTCCGCTGGGCCTTGGTTCCCGCGCTGTGGCTCTGCGTTCCGGTCCTGAAGCTGGCTCCCTATTACACGGCGGCGACCGCAGAGAGCCCATGGCCGCGGCACCTGAAGGTGCTCAGTTTCAATGTGCTCCACAAGAACAAGCGGTACGCCGACACCGTGAGCTGGGTGCAAGCCACCGACCCGGACATCGCGTTTTTTCCGGAAGCCACCAAAGCCTGGGAAGCCGGTCTGGCGCCCTTGAAAGCGACGATGCCCCACAGCATCGTGCATGCGCGGTGGGACAATTTCGGGCTTGCGGTGTTTTCCAAGCATCCCATCGTCGAGCAATCCTTGGTGCCGAGCACTGCGGTCGGAGTGGTCATGCTGCAAGTGACGCTTGAAATCGATGGGCGGCGGGTGGTCTTTGTCGGAGTACACCCGGCCTCACCGCTGTCGGCGGCGTACTCACGCGACCGCGATGAGGTTCTCCAGGACCTGGCAAAGCGATTGAACCATGAGACCCGGCCGATGATCGTGGCGGGGGATTTCAACGCCACGCCGTGGAGCCATGCGATGCAGCCCTTGTTTGACGCCGACTTGCGCGACACCATGCTGGGCCGCGGTTTCAGCGCGACCTGGCGGCGGGGCCTCCCGCTGGTGGCCATTCCGATCGACCACATTCTGGTCGGCGGACGGATCAGCACGGCAAAACGCTGGACCGGGCCTGACCTCGGTTCAGATCACCGGCCCATCGTGGCGGAATTGCTGTGGTGAGAACCAGCGGACTGAGGGCGCGGCGGTTTCTAACATTCATCGGGCGGCAGGTGTTCAAAGCGGAACACCTCGGCGGCGGGATCGCGCAAGGCATCCACATAGCGTACCCATTCGCGCTGCTCCTCCGCCGTGGGCGGCACGGGATGGCCCGCGACATCAACATTGACGACGAGGAATTTCACGGGAGTTGCCGGGTCGGTCAGCCTGCGAATCTGGCCATGCAGCGCGGTCATCCGGGCGGGCGAGAGCGCCCAGCCTTCCGCTAACAAAACCACGCCGGCGGGTGCCAGCGCCAGCGCTTGCGCCGCCTGCGCCTCCGCCCCGGAATCGAGTACGGCAACCGCTTGCCAGGCCGCCGGGTGGACCCGCAGACGCCGCAACAGGAACGGCCGCAACATTTCGCGGGTCAGGCCGCTGCCACCGACGTCGAGCACGAGCACCCCATCCAGCGGCTTTTCATCCGCCTCCGCACGCTCGATCCCGGTCAGCTCGCGCCACAACGCCCGCTGGGCGCGGCCTTGGAACTCGAGTTTGGTTAGAGCCAGCCCGCCGAGGCGCCAGGCAAGCAACCACAGGATGGCGCGGGGCAGCAGGCCCCACCCCAGCACCGCCATGAGCAGAAACGTCCACCACTCCGAGGGGCCCGGTGCCAGTCCGGCGGCACGCCCCGGCAGCCAGCGGGAGGCATCGATGACAGCGGCATTGGGCACGGCTTCCGGCCACCACGCCGACCACGGCAGCGCCAGCAGATGGACGGCGTTCTGCAATCCCGTCCGCATCGCGTCGGTGGTGGTGGTCTCCCAGAAGAACCCGACATGTTTGACCAGCACCAGCCCGGCCAGACCGCAGATGATGCCGAGGTTGAAGCACACCCCGGCCCCCTGCACCAGCCTTGCGAGCCGCCACAACAGCGCGGCCCGCGCGGCTCCACCGCCCACCATCAGCTCGCGCCACCAACCCTCATCGCGACTCCCGACCAAGCGCCTGACGAGTCTTCCCAGCAGTGCCTGCAGCCCGCTGCCGCCATCTCCCAGCCGTCGCCGCAAGAGCCAGCCAAACGCCGCCGCCAAAATCACCAACCATTGCCCGCCGAGCAACACGGCGAGGCACAACGTGACGTTCAACCCGCCCCGCTCGCGGTCCAGCAAGCCCAGCACGCAGGATAGCCCAGCCAGCCACATCAGCAGTCCCAGCCCGCCGGCCACCAGCGCCAGCGCGTTGGCAAATTTCCGCCCGGCGGACGCGTCATCGCCGCCAGCGCGGCTGCGAACGTCATTCAGCCAGACCCGCAACCCCACCCGCCTCGCCGCAGCCCCCTGCAAGCCCCGCACCGCCTCTGCGACGGCCATCCGCACGTCACCCGTGGCGGCACCCGTCGCGCCACCAAACTTCACCACCCCCTGCTCGAAATCGATCAGGTCCGCCAAGGTCCAGCGCTGCGTCTCCCGTGCCATCGGGCCGATTGCAGCGCATTCGGCCCCGGCTGACAATACGCGACACACCTTCACCCCCGGAAAATGCTCCAGCCCACCTGGCAGGTTGGCAGGCCGCGACAATCCCGGCAATGATTCTCAACGGATTTGTCGCGCCCGGCAAGCGACCCGGCCCGAGTGGGCAATGCGGGTCGGAGGCACGGAATCGTGCGGAAAAATTGCCAATTGCCAAGGGGGTTGGATTGGGCTAATTCTTGGCCGCGACCTGACCGGCACCGGCCGGTCCTGCGTGATGAACCGACACCAAAGCCGTGGGATTTCTTGATGCTATCAAACGTTGGCAGCTTGCTCGGCAGGGGCTCTCGTCGGGCCGGAAGCGGCGGGTTTACAGCGAAAATCCGGCGCTTCAGGCTCTCGAAGAGAGTTTTGCGGTGAAGGTCGGTCTGTATGCCACTTTTGCCGTGACCAGTGTCGTTCTCATCCTCAAGTCAGACAACGTCGGACCTGCGGAGGACCCGCTGCAACGGGCGCTGTACGGGATTGCCTTTGCGCTCACTGCGGTGGCGATGTTTCATGCCAACCGGCAGGCCGCCTGCCGCCGCAACAGCCGGGTCATCCTGGTGTTGGGCGGCACGCTCGCGCATTTGCTCATTGCCGGGCTGATCATGAAGCTGGCGCATTCGGATGACGTTCCCGAGGTTTTTCACTATCTGCTGGTGCCCTTTGCCCTGGCCCCGATGCTGCACAGCATTCTGCTCGGACGTTTGATGGGAACGTTTTCAGCGGTGTATGTGAGTTTGATCGGCAGCCTCTTGGTGCCGCCCGCCGACATGTTAGGTTTCCTCACTCTCAGCCTGGTGTCCGGCATCACGGCGGTGCTGCTCACCGGCCATGTCCGCAAGCGCGGGCAACTTCTCAGCGCTGGCATTTTCATCGGTATCGTGTCCCTGCTCATTGCGATCATCTGGGGTCGCCTGGAGCTGGGTTCCTGCTTTGGTATCGAGGCCGTTGACCACCTCGAGATTTTCGGTCTGGGCTCTGCCGCCGCCCTTGGCACTGCGGTTTTCACGGCACTTTTCATCAGCGGCCTGCTGCCGGTCTTCGAGGGCTTGTTCCAGCTCACCACGGACATCAGTTGGTTGGAACTCAGCGACTTGAATCACAAGCTCCTGCGCCAGATGCAGCTTGAGGCACCCGGCACCTTTCACCACAGTCTCATCGTCGCCTCGCTGGCCGAAGCCGCCGCTGAAAAAATCGGTGCCAACGCCCTGATGTGCCGCGTGTGCGCGTATTTTCACGATGTCGGCAAGCTGAAAAAGCCCGGGTATTTCATCGAGAACCAACATGATGGGGCGGAAAACCCGCATGTTTCGCTCACCCCGACCATGAGTGCCCTGATCATCATCGCCCACGTCAAGGACGGCGTCGATATCGCCGTGAAACACAAACTCAACCCGCGCATCATCAACGTGATTCAGGAACACCACGGCAACTCGCTGGTTTGCTTCTTCTACCGCCGCGCCCAGGAGCAGAAAAAAACCGAGATGGACAAGGTGGAGCGGGGCTTGGAAAACCCGGAGGACCTGCCCCACGTCGATGAGAAAAACTTCCGCTACCCCGGCCATCGCCCTAGCACTCGCGAAAGCGGCATCATCGCCCTGGCCGACATGGTGGAAAGTGCCTCCCGTTCCCTGCGCACGCCCACGCTGGCAAAAATCCGGGCGATGATTGAGGAACTGGTTCGCAGCAAGGTGCATGACGGACAACTCGATGATTGCGTGCTGACACTCAAGGAACTCGCCAGCATCAAAGACAGCTTTGCCGTCACCCTGCGCAGCATGTTGCACGCCCGTATCGACTATCCCAAGGAGGAGGACCGGTCCGCCGCCAACCCCAAACGCACGGAGTTCCAGCGCAGCCCCTCCCCGGAGACCGAAGCCGCCGCCAAAGGGATGCCATCATTGCGCAAAACCTCACCCGCCTGACCGCCTTCCCGGCATCCTAACTCCTGCCACCGCCATGTCGCTCGAAATCATCATTGGCAACCACCAGCAATGCGTGGACATCCCGGAATGCTGGCTCACGGTGATGGAGAAAACCGCAGATGAAGCCGTCGCGCTCGCGCTCCGGCATGCCGCGCACGGGGATTCCCCGCTGTCCCACCTTGCTACCATCGAGGTGGCGTTGGTCGATGATGCCACCAGCGCCCAAGTCCACCGCGAGTTCATGAACCTCGAGGGCGCCACCGATGTCATCACCTTCCATCACGGCGAAATTGTCATCAGCGCGGAAGTCGCCAGACGGCAGGCTGCGGAATATGCCGAGCCACTGCCCCGCGAAATCCTCCGTTACCTCGTCCACGGCCTCCTCCACCTTGCCAGTCACGACGATGCTGAACCCGCCGACCGCGAGAAAATGGCAGCCGCCCAGGAAACCATCGTCGCCGCCCTGTGGACGCCCCAGCTCGCGGCACGGCTGGCCTGAGCCATGCCGCACCCCGGCCTAACGGAACTTTCACGCCGAAGCCCCCGGCGGGAGGCTGGCGCGGACCTGATCGTTTCACAGTTCCTGATCCCGGTGGAAAATGAGTTGGCACTTTCTGGCGTTTCAGACGAATTCGTGAATCATCTGCGCCCTGCTTTCGGGTGGCAGAAGTGCCGATGCGGTGTCATGTCTTGCTCTTGCTTGATCATTGAATGTTGGAAGTTGAATGTTGAATGTTACCGGCGTCTTCCAGATTCTTGAGAAGGATGTGGATCACCACTCGAAGACCTACAACAACGCCCCCATGCCCTATATGGAACCCTGATTTGGGATGGAGTGGCGTTGCATGCGGGTTTCAATCCGGGGCACCCGGACTCTCACGGCTGCGTCCGCCTCCCTGCGGGCTTCGCCAAGGAGCTTTATGGCGTGACGAAACATGGCGGGACGGTGATCATCTCCAACGATGCCAAACTCCCCACCATGGCCCTCAGCAAGGGCTTCGGCACCACCGGGCCGGACGGCCGGGCGGCACCGGTGTGGAAGGGCGTGAGCGGCGGCAGCCCGGCTTCGATCGCCATCAGCACCACCGGCCAGCGCATGATGGTCTATCAAAAAGGCCAGCTCGTCGGCGAGTCGCCGGTTGAGGTGAAGGGTTCCTTCCGCAGGTTCCGGGGAGAATCGGTTTTTGTCATGACGGGGGATCAGCAATGGCAGCGTGCCTCCGGCAGCTGGTCTGCGGACAAGCTCCATGAGGACCTTGTCGTGCCCGCCGGGTTTGCCAAGCAACTGCGCACGGTCATGCGTCCGGGCATCACCATGGTGGTCACCAGCGAACGGCTGAACAGCCGCCCCGGCCAGAGCCAGGCCGTCTTGATGTCGCAGTAAGCCATGCTCTTCGCCAGCGAGCAGTGAGCCGCAGGAAATGGGGGGCCGCCAGGGGCAAAGCCGGCATTTCCCCGACCGAATGCGGGGAGCAGGCAGTCCTTTTGAAGTGAATTGGAAGACCCTGCGGGGTTTTTCTGGTCGGCTAACCGGTGGCGTGTTATCACTCTTGCAGACCCATGGCCCGTCCAGATTACCGCGATCTCACCAAGGAGCAGCTCATCGAGTTGCTGAAAGCCCGTGACGACCGCTTCGTGGACAAGGACCACGCCTGGCGCCACTCGATGTGGCTGGAATTCATGTTCCAGCGCCTCACCCTCGCCAAAGCCTTCCGCAGCGAACGGCGAACTAGTCCCCCAAGACCCCAACAATGAACCGGCGTGTGTGTTGATGGAGCGCGTCAGCACCGCCAAACCTGCCAAGAAGGACCATCGAAACAAAAATCAAGCCATCTGATAACCCACCACTCATCACCAAAAAGCAATGCCCGTGAAACAGACCAAAGACCATGTGATCAGGAAGTGTCCGGAGTGTGGTGTTCGGAATCGAATCAGCCTTGATCCCTTGCCCAAGAGGATCCGATGCGGCGAGTGCAAGGAGGAGCTTGCGCTTCCCCGACGGATCAAGGCCAAGCCCGTGGAGGCGAAGCAAATCCCTTCGGAGGTTTCCCCGCGT
>JAPLUI010000161.1 GCA_026397725.1 Verrucomicrobiota bacterium | reverse complement strand
ACCGCCCCACTGAACTGAGCCTACAGTTCATCCGCTGGATACGCATTCACCTCACCAATCGGACTTGCTACAGGCAGTCTCTCGACGCCCTGCGCCCCCTCATGGCCAGTTACCTCTAGCCTAACAATTGACAGGGTTCTGATCGCGGTGGCCAAGGAATTCCCCAATTACTTCACCTACGGCCGCGGCCCCGGCAACTACCTGTCCTACGGCGTCTTCAACGAAAGCGCCGACGGCACGGTGAAGCTGCTGCCGGCGGGCGTTCTAACGAGCGGTGCGCTGGCCAATCTCGACCAGAATCTGATCAAGGAGTACGTTGGCCACTCGTGGTATTCGTCGCCCTCCGGGGTTCATCCGCTGTTGGAGGAAACCACGCCCGCCGCCTCGAAGGCGGGAGCCTATTCCTGGTTGAAGGCACCCCGCTACAACAATCAGGTCATGGAGGTCGGCCCCTTGGCCCGGGTGCTGGTGGCTGTGGCCCGCGGTTCCAATGCCGCCATCAACACGCTCGTGCCCTATGTGTTGTCCCAGACCGGCCGCAGCGCCGCCGACTTGAACTCGGTCCTCGGCCGCCATGCCGCGCGAGCCTTGGAATGCAAGGTGATTACCGACCGCTGCGAGGAATGGGTCGATGCCCTGGTACCCGGAGCCGCCGCCTGCGTCACCTTCACGATCCCGCAGGCGGGCGTCGGCGCCGGTCTAACAGAGGCGGCCCGCGGTGCCCTCGGGCATTGGCTGCAACTGACCAACGGCGTGATTTCCCGCTACCAATGCGTGGTGCCGACAACCTGGAACGCCTCGCCGCGCGACGACCTCGGCCAAGCGGGCGCGATGGAACAGGCCTTGGTCGGCATTCCGATCGCCGACGCAGCCTCGCCGATCGAAGCCGTGCGCGTGGTGCGCTCCTTCGACCCGTGTCTTTCCTGCGCCGTCCATTGAACCGGAGATTTGCTTATGTCCACACTCCCTAACACACCAATAGCAACCGACGAGGGCATGCCCAGGCGCGAGTTCCTGCGGATCGGCGTGCGCCTCGCCGCGCTCTGGGGCCTCGGGCCGGCGCTGGCCCCCGGCATTGCCTCGGCCGTCGATGACTTGGCCACCGGCCGCACGCCGGTGTTGTGGCTCGAGGGATCGAACTGTTCCGGATGTTCGGTGTCCCTGCTCAACAGCTACCCCTTGCTGCCGCTGTCGCTTCTAACAAAGCATATCTCGTTGAAATTCCACCAAACGCTCTCCACCGCCACCGGCCAACTGGCGCAGGATGTGGTCAACGGCACGATCAGCAAAGGCGACTACATCCTGGTGGTCGAAGGTGCCGTGCCGACCTTGATTCCGACCGCCTGCACGTTCGGCGGCGAACCCTTCAAAGACCACCTGTTGCGGGCGGCCGTAGGGGCCACCGCCGTGGTGGCGGTTGGCGCGTGCGCGGCCTTCGGCGGGATCCCCGCGGCCCCCGGCAACCCGACCGGCGCCATGGAGGTGATCGGTTTTCTCCAACTGAATGGTATCAGCAAGCCCTTCATCCGCATCCCCGGCTGCCCGCCGCACCCGGACTGGATGATCGGCACGCTGGTGCATGTGATCATGTTCGGGGTCCCGCCGCTCGATGCCATGCTGCGGCCGACGAAATTCTTCGGACCCCGCATCCACGACCAGTGCCCCTACCGCAACCTGCCTTATGCCACCAAGTTCGGCGACGTCGGCTGCCAGTGGATGTTAGGGTGCCACGGACCGACGACCCGCGGCGACTGCGTGGCCCGCGGCTTCAACAACGGCGCCTCGAGTTGCCTCCACAGCCTGGGTCCGTGCATCGGTTGCACCCAGCCGGATTTCGGACAGAACAAAATGTACAACTGGCCACCCGTATGAAACCCACCGTCCACGCCATCCCGCGCACCTGTATCACCATCCTCGCCGGTTTCGCCTGTGCTGGCGCAATCCGGGCCGAGGTGACCTTCGAGAGCCTGCCGGCTGCCGGTGACGTTATCGGCATGGGCCAGCCGGGTGCCGTTTCCTTCGATGGCTCGACCATCGTCGGCACCAGTTGGTCGATCTCGAAATGGCAGGGCCAGAGCTTTAGCTGGACGCGCGAGGGCGGGGTCCGGTTCCTGGAAACCTCGCTGCCCGTGGCCTCCCGCGCCGGGGGGACCTCGGCCGATGGGGCCGTGGTCGCCGGCCAACGTTTCGCCGACTTCCCGCAAGCCGCCTGCTGGGCGGGCGGCACCCTGAAGGCACTCTCGTCTAACAGATCTGCGGCCGTTTCCGACGTGGCCAAGGACGGCAAGACCATCGTCGGCAGCAATCCCGCCGCCCTGAGCATCGCCCCGCTGGCTGCCAAATGGTCGGTGGCGGCGGCTGGCACGGCGGCGGCCGTGGCCCTTGGCGACTTGGCGGGCGGAGCCACGGAATCCGAGGCCAAACGGATCTCCGCGGATGGCACGACCATCGTCGGCTGGGGCACCTCGACCAACGGCGTGGAAGCCTTTCGCATCGTGGGCACGGGCCCGATGACCGCCCTCGGCGAGCTGCCAGGTGGCAAGTACTTTTCGGAGGCCTCCGCGGTTTCGGCCGACGGCACGGTGGTCGTCGGCCGCAGCCGCTCGACCCATGGTCCCGAGGCTTTCCGCTGGACCGCCGCCACCGGCATGGTCGGCTTGGGTGATTTGCCGGGCGGTGCCTTCTGTTCCGAAGCCACGGGAGTCAGTGGTGACGGCACCATCGTCGTCGGCACCAGCGCCTCCGCCGCAGACACCGATGTCTTCGTCTGGACCGCCGCAGGCGGCATGCGCAGCCTCGCCGCCCTCTGCCGCGCGGCCAACGTCGATCTGACAGGCTGGCGCTTCACCTACAGCCGCCCGGTGATGTCGGAGGACGGCAACGTCTTGAGTGGCGATGCCATCTCGCCTGCAATGGATCAGGTGATTTGGCGCTTGGCCGGGTTGCGCGAACTGGCCAACCTCCCGGGCACCCTGTTCTGGCAGGGCAACGGCACCACCAATCCCTGGGATGTGGCCGTCACCGCCGACTGGACCGACGGGGCGTCCGTGAGCGCCTTCTCTAACGGAATTGGCGTGACCTTCGATGACCTCGGTTCCAACAGTCCGGTCGTCAACCTGACCGGATCGTTGGCACCTGCCGCCGTGGTGGTTCGGGCCACCCGGAACTACACCTTCGGCGGGCCCGGTTCATTGGCCGGCACGCTGGCGCTGGACAAAGCGGGCATCGGCACGCTGACCCTCACCGGCAACCACAGCTTCAGCGGCGGCACCACGGTGCATGTCGGCACCCTGGACTTGAGCGGCTCGCTCACCGACACCGGCGTCAACGGCGTGCAGGTCATGCCGGGAGCCACCCTCCATCTCTCAGGCGGCACGCTCCGTGCCAATCTGCACATCTGGCCCGGCGCGTTTCTTACCGGATTCGGCACCATTGTCGGCAACGTCATCAACGACGGCACGCTCGCTGCGGAAGCCGGCGGCATCCTGGTCATCACCGGCGAGGTGACCAACAACGGCACCAATCGGATCTCGAACAGCACCGAGTTGCACATCAACGGCTCGTTCGTCAACAACGGCGTGCTCGACGTGATCACCGGCTCGGTGCGACTCCCCGCTGCGTTCATCAACAACGGCGTGATCCTCGACTCCTCTTCCGTCCGGGTGCAGGAACTGACCAAAACCGGCACCACGGTCCGCTTGACCATCCGCTCGGTCGCCGGCCATGTCTATCAACTCCAACACAACCCGCAACTGGCTGCCGGATCGTGGACGCCGGTCGGCTCCACCCAGGACGGCACCGGCGAAGTGCTCACCTTCACCGACGGCGGGGCTTCAGGCCCATGCGGTTTCTATCGGATTGCGGTGCTGAAGTAAGACGGTCTTTAGCCCTCACGACCCAAGTTCGGGCGTGGGGCAGGCGGGTGTCCAGGGGTTGCGCTTGGAAATGGACCGTGTGGCCAAATGAGGGCTTGCAATTCCTGCCAACCGGGTTAAACCGTTGGTGCCCACGCCCATGAAAAATCAAGCTCCCTTATTCGTGCTCGCCATTGGTTCCCTGACTGCCGCCACGCCGCTCCCCTATGGCCGGGATGTTGAGTTCCTGCGCCAGCACACCGCCGTCATTGAACTCAAGAACGGCGACGCGGCGGTGGCCCTGGCCCCGGCGTATCAAGGGCGGGTCATGACCAGCACGGCGGCGGGTGACGGCGGGTACAGCTTCGGTTGGTTGAACTACAAGGTGATCGAACAGGGGATCTTGCCGGAGGCCAAGGCCGTCGGCAAACTCGAGTCGCACATCTATGTCTTCGGGGGCGAGGAAAGGTTCTGGCTGGGGCCGGAAGGCGGCCAATTCGGGATCTTCTTCCCGGCGGGGGCCAAGTTTGAGTTTGCCAACTGGAAAACGCCGCCGCCGCTGGATACCCAGCCCTTCGCGGTGGTTTCCTCCTCCGCCAGCCAGGCGGATTTCCAGCAGGATTTCGCGGTATCCAATCATTCGGGAACCCACTTCGAGGTGGCGGTGCAACGCCGCGTGCGGCTGCTGACCAAGGCGGAACTCACCAGCCTGTTAGGAGTGGCGCTGCCGGCCGACCTCAAGCTCGTCGCTTACGAAACCAGCAACCAACTCACCAACCGTGGCAACCAGGAGTGGCAGCCGGATACCGGACTGCTTTCGGTCTGGTTGCTGGGCATGTACAAACCCTCAGCGGAAACCGTGGTGGCAATCCCGTTCCGGCAGGGCGAGGCCCAGCAACTCGGTCCGGTCGTCAATGATGCCTACTTCGGCAAGGTCCCCGCCGAGCGGCTCAAGGTGCGCGATGGCGTGATCTATTTCAAGGGCGATGGCACGCAACGTGGCAAGATTGGCATCCCTCCCCGCCGCTCGCTGGGAGTGGCCGGCAGTTATAGCGGTGAAAACCAAGCCCTGACGCTGGTGCTATATGAGCAGCCCAAGACTTCCGCACGCTATGTGAACTCGGCCTGGGAACAACAGCAGGATCCCTTCAGCGGTGATGTGATCAACTCATACAATGACGGCTCACCCGCCCCGGGCGAACCGCCCCTGGGGCCGTTCTATGAACTGGAAACCTCCTCGCCCGCGGCCGCGCTCAAGCCCGGTGCCAGCATCATGCACCGCCAAACCACGATTCATCTGGTAGGTGATGCGCAAGCCTTGGATGCCCTCGCGCTCAAACAACTCCACACTTCCCTGACCGTGCTCAAGTCGATCTTCACGCCGGAAAAATAGGGATCTCGAAGCGTCCTCAGGCCCCCCTGCCCGATACTGTTCACATAGTCAGTTCAGGAACCCGGATAGGAAGATGGGTGCCGGGCCGCATGCCCGGTGCCACACTGTGGCGGCGCTCTGTGAGCGCCGATGCCAATGGACCGGCGTTTCGTCATTCCATTGTCCGCACCTCGCCGCGACGGTCACAGACCGCCGCTACAGCCCGCCTTGTAGCGGCATGCTGCCCGGCGCCTCTGATACCAAACCAAATCAGTATTGGGCTCCCCCGCCCGGCCCCGCTGCGCGGGGGATGGCGTTTCGCCCGGGGATTCTTCAAAGAATTCCGCTGCCTGTCCGTTGCCACTGCATCACGGCACGCCGCCGGGCCGCCGGTCTGGCAGAGGTTGGACCGCCTGCGGTGGCGCGGACCGTGCCTATCCCCGATTCACCATGAGCCTCCATGCCCAACTCACTCCGGAAGTCCTCGCCAGACTGCAAGTCCAGCGCCGGGTCTCCTCGATCTCCTCCGTCGTCGTCGCCTTTCTCAGCGTCCTCCTCGTCGCCCTCGTCCTCGGGGCCTGGTTTCTGCCTCAATGGATCGTCGTCGCTCCGGACGTCATCATCACCCAGGGCAAGGAAATCATCGATCCGCCATCCAAACCGAGATCCCTGGCAACCCTCCAACACAAACCCGCGTCGCCATCAGCACGCCAGAACATGATGCTGGTAGTGCCCTATCAATCCAACCTGGCAATCCCGGTCCCGGACCCTGAGTTCACCACGCCCAGCGTCGATTTCGGCACTGGCGACGACTTCGGTCTTGGCGGCCTTGGCAACGGCCCCGGCGAGCCCGGCGGACCCATTACCAGTCTGCCGCCCGATCTAACCAAGCGCTGTTCCAAGGCCGACCGCCTCAACCGCCTGGCGGAAACCGGCGGCACCGTGGCCTGCGATGAGGCCGTGGTCAAGGGCCTCACCTGGCTCAAGGCCACGCAAAGTGCCGATGGCTCATGGACCGGCCAGAACCAAGCCGCCATGACCGGTCTCGCCCTGCTTGCCTACCTCGGCCATTGTGAAACTCCGTGGTCCTTGGAATACGGTGAGTCGTGTCTGCGTGCGATCACCTATCTCGTCGATCTCGGCATGAAAAACCATGGCAAACTCTCCACCACTCCCCATGAAAAACACTGGCCCTACGAGCACGCCATCGCCACCTATGCCCTCGCCGAAGCCACCACCTTCTGCAAGACCTCCAATCTGACCATCCCCAACTTGCCGGAAATCACCCAGCAAGCCGGCCAATTCATCATCAACAACCAGCATGCGTCCGGCGGCTGGGATTATGCCTATCAGGAAAGCGGAGCCCGCGGGGGCGACGTCTCCATCACCGCCTGGCAACTCCAGGCCCTCAAGGCCTGCAAACACACCAAACTCGATTTCAATAACCTGGAGCGCTGCACCAAGCATGCGCTCGCCTACATCGGGAAAATGCAGCACCCGTCCGGCGGCATCGGTTACTCCAGCCCTAACAGTTCCGCCGGCGGCGACTACTTCACTCTAACGGGTGCCGGGGTCCTGTGCCTCCAGATGTGGGACAAGGGCGCCACCGCCACCGCCCGCGACGGGGCCCGCTATATCTCGAAGCACACCCGGTTTGAGTATGGCACCCGGTTTGCCGACCTCTACGGCCACTACTACGAAGCGCAGGTCATGATGAACCGCGGCGGCGAGCCATGGAGGAAATACAACGCCCTGTTTCGCGACCAACTGCTCAGCCACCAAAGCCCTGACGGCTCCTGGCAGAGTCCCGGCGATGGCACGCCGCTGCGTGCCGCAGCCGCGTCCTATGTGGGCGGCTCGCCCATGGCCATGCACTATCGCACCACCCTCAACATCCTCATGCTGGAGGTGTACTACCGCTTCCTCCCTGGCACCGGCGGCAAATGACCACGTGCCGCACCAGCCGGCGCACTGCTCAGGGCGGCGGCGCTGTTTTCGTGCGGGAGGTGCTGACCAGCTCGACGAAATCGCGGTCGCCCCGGCTGAGTCGTTCGAGCGCGAGTTCAAACACCTTTTGATTGGAGACCAGCCGGATTTTTCCGGCGCGGATCACGGTGAGGGTTGGGGGCGGGGTCGGAGCCGGCGGCTGGGCGGCCCCTTTCGGCGTTTCCACCACAATGTCTTCGAAGGCGATCAACTTGGCCTGGAGGGTCTTGCCGTCGGTGCTGGTCCATTGCCGGGCATCCGACAACACGAGGTGGGTGGTGTAGCGAACCTTCTGGTCCCCGGCGACATCCGACGAGGTGATGCTCACCCCTCCCATGTTATTGCCGGACCGGGTCACCATGCGTTTTGGCGTGGCGGGAACCGTCATCTGCGCCCACAGCCCGGATGCCAGCAGCAACCCCGTCACCATTCCAATAAGCGTACATTTCATGACGGCAGAAAGATGCCCCAGTCCGCCGCTTTTGCCAAGGAAAAATTCCAACTCGCGAAATTCCGCTTTGCGGGCGGGCAGGATTGGAGTTGAATGCCGGCATGATTGACCTGTTGGTGCGCTTGTATGATTTGCCGGATGCCGCGGAGCTGTATCGCGAGGTGGCTGCCAAAGGCGTGACGTTGCGACGGGCCCGCGCGTTTGAAAAACACAACGTGACCGCCTTTGCCAGGGAGCATTTCTCTGCCAAATGGGTGAGCGAGGTCGAAGTCGCCCTCTGTCGCCAACCGGTCGCCTGTGTCATCGCCACCCGCGACCGGCAGATCCTCGGCTTCGCCTGCTTTGACACCACTCAGCGCGGGTTTTTCGGGCCCACCGGCGTGGCGGAGAGCGCCCGCGGGTTGGGTCTGGGCAAGGCGCTCCTGTTCAAAGCGCTGGATGCCCTGCGCGAACTCGGCTTCGCCTATGCCGTGATCGGCGGAGTGGGCCCCAAGGAATTCTACGCCAAGGCCTGCGGGGCCATCGAGATTCCGGGGAGCGACCCCGGGGGGTATGGCGACCTGCTGCCCTGAGCCGCCGTGCTTGATCGCGCGGTGTCCGGTCACTGGCTGGCAAGCACGTTGCGGAGTGGTTGGTGGATGGCTGCCGGGATGCTGCGGGAAAAGACGATCCGCCGCTCACCATTGATGCAGATGAAGCCGGTGGTGACGCCCGCTGGCCGCAGGATGTCAGTTAGATCGGATAGCACCGGGGCCCGCACGGTGCCCCGGACGAGATGCAGCGAGCCGCTGCGGATGCGGATGAAGGTGACCGCCCCGAGCGGCGGCACCCACTCGAAATACCAGATGGCGAGCAGACACAGGAGGATGAGGAGGCCGACAAGGGGTGGGGACATTGGGGGGCTTCGTACCGGTTAGGGGTTGGATGTGGCAGGACGTCAGGGAAGCAAAGCCAGCTTGGGATTTCGCGATGGCGGGGTGGCGCGGGTGAGGTGAGGCGGCAGTTTGAAGCAGGAGCATCACGCAGGGTGATGGGCGGTTCTGCGGCGGTGCTTCCGCGGCAAAGTGTGCGGCTGGAGGCCACACACTGCCGCCGGGACGCCGGCGCTCCCAACCCAAAACCCAAGACAGTTACTTCTTCTTCGCGTTTTTCAGGGCCTGGGAGAACCAGTCGGCGGTGGGCGGGGCGGCAGGGCCGGCGTCGCGGGATGGCGGGCGGCTCGGCTGGGAACCGCGCTCGCCGGGGGCACCACGCCGGTTCTCCAGGTCCGGCTTGGCTTTCATCGAAAGCGCGATGCGGTTGCGCTTGAGATCGACTTCGACCACGGTGACGTGGACTTTCTGGCCGACCTTGACGACCTCCGAGGCGTCGCGGATGAAGTGGTCGGCGAGTTGGCTGACATGCACGAGGCCGTCCTGGTGGACGCCGATGTCAACGAAGGCGCCAAAGGCGGTGACGTTGGTGACGATGCCGGGGAGTTTCATGCCGACCTGGAGGTCGCTGGCCTTTTCGATGCCGTCCTGGAACGAGAAGAGTTCGAATTGTTTGCGGGGGTCGCGACCGGGTTTGGCGAGTTCGGCGACGATGTCCTTGAGGGTGGGAAGACCGACGTCGGCGGAGATGTATTTGGTCAGATCGAGTTGCTTGCGCAGGTCCTCCCTGCCTAACAAGTCCTGGACCGTGCAGCCGAGGTCGGCACTCATTTTTTCGACGAGCGGGTAGCGCTCGGGATGGACGGCGGAGGCATCGAGCGGATGACTCGCGCCACGGATGCGCAGGAAGCCGGCGGCTTGCTCGAAGGCTTTGTCACCGAGGCGGGGGACTTTCTTGAGTTGCGCGCGAGTGCTGAAGGCACCGTGTTCATTGCGCCAGGCGACGATGTTTTCGGCGAGCGTGGCATTGAGGCCGGAGACGTAGGAGAGGAGTTGCTTGGAGGCGGTGTTGACCTCGACGCCGACGGCGTTGACGCAGGAAACGACGGTGTCGTCGAGGGAAGTCTTGAGCGCGCGTTGATCGACGTCGTGCTGGTATTGGCCGACGCCGATGGCCTTGGGATCGAGTTTGACGAGTTCGGCAAGCGGGTCCATCAGGCGGCGACCGATGCTGACGGCCCCGCGGACGGTGACGTCTTCGTTAGGGAATTCCTCGCGGGCGACGTCGGAGGCGGAGTAGATGGAGGCGCCGCTTTCATTGACCATGACCAGCGGGATGGTGGAGGGAAGTTGCAGTTTCCTGATGAACGCCTCGGTTTCACGGGAGCCCGTGCCGTTGCCGATGGCGATGGCTTCAATCTGGAATTTCCTGACCAGGCCGGTGACCTCGACGGCGGCCTCGTAGAGTTGGTTGTTAGATCCGGCGGTGGCGTGGAGGACGGTGTGGTGGAGGAGCTTGCCGGAGCGGTCTAACACGACTGTCTTGCAGCCGGAGCGGAAGCCGGGGTCGATGGCGAGGAGGCGTTTTTCGCCGAGCGGGGAGGCCAGCAGGAGTTCGCGGAGGTTCTCGGTGAAGACGGTGATGGCGGTCTCGTCGGCACGCTTCTTGGCGAGCAGACGGGCCTCGGTTTCCATTGATGGCATGAGCAGGCGCTTGCAGCCGTCCGCCACGGCCTGGCCGACCTGCTGGCCGGCGGGACCGCTGGCTGTCACCCACTCCGGAAGGGCCTGCGGAGTCACGCGCTCAAGCGGCACCTCGACGCGCATGAGGAGGAAACCTTCTTTTTCGCCGCGGCGGATGGCGAGCATGCGGTGGGAGGGAATGGACTTGAAGGGCTCTGACCACTCGAAATAGTCGCGGAATTTCTGGGCGTCGCCATCCTCATCCTTGCCATACATGAGCTTGGAGGAAACGGTGGCCTCCTCCGCGAAAATCTTGCGGACGCGACCACGCAGGGTGGCGTCGTCGGCGACCCGCTCGGCGATAATGTCGCGGGCGCCGGCCAGGGCGTCAGCGGCGGTGCCGACTTCCTTTTCCGGGTCGATGAACTTGGCGGCCTCATCGGCGGGATCGGCGGCCTGGTGTTCCAACAACCACTCGGCGAGCGGGGTGAGGCCGCGTTCGATGGCCTTGGTGGCGCGGGTCTGGCGCTTCGGACGGAACGGTGCGAAGAGGTCTTCGAGGACGGTTAGGGTGGTGGCGGCGGCGAGTTTTTGCTTGAGTTCGGGGGTGAGGAGCGAGCGTTCTTCGAGTGACTTGAGGATGGCGGTGCGGCGGGTGTCGAGTTCCGCGAGTTGCAGCATGCGGTCCCGGATGGTGGTGATTTGGACCTCGTCGAGTGAGCCGGTTTGTTCCTTGCGATAGCGCGAGAGAAACGGGACCGTGGCCCCTTCGGCCAGGAGCTTGGCGGTGGCGGTGACCGAGGAGAGGGCAATGCCGGTTTCGCGGGCGATGGCTTCGAGGTGGTGGGTCATGGAGGTGTGGGGGGGGGAGTCATAGGGCTTGGGGCCAGGGGAGGCAAGCAGAACGGGGGACTGCTTGGGCAAACCGGGTCGCCACGGGTGGGAAATCCCGGTTGGTTGCGGCACGCGGTGAGCGTCGCTGCCGATGAACAAGCAACACGCTGGCCAGACCCACTCAACGCTTGCGCGAGACGGGCCGCCACCCGCCCAGGCGTCCAATTCCTCTCATGCGTCCCATGCTTCCCATGGCCAGCGACGGGCACAGGCCACGGTTGGCATATTCCCCGCCTTTTGCCCTTGCCAAGGGGCTGGGAGCGCACGCATGCTTGCCCCATCCGGGCGTCGCGCCCGAACCCGCCGGGGTGCTCCGGCAGGATGTCAGAAGAACGAGTTGCCATGCATGTACCAACCTTGATTTCGCGCAAGCGTGAGGGTGATGAGCTGTCGGCCAAGGAGATCCGCCAGTTGATCGAGGGCTACACCCAAGGCGAGGTGCCGGATTATCAGATGGCCGCCTTTGCCATGGCGGTGTTCTTCCGCGGAATGACCCCGACGGAGACGGCCGCCCTCACGCAAGCGATGATCGCTGGCGGCGATTGTTTCACGCATCGGCCAGGCCATCCGCCCGTGGTGGACAAACACTCGACCGGCGGGATCGGCGACAAGGTTTCGCTGGTGCTGGCACCCTTGGTGGCCTGTGCCGGGTGTTGGGTGCCGATGGTTTCCGGCAGGGGCCTGGGCATCACCGGCGGAACGCTCGACAAGCTGGAAGCGATTCCGGGCTTCAAGGTGCGGCTCAGCCTGGATGAGGCGGCGGCCCAGTTGGAGCGCCTGGGCGTGGTGATGATGGGGCAAACCGAGCGGTTCTGTCCGGCGGACCGGAAATTCTATGCGCTGCGGGATGTGACGGGCACGGTGCCATCGATTCCGCTGATCACCGCGTCGATCATGTCGAAAAAACTCGCGGAATCGTTAGACCGTTTGGTGCTCGATGTGAAATACGGCTCGGGCGCCTTCATGCGAACCAAGCAGGATGCCGAGGCGCTGGCCAAGAGCATGCTCGAGGTGGGGCGGGAAATGCAGGTGGAGGTGCGGGTGATGCTCAATCCGATGAGCGAACCGACCGGTCGGACGGTGGGCAATGCGCTGGAAGTGGCCGAGGCGCTGGAGTGTCTGGAGGGTGGCGGTCCGGCGGATTTGCGCAAGCTGGTGCTGGATTTGGCGGAGGCGATTGCCGGGGTTTCGCGGGCGGCGTTGGAGGGTTTGCTGGATGATGGCAGCGCGCGCCGCAGGTTTGACGAGGTGGTGGCAGCGCAGGGGGGCCATCCCGCAGACCTGTTGCGGCTCGGCGAGCTGCAGCGGGCTCCGATCATCCGCGAAGTATGTACGCCGGTGGGCGGGCTGGTCTCAAAGGTTGATGCCGGCTTGATCGGGCAGGCCGCACTGCAGTTGGGAGCCGGGCGGGCGCGGGCCAGCGATGGCGTGGATTTCGCCGTTGGCTTCGATCAATTGGTGAAATGCGGCGAACCCGTGCCTCGCGGGCAGGCCGTGTGCCGGATTCATGCCCGCACGGCGGTGGATTTCGACATGGCGGAAGCCATGGTGGAAAAGGCGATTCAACTGGAGTGCGGGTTGGACTCAGCGTCGAGATAGGCGACGGCGGAGACGTCCTGGTAGTTCAGGGCGAACTGGGTTCCCGAGGGCGTGTAGTCGATGGCCGTGAGATAGACGCCGTCCTGTGGGGGGCGAGTTCCACGGGGCCGTGGCCGGCGACGTCGCGCGGGTCCGGCAGGAAGTTGGGATGGCCGGGCAGCGCGTCGTCCGCGCCGCGCAAAAACGGCACGGCCCCGGAGAGGACGGTGGCGGTGGCATCCGGGATGGCGGCTGGCGGCGCGGCCATGCGCACACCCTGCCGGAAAAAAAGCGGTCCCGCAAAAAGCCGTGGGGCGGGTGAAGGAGGGGAAAGGCTGAAAAGCTGAAATCAGAAGCGCTCCGCGCGAGCCTGGTCTTGTTTCAGCGTTTCAGAATTTTCTCACAGGCCGCGGGCATTGAGGGCGGCGCGGAGGGCGGAGGTGACGTTCTGCACGCCGCAGGGGGTGAGGGTGCCGTAGTGATTTCAAGGGGTTCCGGCCTCCGCCGCCGGGGGGATGATTTCATCGGTCCACATGACGGCCTCGCCGCCGAGGTCTTCGATGGTGAAGGCGGCGCCGCTCTGGGCCGCCTGGTGGGCCACGGTGGCTTCCAGGCGGTGGTAGGAGGCGAGCAGACATGGGAGGGAGCCATCGTTCAAGGGAAAGGCGGAGCGGTTGCCCGCCCAGGTGGATTCCGCCGGCCATTCGGTGAGGCGATAGCGGTGGGTGCAAACGGCCTGAGCGCCAGGCTTGGTAAGGGTGATGCGGATGGTTTTCATGGTTGGTTGAGGAAGATGGAGTGAACCAGTGAGAAGTTCCCGCGGAAGGCGGCGGAATTAACATCAGCTCCATCGGCATGGAACATGAGCATTTCCGGGGTTTCCCACAACTCGATTGTGCTATCCGGGTGGTAACCGGCGTTCCGGCTTTCAGCGCTGCGGTGCCGTTTTGCGCTGGCGCCGCGCGGGGTGCCATGTTTCCCTGCGCTTCAGGGACGCTCCATGGTGGGGCTCCCCGAATGGTGCTCCCGGTTCACTCACGCCCATGAAAACCAGCCCGCGTCTTTTCCATGCCCGGCTCGCCGTGGTGGTCCTGTTCGCGGCGGGCTGCGGCTCCGCCCGGGCGTAACCGCCCGTTGCGCCCGGCGAGTTGGTGGCACCCGCAGTCAGGGTCGCCGCCGGCAACGTGACGCTCACGGTACGGCCCTCGGTGGCCGGGTGCCGCTACCAGCTTGTGTATTCCGACACCGGCGACATTTGGCAGAACCCGGGCGTGGTGCGGGTCGGCGACGGGAACAGCCTCGTCATCACCACCCCCCATGAACCGGGGATGCCCCGTCGTCTCTACCGCTTGGTGCTCGACGGCCCGGCTGCAGCGCCCCCGACGCCAGCGGGCTTCGAGCAGATCCCGGCGGGGCGCTTTCCAATGGGGGACTCGGCGGACGGGGATTCCTATGCACTGCCGTTCAC
This sequence comes from Verrucomicrobiota bacterium, assembly GCA_026397725.1. GTDB lineage: Bacteria > Verrucomicrobiota > Verrucomicrobiia > Verrucomicrobiales > Akkermansiaceae > Luteolibacter. The sequence continues at coordinate 10,325 of JAPLUI010000161.1, read as the reverse complement.
AGCGTGAGCGTGAGCGCGTATTACGCAACCGGAGCGCAGCCCTGGACCGCGCCGGTGGGGAGCTTCGCGGCCAACGGCTTCGGGCTCTATGACATGGCCGGGAACATGGCGGAGTGGTGCTGGGACAGGCACGGCTTACCCTGCCGCTTGCCAGACCGACTCGCGGGGTGCTGTCACGGGCTCGTCCCGGGTGTACCGGGACGGTGGCTGGCACTCCCGCGCGGCTGCCTGCCGCGTCGCCAATCGCTGCGTCAGCGCCCCGGCCTACGCCGGCCCAGAAAATGGCTTCCGCCTGGCCCGCACCGCAGTCCCCTGACGCCGTCAGGTGGCCAGGTGCCCCAGCGCCCTGAGGGTGGCCAGGATGGCGGCGATCTGGGCGGTCCTCTTCGGCGATTTGCGGCCGAAACAGGCGGCAAGGGCCGCGGGATCGGGGCCGACACCGGGCAGGAGCTTGCGGAGGGCGGCCACTTGCGCGGGGAGTTCGGTGGGCCAGTCGGGAAGAGATAGTGGATCGTGGATGGTGGATTGAAGATGGCTGGTGTCACCTAGGCCGATTTCGGTTTGTAGCGGCGGTCTGTGACTGCTTTTCCCCTGCTGGGAAAAGTCGCTGGTTGCGCCGGGGGCTTGGTAGTCCGGGCGCAACCAGCGGATCAGGCCGCGCTGTTCTTCCGCCGCCCGCTCGTGGTTGAGGGCGACGAGGCGGGTGAGCAGTTGTTGTTCGAGAACTTCGGCATCGGGACCGCCACGGGCCAGGAGGTCGGCGACAGAGGTGTGTTGTAGCGGCGCTCTGTGAGCGCCGATGCCATTGGGAGCGGGCGAAGGCGCTTCTTCATTCGCTATCGACGGTGACACACCGCCGCTACAAGGCGTTCCTTTCGCTAACAAATCCGTCCAGCCGTAGGCATCGAGGACGGCGGCGTCGAGGTCGTCGTGAAGCTGCTTGAGGACGGAGATCAGGCCTTGGTCGTGGGTCTCCCGGTCTGTCTTGGTCAGGGCTTCGCAGGAACGGATTTCTTGGAGGACGTTGTAAATGCCGGTAAGGGTGAGGTCGGGATGCAGTTCTTGCTGGCGCTTGCGGTGCGCGTCGAGGCGTTCGCCAAGGTCGCGGATGCGCTGCTTGAGTGCGCCTTCTTCGAGGGCGGGGAATGGGAAGGGTTCGAAACAACGAGATTTGACATAGACCGAGTCATTTCCGACACCAAGCCATGAACCTCCGGCTAGCGACCACTTGACATGAACGGACGATGAAAGAACACCGAGGATGTAGGCATCATCGGCGGCGATGGCGATGAGTTTGTTGTCGGGCAGAATCCCCTTGTCGAGAAACGTGAAGAAGCGGTGCTTGCTGGTTTCGATGGTAGCGATGTAGCGTGGAAGGTTTTCCAAGGCTGGTCGCAACTCGCTACGGGGCTCGCCGAAAATCCACCAGTTCCTTCGATAGGTGTCGCGATTGTTTTGGTCTCGCTCAGGCCTCACGTGGGTGAGCACATGCTGATAGGTGGCAGGATGCTGTTCTCGCACTTCTTCCGCTGAAAGCCCGAAAAGATCGATGACCATCACACCACGGGGCCGATCACTTATGTCCTTGCCGTTGCGATACCCGTGGATGGAGTTCTGTGAACCCGCCTTGTCGCCTGCCCGAAGGGTGGCGGCTTGTTCTGGTGACACGATGAAGCCCGCGCCATGGAGCTTGACGCCAGGACAACTGAGTTTCGAGTTTGCCCGGAGCGCACCGCAGGATGTCAGGTCCGCGCCGATTTGAAGATTGGCGGCGAGGACGCCACCACTCCTTGAGAGAGTCACCTCGTTCTCGCCATCGTCGCGGGCTTGTTCGGTGACGACTTTTTCCAGGATGCCTGCGGCGTGGCCGGGGGCGGCGACGGTCATGGCGATGCGCACGGCCGCGCCGTCGGCGGAGTCGATCCAGGGGTGATCGGGAATGGCGTAGGCGAGGTGAAGCGGCGGCTTGCGGCTGGAAGCCGCAACTACGAAGGGCTCCATCACGCGGCGGTTGAAGGTTTGGTGGATGGAGTTGGTGGTGATGAAGCCGAGGCGCTTGGCCGGGCCGTCGCGGACGAGTTCGGCGGCCTTGCGCCACCAGAACATGACGAAGTCGGCGGACTCCGGCACCTCGCCTTGCCAGACTTTGCGCAAGGCTTCCACATAACCGTCGCCCAGCGCCTTGCGCATGCGGGAGGCACCGATGAACGGCGGATTGCCCACGATGTAATCCGCCTGCGGCCATTCGGCACGGCGAGGATTGGAGTAATCGAAAAGGACGGTGCGGGCGGATTCGTCGGGGACTTCCTTGCCGGTGATCGGATGCGGCTTGGTGGTGTGGCCGTCCCAGACCGTTAGTATTTCACCGCTTTGCGGATCGCGGCGGGGAATGCGGGCATCATAGGCGAGCACAGCATCCTGCTCGAAGATGCTCTGGTCCTTGGGCAGGAGCGGGCGGTCGCCGGTGTCGGCCTTGCCGGTGGTCTTGCGCTGCCATTGGAAGTAACCGATCCAGAGGACGAGTTGGGCGATGGCGACGGCTTGCTTGTTGATTTCAAGGCCGATGAATTGCTCGGGGCGGACGCGGAAGCCGTGCATTTCCATGCTGGCGTCCCCACCCAGGGCGTCGATGAGTTGGAGCACTTCGGCTTCGAGCCGCTTCAGGTGCTCCATGGTGACGTAGAGGAAGTTGGCGGTGCCGCAGGCGGGATCGAGGATCTTGAGGCCGCAGAGATAGCGGTGGAAGGCGATGACCTGTTGCAGGGCTTCGGCATCGCGTTTCCCGGCTTCCTTCCGGAGGCGGGCGGAGTCGGCCCCGAGTTGTTTCGCCACGTCGGCGGCACCGGCCTCCGGCCCTGAGGGGCCTACGCCCCGGAGGGTGGTCATTTTCGCCTTGGCGCCGGCTTCGAGTTGGTCGGCCTGGATTTCGAGTTGGTCGGCTTCCTCGCGGAGGGTGGCGGCGGCGATGCGCACGGCATCCCATTGCTCGCGGAGCGGGTCGATGATGGTGGGGCGGATGAGGCGCTCGACGTAGGCGCGGGGCGTGAATTCGGCCCCGAGTTTGTGGCGCTGGCGGGGATCGAGGGCACGCACCAGCAAGGTGCCGAAGATGGACGGCTCCACGGCGCTCCAATCGGTGGCGGCGGCATCGGTGAGCATGGCGACTTGCGCGGCGGAGAGCGGCAGGGCGCTGGTGTTTTCAAACAGCCCGCCGTTGAAGTGGGCGATTTCCTTGAACAAGAGGGCCGAATACCGGGTGCCGGTGGCCATTTCCCGCCACAGGGCGGAGACGAGAACCGGGAAACCGCGCGGGGCTTCCCTCACTTTATCGAGCAGCGACTTGAAGCCGTTTTCCGGCAGCAGGCCGATGTCTTCGGCGAACATGGTGAAGAGGCTGCGCTGGAGGAATCCGGCGATGACCTGGGGGTCGTGGCCGTCGGCTTCGAGGGACTTGGCCAGGGTGGCGAGGCGGCCGGCGATGTCGCGGGTGACCTTGGCGGCGATCTTCGAGGGATCGAGCGCATGGGGATCGAGCCAGACCTTGCGGAGGCGCTCGCGGATTTCCGGGCAGTGGAGATCCGGCAGGGTGATGCGGTGCGAGACGGGATCGGGGAAGCGCTCGTATTGGCCGCCGGTGCCGGTGAATTCGGCGTAGAGGTCGATGCTGTGGCCCACGTCGCAAACGATCAGGAACGGCGGGCGGCCCTCCTCGGCAGGCAGGGCGGTGATGTAACCGCGGGCTTGGTGGTAGGCGCGTTCAAGGGCCTTGTCGAAGGCGGCGGTGCCACGTTTGCCGTGGCCGGTTTTTCCGCTGGTGGCAGGCACGGCAAGCGGGTCTTGCGCCCCTGCCGGGGCATTGGCGCCCTGCTTGCTTTCCAACACCAGGGACCCGCGTCGGTAGAGGTCGATGAAGCCGGTAGTGGTGGCGCCATCGGGATTCCTGCGGGTGACGGCACGCTCGAAGACGTAGGCGTTGTGGGCGTTGTCGGGAGAAGACGGATCGGGGCGCGGCAGATCGAGCAGATCGCAGAGTTCGCTGAGGAAGAGCACGTAATTGGCCCGCTCGGCGGCCCCGGAATTCTGCCAGCGTTCGATGAAGGCGGTGACTTGCTCGGGAGTGGCGGCGGGCATGGCGGAGTGGGCAACGGCGACCGCCGAGCATGGCACGCCGGGCGTCCGGGGTAAAGGCGAATGGCGAATGGCGAACGGCGAATGGCCATCAGCCCCCACCTTAACGGCGGCGACCAAGAAGAAGACCGAGGGCTCCAAAGGCTCCCAGTAGGGCTGTGGATGGCTCTGGCAAGAATATCGTGCCCCAACCCGGAGTGATGCTGGCATCCGTGGTGGTGGTCTTCACATTGGCAAGCTTCACACCATGGAGAACCTCTGCGGTGGCCGGGGTAAGCGTCACCGTCTCGGCAGTTGGGGTGGTGCTCCGGGTCTCAGTGGATTTTCGAGCACCTTCCCCTTGACTTGCCGCGCATGCCCGCAGACACGGCAAGCCGACGGATTTTTTTTCAGAAATCGTGCCGCGATGGTTGCCAAGCTGCGGCATGCCTGCTAGACATGCTCCGCATGGGCCGCCTGATGCCACAGCTTGAATTCCGATGGGTCTCGTGGCTTCGCGTGCCCGCTTTGCCAGCCCCCGTGCAGGAGGGCACTGCCAAGCAGGATTGCCGCCTGACAGCGTGGTGCGTGGAAACATGCAAGGGCCTGTATCTGAATGAGTTGTCGCGGCGCATCGGCGTCTCTTGGAACTCCCGGATGCAGACGACCGCCGGGCGAGCGTGGTGGCCGGATCGGGCGATCGAGCTGAATCCGAAACTCAAGGATCTTCCGTCCGAAGAACTCTGGCGCACGCTCAAGCACGAGTTGGCCCACCTCATCGCTTACGAGCGGGCGGGGCGCCGCCATACCGACCCTCACGGCCCGGAATGGCAAGCTGCCTGTGCCGAATTGGGCATCCCGAATGAGCAGCCGTTTCACACGCTGCCATTCAAGCGCCGCAAGATGAAACGCAACTACGCCTACTTGTGCCCGAATTGTCTGACCGTGTTGCAGCGTGTCAAACCGATCCGCCGGACGGTCGCCTGTTACGCCTGCTGCCGGAAATTCAACAACGGCGCCTACCATTCGCGTTACCGCCTCATCGCGCAGAGGACGTGAACGACGCGGCGGAGGTTTTTTTTGAATGGACGCGAGGGTTGAATCAAGGTTTCCAAGATGAGCATGCAGGGACGCGCGGAATCACCGGCAGCAATGACAGACCTCGGGCGGGACGCTGCGGTGGCTGCCAAGGCCGGTGCCGTCATCGCCCTGGTCGGCGGACTCGGCGCGGGAAAAACCCATTGGACCAAGGGCTTGGTGGCCGCCTTGGGATGTGAAGCGGAAGTCACCAGTCCCACGTTTGCGTTGGTGCATGAATACCGGGCTGGGCCGGTGCCGGTGTTTCACCTCGATTTCTATCGCCTGGAGACGGCGGCGGAGGTGCTCGCCCTGGGGTGGGATGAATATCTCGAAGCCGGCGGCGTGACCATCATCGAGTGGGCCGACAAGTTCCCCGAGTTGCTGCCGCCGGAGACCATCTGGCTGTGCTTCACCGTGGAACCGGATGCAAGCCGCTCGGTGCGGCGCATCGCCAGCGCCAGCCACTCACATGCCGACGGTGCGGCCGACGCTCTGGAGCAGGCGGGAGGCGGTTCCGGCCAGGCTATTGGCCATGCCACAGGATGACAGCGCGGACACGCTCAGCAGCAGCGCAAGGAAGAGGACAATTCGTTTCATGAACGCGACAGGATATACCGCCACCGACCGGAGTCAAGCCCGAGAAATCATTTTGCGGCGGAAGGGCCTCTTCTCTTCGCCCCAAGTGAGGAGCGCCGACATGTTGTCGGCTGTCGGCGAGGCGACATTCTGTCGCCTGTTTCGAGCCAGCGGACCACCTGTCCGCTGGCCGTCAGCGTGCAGCATGCACGCGCTCCTTATGGCACTCACGTTACTCCTCGATCCACACCCACAGCGCGTGCCGGGTGCTGGTGCTGATAACTGATAACCCCTTGCGGCGGAACGGGGTGCGGACGCACTCGAGCGCGATGGGTAGTGGGCAATCCACGCTTCGGGGGCATCAGGAGATCGACTTCAAGCACCAGAACCCTGGCCGGAACGTGATCTACGAAGATGAGTTCAACCCGCCAGAGAAGAATCAGCAAGGTACGTTCTACTTGCAGGTCCAGTATGACCATCTGATGCTCGTTCAATTCGTCCCGATTTCCACGACACTGCGGCGGCGTTGCCTTTTCCGGGTCATCGAGCCCGGTGGTGCGCGGATCCTGCCGCTGGCGGTCTAGGACGGCGGGGCCGTGTTGGGGGTGGTGCTCGCCTGCTGGCGGCGGAATTTACTGGGGCGGCTGCCGGTAAGACGGTGGAAGGCTTTCGAGAGATGAACGACGTCGCTGAAGCCGCACTGCAGCGCCACCTCATGCGCTCTGAGCTTGGTTCCTAACAGCATTTGCTTGGCCCGCTCGACGCGCACTTGGGCGATTTCATGATTCACGCTCTGGCCGAGATGCTTGTGGAAGCCGCGTTCCAGCGTGCGCCGGCACAGGCCGGCGGCGGCGGCGACTTCGGGCGTGCCGATGGCGTCGGGGTAATGTTCCCAAATAAAGCGCACTGCCCGCGCGATCGCCACGTCGGGCACCGCCAGGACGTGGGTGCTCAGGCGGGTCACCACCCCTTTGGGCGGAATCAGGATCGGCGCGCGCGGCGCGCGCTTGCCATCCATCAACCTGTCTAACAATCCGGCCCCCTCATAGCCGATGCGCTCCCAGTCCACGTCCACGCTGGAGAGTGGCACCAGCGCGTAATCGCAGACCATCGGGTTGTCGTCGCAACCGAGCACCGCCACCTCCTCGGGCACGCTCAGATCCGCGTCATCGCAAGCACGCAACAAGCGGCAGGCGAGATCGTCGGTGCTGGCGGCGATGCCCAGCGGTTTGGGGAGTTCGCGCAGGGTTTTGACCAGCCACCGGTGCGCCTGCTGATGGCTGCGCAAGGGACCTGTCGGAAGCTGCGGAAAACATTGGTAGTAGGGAATTTCGTGGTAGCTGCAGCCGGTGGCTTCCAGCGTCCGGCGGAAGCTGGGCATGCGCTCGACCTCCATCCAATAGTTGCCGCAATTCAGATAGGCGACGTGCTTGAAGGCGCGTTCCAGGAAGTGCTCGGCCGCCAGCCGGCCAATCTGTTCGTTGTCATAATACACCCGCGGGCGGCCGATCCCGGCCGCCCGATACTCCTCAGGCGTGTTATCCGAAATCCAGCCCTTGGAGAAATCGACCAGCGGCAACTTGGGGTACTGCCGCAGCGCCTCGATGTCCTTGACGTGGGCGACCAGCGTGAGAATCCCGTCACCCCGCCACCCCGCCGGCGGCATCCCGTTGCGCACGTAGGTGTCGTCCAACACCCAGTCGGCTTCGCGGGCGTAGCGCATGATGCCGGTGTGCAGCCGGATGTTGTAAAAACCTAACAGCAACAGGACGCTGCGGCGGGCATGGTGCAACGCCCCGCGCCGCGGCCGGGCGACACTCGCTACGCTGACCATGGCGGATCGTTCCTTCACGGCGTTCATGCTACTCCGCCTGACGCAAAACGACAACAAAAAATCCGCAAAAAGACAACGACAGGAGTTCGACCATTGGGTATTGTCGCGGTTCTGCAACTGATTCAGGGGCCACCGCCACCGCCACCGACCTCTGATAGCAGACAACTGACAACTTCTCCCCACTCACCCTCACCATCCCAACCCTGACAAACAAACAAGCACCAACAGAATACACCAGCAACCATGAAAACAAACACCCCCACGCCCCGAACTTTCCGGGGCCTCCCAGCCATCGCCCTCGCCCTCGCGGCGCTGGGTCTCAGCCAGCCCGCCGCCCAGGCGGGAATCATCACCACGGACGACACTGTTAAGCTCTCGGCGTCGAGCGGCCAGAACAACGCCTCCGTCGTGGGTCAATGGACAACCGCCAAAGGCAGCGCCCCGGTGGATACTGCCAACGACCTTTTGAAGAATCACGCGACTATGTCGATGGCGTCGGGAGGCGCTGGTCTTGGTCGCACCGCGTATATCAACGATGGTTTGATGCTGAGCAACGGGCAAACCAGCGACAGCACGGATGGATTGTGTTTGTATACAAGCAGCGGGTCCTGGACGGGAAACGGTCCCGTGGACGTCGTTTTCACCTTGGATGCCAATTACAACATTGGACGGATCGATGGCTTTACGCTTTGGGACCTCAGCCGGCTGGGTCAAAAGTACGATCTCTATGGATCGACTGATAGCGGCGCAAGCTGGAATCTGGTGACGTCTATCAACCAGGACGCAACCGGCAGCGATGGCAACAGGTATCTTCGCAGGATCAGCCTGACGGATTCCGATGGCGTCATCACCGGTCTGGCCGGCGTCAACGCCCTGAAGTTCCACATCATGGACCCGGGTCCCGGCGGGACCTCGAATTTCAATAACAACTCGATCTATGCCGAGATTGCGGCCTATGCGTTGGTTCTCGCCGATGCGGCGAATTCCTCTGTGGAGGCGTTGCCGACAACGGTCGCGAGTGATGGCGTCACCACATCCACGATCACCGTCACCTTGCGAGACGCCAGCAGCAATCCCGTCGCGGGCAAGACCGTGACCCTGGCTTCCAACCGTGCCGATGGGGTGGACACGATTTCAGCCGCCTCAGGACCTTCTTCGGGTTCCGGCGTGGTGACTTTCACCGTGAGTTCCTCGACCTCGGGACCGGCCATCTTCACGGCGACGGATGTCAGCGACGGCAACCTTGTCATCTCGCCCTCAACCGCCACCGTGACCTTTATGTCCGGGGCAGTGAGTGAAGCAAACTCCACAGTGACAGCCGACCCAAGCGCAGTGACGGCCGACGGCAGCGCCTCCGCCACGATCACCGTGACCCTGAAAGATGCCAGCGGCACTGCCGTCCAGGGCAAAACCGTAGAACTGGTCTCCAGCCGCGGCACGCCGCCGGATACCATTTCACCGACCTCGGGTGTTTCCAACCTCAGTGGCGTGGTGACCTTTGCGGTCAGCTCCGCCACCGCGGGTGATGCCACCTTCACCGCCACGGATACCGACGACAGCTTGCCACTCAGTCAAAAGCCGACCGTGACTTTCACGCCGGGGCCGGTGGCTGCCGGCACCTCGACGGTGACGGCCTCCCCAGCAACAGCGGCAGCCGACGGCATCGCCACCTCGAGGATTACGGTGACCTTGCTGGATGCCAATTCGAATCGGGTGGCGGGCAAGGATGTCTTCTTGGCTTCCGATCGTGGCACCCCGCCGGACACGATCTTGCCGGCCTCGGGCAACACTTCCGATGCCAACGGAGTGGCAACCTTTACGGTTAGCTCAGCTATTGTGGGTTCGCCGGTCTTCACCGCCACCGGGGACAGCGTGCCAATCACTGAAACGGCCACCGTGTCCTTTGTGTATGCACTCCCGGTCACCGATACCACGGTCCACACCGGGGCCACTGGCGAAAGCGACTCCCAAGTTGTTGCAAAATGGACAGCCGACCAAGGCAGTGCCCCGGTGGATACGGTCAACGACCTTTTGAAGAATCACGCGACCGTGGCAATGGCTGCCGGCAACGTCGCGGCGGGTCTTGGCTGCTCATTGGCGAATATTAATGATGGTCTGCAAGTGTCCAAGCTAACGGATAGCAACACCGATGGCATGTGCTTGTTCACCAACAACGGCGGGTGGCCATCGAGCGGCCCCGCGGACCTCGTGTTTGCCTTGGATGCCTCCTACGACATCGCCAGGATCGATTCCTTCACGCTGTGGGACCCCAGCCGCACCGGCCAAAAATACGATCTCGCGGCGCAAGCTGGACATTTGTAACATCCGTGAATAAGGACTCAGGCGCGGCAGGTCCCAACCGCGATCTACGCAGGATCAGCCTGACCAATGCCGGAGGAGTCATCCCCGGCCTGGCCGGCGTCAACGCGCTGAAGTTCCACATCATGGATCCGGGTCCCAACGGAGCCACATCTAACAACTCAATCTTCTCTGAGATTGCGGCCTATGAGGTGGTTCAAGGCGGCCTGACCTACGCCGACTGGGCCGACACGAAATACCCCGGCTTCGACCTCACCAACCCCGCGGCCGATCTGGATGGCGACGGCCTGAGCAACTTCCAGGAATACGCCTTCGGCCTCAATCCCACCAGCGGCACCTCGGTCAATCCGGTCACCGATACCAGCGCGTTGCACAGCGCGGGCCAGTTCAGCTATACCCGGACCGTCGG
>JAPLUI010000195.1 GCA_026397725.1 Verrucomicrobiota bacterium | reverse complement strand
TATCGCGCCCACGTTACTCCCGGTGCCACACCCCCCACCGGGTTCTGATGCTGAGAACGGGAACGCCGAATCCTGGTGACGACCCGGAAGATGTTTGGGCCGCAGCACGCGCCGGGACTTAGCCACAGCGGTGTGGCTAAACCGTTAGAGCTGCGGGGTTCCCATGAGGCACGCCGAAGATTTCAACTTCCAACGTTATTACTCAGGTATGGCAGAATCATTGATGGCAGAATCATTTCAGAATTGGAAAAAGTCATTGGATCAACCCCTGTCTGTGCGCATCCGCACGCAGACAGGCCGGCCAGTGATGAATCCCCCTCAAGACTCTTGAAAAATGATTCTGCCATAAATGATTCTGCCATAAATGATTCTGCCATGAATTCTTTGGAACCTGAGTAGTAACGCACGCCGGAGGTGTGCCAGCCAAGGTCCGATACCATCATCCGCAGCCCGCCGCTGGCACCCCTGGCCGGGGTGCGATCCCATTCCATGTCACGAATCCGGCGGTGTCGCTCCGCTCAACCACCAGCTACAAGCTGGCATCCCTCCGGGATGAAGCCCCCCCCCAATTTCCTTCCTTCCTCCTTTCCTTATCCATAACTCCATTCGCGCCTCTTGCCTGCGATGGGTTGGGCCTGGCGGTTGCGACCGCCGCCACGGCTCACTCCGGCGCGAGGTTCTTGAGCGTGTGCGTGGTCCGCGCCCTGCCGTTCTTGAACAACACGGTGGTCTTGTCGAGGGTGGCGATGGCGGGGAGGTTGAAGAATTCGCGGTTGAGTTCTACCGCCCGCTCGGGCGTGAGTTCGTCGTCGATTTTGCCGCTGATCTTGTGACCGTCCTACCGGGCAATGGTAGGGCGGTCCGGCCTCGGGCCGCCCACTGGTCCGCCCGCATGGGCGGCGCTGGTGCGCGGCGGATGAACCGCGCATGGGATGCCTCACCCGCAGGGCAGTCAGGGCGCGGCGAGGCCGCCACGCCCCGGGCAATGGTAGGGCGGCCCGGCCTCGGGCCGCCCACTGGTACCCCACCTGGGCGGGGTGGGGCATGGGCTTCATCCGCCATCTGCCATTCCCGTTTCCATTCAGCGATTTTCCTGCCGAGGTTTTGGTTGACGCACCCTGATTTGAGGTCATGCTTTTGGCATGAGCATGACGGTCGAGCAGATTGTGGACGAGGCCTTGGGTCTGCCGAGCGAGGCACGGGCGCTGCTGGCCGATCGCTTGGTGGAGAGTCTGGATCCAGCGGAGGACGGGTATGTTCGCCAACTCTGGGTGGCGGAGGCGCTGCGGCGGCGGGATGACGTGCGAAGGGGACAAGTGCAGACGATCCCCGGCGAGGAGGCGTTGGCGCAGGTTCGACAAGCCGTGGCCCGATGAGATTCCAGTGCTGATCATCGCCGTAATGCACTGCCACCGTGAGCCCGGGTATTGGCGGCGGCGTGTTCAAGACGCAACCGCAACATAAAGGCCGCCGACACCGCTCCCGGCACCCGCTGGTTCAGTATCGAGCCGTGACGCCACGCACCCGGCATGGCGCGGCGGCTCAACTGATCATCCGCCATGGCAGGCGCATTCGAGAGAATGCGGACGGGACACTCCGCTGCCCCGCGAATCCGCCATTGGATCGTGGATTTACGATTTTGCGAAGGGAAGAGGAAGAATGCTCCATGCAGTCACTTCAAAAAGACAGCACTCAACAATCGACACTCATCAATCCATCAAGGAGCGCCCACTAGCGACGCCGGAAGGACAGAACCACGTTGCGGTTCGTGGTCATTTTCGCAAGCGTCCCAGGATAGCCGTCTGGCGACGGCAACCCTTGGGCTGGATGGCTTAACGCCTTTGGCGTATGGAACTCGGATCGAAGGCGGTTGCCCCGTGCAAGAATCCGCCGTGGTCTGCCGGATTCCGCTGGCGCTTTTGGGTGGCGCTTTTAGGTTGAGTTCCACCCCACCTTGGGCTAAGACCCTCCCGGACGAAAATCAACTGACCCAACCATGAACGGAAAACAACGAATCGAGGCCGCCCTGCGGGGCGAACGGGCGGACCGGATCCCGGTCATGCTGCACAACTTCCTGATGGCCGCCCGCGAGGCCGGCATGACCCAACGCCAATTCCGCGAGGATCCGGCGAAGATCGCCGAGGCCTTCATTCGCGCTGTCGAGACCTACGATTACGACGGCATTGTCGTCGATATCGACACCGCCACCTTGGCGGGTGCCGTGGGCGTGCCGGTCGATTTTCCCGAGGACGATCCGGCCCGCTGCGAGGGTGGCTGCCTGCCGGACCTTGCCGCCGCACGCGACTTGCCGCCGCCGGACGTCGCGGCCAATCCCCGCGTGCAAATCTGGCTGGAGGCGGTGCGGCTGCTGAAGGCGCATTTCGGCGACGAGATCTATCTGCGCGGCAATTGCGACCAGGCGCCGTTTTCGCTGGCGAGCATGATGCGCACCCCGGCGGAGTGGATGATGGACTTGCTCGATGAGGCCCGGCACGCTGACGTGGAATGCCTGCTCAACCACTGCGCCGAGGCCAGCGGGCAGTTCCTGACTTTGATGGCGGCCACCGGTGCCGACATGTTGTCGAATGGCGACAGCCCGGCCAGTCCGGACCTGATTTCCCCGGCACTCTATCGGACTTTTGCCCAACCGTGGGAACGCCAGCTCATGGATCTCGCCCATGCCTTGGGCAAACCGTATCTGCTCCACATCTGCGGCAACACCACCCTGATCCTAGACGCCATGCTCGCCACCGGTGCCGACGTGTTAGAGCTGGATTACAAGACCGATGTCCGCGCCGCCGGTGCCTGCTTCAAGGACCACGCCGTCTTTTGCGGCAACCTCGATCCCTCAGGCGTGCTCGCGCTCGGCACGGCGGAACTCGTGGCTAACAAAACCCGCGAACTGCTCGCCGTCTTTGCCGACAACCCCCGCTTCATCCTCAACGCCGGTTGCGCGATCCCGCCCGCCACCCCGCCCGCGAACCTCCGCGCCATGCTCCGCGCCGCCCGCGAATCTCCCTGCCAAGATGAGGAAAACGCCTCTCATCCGGGACGGTAGGGCGGTCCGGCCTCGGGCCGCCCACTGGTCCGCCCGCATGGGCGGCGCGGAGGCGCGGGGCATGGACCGCGCATGCGCTGTCTCACCCTCAGCGGGCAGTCACGGCGCGGCGAGGCCGCCACGCCCCGGTTGCGGTAGGGCGGCTCCGGCCCGGGCCGCCCACTGGTCCGCCCGGATGGCGGTGAGCATGTGGGGTGCTTGCTGCGTGAATGATAAGCGCGTTCCCATTCACCCTTCATCGTCGCTCCGCCCTCGGGGGCAGTCACGGCGCGGCGAGGCCGCCACGCCCTACCGGGCAATGGTAGGGCGGTCCGGCCTCGGGCCGCCCACTGGTCCGCCCGCATGGGCGGCGCGACGGCGCGGGGCATGGACCGCACATGCGCTGTCTCACCCTCAGCGGGCAGTCAGGGCGCGGCGAGGCCGCCACGCCCTACCGCGCGAGGTAACATATCCCAATACGAACGCCAACCGTCAGAAGTACGACCAGATGCGAATAGATCGTGGGCAAACAAGGGAACAGACCACAACGCTGCGGATATAGACGTACTGACCCATATACGTCGGTCACTCAGCGAATCACAGCAGTAATGAAGCAATGTTCGATTGAATGGCATGTTGTCTTTGGGCTACTGTTTGGTTCAACGACATGCGGCCCTAACCTTGTTCCACGCACCCGTCGTTGACCAATGGGCAAATGCAAATTCAGGCAGGAACCGTCAGGGAGCGGCCATTGTCCTTCCGGCCGAGTTGGATGAAGAAGGGCACGGCACGCTTGGCCCAGTCGGCGGCATCCGGATAGGAAGCTGCCCCGCCGCCGAAGCAACTGCGGAGCATGTCGGTGTTGATGATGCCGGGATTCATCGGGATGATGGCGACCTTGCCGGCGGTGTCCTGAGCGGTGGCCATGGAGAGGCCTTCGATGGCGAATTTCGTGGCACAATACGGCGCGACCCCGGCCGCGGTGCCACGGCCCCAGCCGGAGGAGAAGTTGACGATCACCCCGCTGCCGCGTTCGAGCATTGCCGGCAGCAGCTTCCGCATCATGGCGGCGGGACCTTTGAGATTGATGTCAATGATGCGGCTGAAATCGCTCGCAGAGGTCTCCCACAGCGGCGCGGAGGGATTGATGATGGCGGCGTTGTTCAACACGAGGTCAGGTGGACCGAAGGACGTCAAGACGGCTGCGCAAAAGGAGACGACCTCGGCCTCGCACGAGACATCGCAGACCTCGAAGAAATGTGGCGGCCGGAACTGGTGCCTAAGTTCGGCAAGCTGCGACTCATCGCGTCCGCAGCCGGCGACTTGCCAAGCGGCATCGATGAAGATTGGGATCATCGCACGGCCCAGACCGCGGGTGCAACCGGTGATGACAACGATTTTCGGTTTCATGGTTGAAGTGAGCATTCGCGCTGCGAGCAGTGTAGCCGGACGGGCCCCAAAGCCAAGGAGAGAATCACGGTTGTCAGGGTCCGCATCGTGTCTGGGCTCGCCATGATCCGGGGGGAATCCGCGTCGAGGTGGCTGGCGCGACCATGCTACAGGATTGGGAAATGATTGAATGGAGTCGGGACTGATCCGCGTAGTCTCCCGGTGAATGGAACCATCCGCCTCAGCCGCCGCCTCTGCTTCATCCGCCAAACGCCCCTCTCCCCTGCCATGACCCGACACCCATCGCCCGATCCCGGTTGCTCACCCATGCATCCATCCCTTCCCCCACCACTCCGGTCCATTTTCCTTGGCGCATGCCTGGTCGCTGCGGCGGCGGCGCCTGCGGCGGATCTGCCGCAGCTTGGCGAACGCTTCACTCGCAACCCGGTCAGCAGCGAAACGAATCTGCCGGACAAAGTCGATCCCGCCACGGGCGAAGGCATCAAGTGGAGTGCCAAGCTCGGGTCGGAAAGCTATGCCACGCCCGTCATCGCACAGGGCCGGGTGTTTGTCGGCACCAACAACGACGTGCCGCGCGACCCGCGCCAACAAGGCGACCGCGGTGTCTTGCTCTGCCTCGACGAGGAAACCGGCAAGTTCCGCTGGCAACTGGTGGTTCCCAAGATCGGCGGCGATCCTTACCTGGACTGGCCCAAGGTCGGCCTCGCCTCGCCGGTGACGGTCGAGGATGGGCGCGTCTATCTGCTCACCAACCGCGCCGAAGTCGTTTGCCTCGACCTCAACGGCATGGCCGACGGCAACGACGGACCGTTTCTGGACGAAGCCCAACACCAGACGCGTAGCGGTGCGGCACTCATCCCCGTCGGCCCGACCGATGCCGACATCCTGTGGGTGACCGACCTGCGCAGCGCAGCCGGCATCTGGCCCCATGACGCCGCTTACGGCAACCCGCTGTTGCACGGCGACTTTCTCTATCTGAATTCCAACAACGGCGTGGACAACACGCACAAGACCATCCGCCAGCCGGATGCTCCCAGCCTGATTGTGCTCGACAAGCAGACCGGCCGGCTCGTCGCCAAGGACGACGAGCACATCGGCCCGCGCATCTTTCACAACACCTATTCGTCCCCTGCCCTGGGCACCGTCAAGGGTCGGACGCTGGTTTGTTTCGGCGGTGGCGATGGCGTGCTGTATGCCTTCGAGTCGCTCACCGAAATGCCACCGCCAGGCCGCGTCGTCAACCTCAAGCGGGCCTGGAAATTCGACCCCGACCCGAGCGCACCGAAAACGGATATCCATAACTATAGCGGCAACCGCGAGGTCTCGCCCTCCACCATCATGAGCCCGCCGGTATTCCTCGGCGAGCGCGTTTACCTCACCGTCGGCGGCGACCTGTGGTGGGGCAAATACCAAGCGTGGCTCAAGTGTGTGGCCGCCGACCAAACGGGCGACACCACGGCCACGGCGACGCTGTGGTCCTATCCGCTCAGGCACAGTTGCTCGACCCCCGCCGTGGCCGGCCCGCTGACCTTCGTGGCCGACACCGGGAACAAAACCCTCAACTGTGTTGAGACCGCCACCGGCAAGGAACTCTGGAAGCACCCGGTCGGGGGTGAGGTGTGGTCCAGCCCCCTGGTCGCCGACGGCAAACTCTACTTCGGAACCCGGCGCGGCAAATTCTATATCTTCACCGCCACCCGCGAAAAGCGGCTGCTGTGCGAAACCACCTTCGATGCCCCGATCTCCGCCGCCATGGCCGCCGCCAATGGCGTGGTTTACCTCGCCACCGACGAAACCCTGTACGCCCTGGCCAAACCCCAATCTCCAATGATCAAGTAAGAGCAGGAAATGTCATCGCATCGTCCATTCTTATACTTGAGTGTCGAATGTTGAATGTTCAGTCCGAAGAGAAAGATTTCCAACATCCAACATTCAACTTCCAACATTCAACATTATTGTCGAGACACCCGGGGAATCGATCGCCTATCCACGTCTTGGAACTTGTGTTTAAGGATGCCTCTTCTATGATCGGCACGGTTGCGCCTGCCATGCGGGCAACACCATGGCTCCAACAAGGTCTCTCTCCATGAATATCCTCGGTTTGCTCGTCCGTGCCCGCTGCTGGTGGTTGCCAGCGGCCGTTGGTGGTGGCTTGTTGGTGTGGTCTGTCCCGTCCCGGTTGATCGCCACCAAAATCATCGGGCTGCTGGCACTGCCGCCGGGACTGGTCTGGCTGGGGTTGATGGCACTGGCGGGTTGGCCCGGCCTGGTCCGCCGGGCACGCGTGCTGGCCGCTCTGATCCTGATCGTTTACACCCTCGCGGGAAACGCCTGGGTCGGCGCATATTTGTTAGATCGCCTTGAGGCGCCCTATGTTGGCATGCCAAGACCGTCCGGGCGCTTCGACGCCATCTGCGTTCTCGGCGGAGGATCATCGGCCAGCCCGGACGGCCGCGCCCAGCTCGGTCCCGCCGGCGACCGGCTGATCGTCCCCGCCCGCTTGTATCTATCAGGCATGGCCGGCCATCTGGTGGCCAGCGGGCTCAACGTCACGGACCTCGGCGGAAGCAGGTCGCTGGCGGATGAGACTGCGGGGATATGGCGCGATCTTGGCATCCCGGGCAATGCGATCACCCGCTTGTCCGAACCGCGCACAACGAAAGAGGAGATCCGCGAATACCGGAAATTGATGGCCACACGACAATGGCGGCGGGTCGGCGTGTGCTCATCGGCATGGCACCTGCGCCGGGTGGAAAGGATCTGCCGTAGCGAGGGTGTGGACATGATGCCGATTCCGGCTGATTTTCTCTCAGCCCGGCTGCCGGCAAGTCCGATGTATGCCATTCCCCAGGCACGAGGCTTTCAGAACGTGCAGAAGGCGCTCTGGGAATATCTTGGTGCGGCAACCGGCGGCTGAAGGGGATGGCAAAGTAAGACCAAGAAGTGTCACCGCCGCGTCCATTCTTATACTTGATGACGGACCGGACGATGGTCCGGCCGCAGCGAGCGCCGGGACGTAGCCACAGCGGTGTGGCGCTGCGCTTCCCACCGCACTCCATACATTCACCTGTCCAGACGCGAGCCAAAGTCTGGAGTGCGGTGGGAAGGGCGCAGCCCGCCACCCCGCTGTGGCTGAACCGTTAGAGCTGCGGGGTTCCCATGAGGCCCGGTCCGTCTCGCGGCGTGTACGCCCCTCCCGAGTAACTTGGCTCCGAGGATGCCCGTTAGGGAGCGACGACATTCCTGTCGTCGAGCGGAAGGAACGTCCATGAACAGAGCCTTCGGCACGCACTCATGGGCCGCCCTTCCGCTACCACCACAAGAATG
>JAPLUI010000209.1 GCA_026397725.1 Verrucomicrobiota bacterium | reverse complement strand
ATCGCCGAAGAAGGAATCGGCGCGGGCGGCATCGACGAGCATGCGCTGGACTTCGAGGCGCAGCTCGGCGTTGTCCCCGCAGGCTTGGGCGAGGAAGGCCTCGCGCTCGGCGGGTTCCAGTTCGTGGGCTTGGACGAAGAGTTCTTGGGCGAGAGTGTTCATGCTATCCCTACATGCGCGGTGGGCGGAAAAAAACGGACAGGGAATTTTGAGGAAATGTGATCCGGCGGTGCGTTCATTTTTGCTTCGCCTTCAGCGCCTCCAGTTCCGCCCGCAGCTTCGCGGCATCGTCCTTGCGGCCGGCGGCTTCGTATGAATCCCCGAGCTCGCGCATGGTTATCAGCGTTGCCGGATCCTCCGCGCCGAGCACCTTGCGGCGCAGTTCCAGCCCTTTTTCTAGCATCGCGATGGATTCCTCCTTGCGGCCGGCCATGCGCAGGCTGATGCCAAGGTTATACATCGCAGACAAGGTGTCGTTGTGCTCCGGCCCCAGGACCTTGCGGCGCAGCGCCAGCAATTCCTCACCCGCCTTGACCGCTTCCACGTAGCGACCCGCATTCCGGTGCGCGAGGGCCTGGCTGGCGATCCACTTGATCGTGTCGGGGTGCTCCGGACCGAGTCCCTTGCGGTAAAGGGCCAGCGACTCCTCGCGGGTCTTTTTTGCCTCCTCCATGCGGCCGGCCTTTGCGTAGGCATCTGCCAGGCAATTCAGGTGATCCGAGGCCTCGCGTGTCTCCGCGCCGGGCGACCCGCGTCTGAGCGCAGCCTCCTGCTCAAACAGCTCGATCCCCTTGCCTTCGAAACCGTTCCTCGAGTAGAGATGGGCCAGGTTGTGCATCGACGCGAGCGTGTCGGGGTGCTCCGGGCCGAGCACCTTGCGGCGCAGCGCCAGCACCTCCGCGAACAGCTTGAGCGCCTCGTCCTTGCACCCGGCGTCGGAGTAAGAAGTCGCCAAGTTGTGCATCGCCGTGAGCGTGTTGCAGCCTCCTGCTCAAACAGCTCGATCCCCTTGCCTTCGAAACCGTTCCTCGAGTAGAGATGGGCCAGGTTGTGCATCGCCGCGAGCGTGTCGGGGTGCTCCGGGCCGAGCACCTTGCGGGAAAGCGCCAGCCCCTTCTCGCGCATCTTGAGCGCCTCGTCCCTGCGTCCGGCGTCGGCGTAGGAAAGCGCTAGGTTGTTCATCGCCCTGAGCGTGTCGGGGTGCTCCGGGCCGAGCACCTTGCGGCGCAGCGCCAGCAGCTCCTCGCGCATCTTGAGCACCTCGTCATTGCGCCCGGCGGCGGAGTAGGAAGCCGCCAGGTTGTTCATCGCCGTGAGCGTTTCGGGGTGCTCCGGGCCGAGCACCTTGCGGCGCAGCGCCCGCACCTCCTCGAACAGCTTGAGCGCCTCGTCCCTGCGCCCGGCGTCGGCGTAGGAAAGCGCCAGGTTGTTCATCGCCCTGAGCGTGTCGGGGTGCTCCGGGCCGTGGGTTTTCAGGCAGTAGTCGCGCACCTGTTCCTGCAGCGCGATGGCCGGCGGGTAGATACCGAGGGCGTGGTAGGTCTGGCCCAAGGTGGACTGCAGCCTGGCCCGCCGCGCCGGCTGATCGTTCAGTTCGGTCTCCAGCTTCTTCGCGGCGATGTCCAGCACGTCGGCCACCTTCACCCCGCGCCCGCCCTTCTCCTCGCCGGGACGCGAGCTGGTGAACATGTCCGTCATGAACTTCGAGGTGGCCTCCGCATCGGCCAGCGCCTCCTTGGTGCGCTTGGTTTCCTCCGCGGCCAGTGCCTCCGCCTTCGTCGCCCGCACCGCCTGCCACGTGCTCACCGCCGTGGCGGCCACCAGCACCGCGGCGATGGCTGCGGCGACCCGCAGCGCGGCCTTATTCCGCCGCGCGAACTTCCGGAACTGGTAGCCCGCGCTCGGCGGGGTGGCGGTGACCGCCTCGTCGGCGAGGAAACGCACGATGTCCTGCGCGAAGGCGTTGGCCGTCTCGTAGCGGCGCGTGCGGTCCTTTTCGATCGCCTTCATCACGATCCAGTCGAGGTCCGGCTCGACGAGTTTGTTGAGCTTCGCCTCGTCGATGTGCCGGGATTTCGCCAGCAGGGTGCGCTCCTCGCCCACGAGGATGACGAGCCGCGACGACGGCTTGACCGGCTCCACCTCGCGGATGATGCGCCGCATTTCCTCGTAACCGGCGGAGACCAGCGACTTCGCATCGAAGGGTGGTTTGCCCACCAGCAATTCGTAAAGCAGGACGCCCAGCGCGTAGATGTCGCTACGGGTATCGATGTCCAAGCCGCTCAGGCTGGCCTGCTCCGGGCTCATGTAAACGGGGGTGCCGATGAACTGCTCGAAGCGGGTGAACAGCGTCTGGTCGGTGAGCTTGCCCTGGGTGGCCTTGGCGATGCCGAAATCAATGACCTTCACCACCGGCTTGTCGCCGTGCAGGGTGACCATCACGTTCGACGGCTTAATGTCGCGGTGGATGATGCCCTTCTGATGGGCGTGGTTGATCGCCGCGCAGACGTCGCGAAAGAGGGCGAGGCGCTCCCTGGTGCCGAGGCCGGCCTGGTCGCAGTAATCGGTGATCGGGATGCCTTTGACCAGTTCCATGGAGAACCACGGCCGGCCGGAGGCGGTGGCCCCGGCATCGAGGACCTTGGCGATGTTCGGATGATCCATCATGGCCAGCG
>JAPLUI010000144.1 GCA_026397725.1 Verrucomicrobiota bacterium | reverse complement strand
TGAAGTTGCAGCTTCAACTCGGGCGAGCTGCCGCCCGCTAGATCTTCGGGACGAAGCCCGGCGGGGTCTTCAGCTCGAACAAGTCCTCGCCCACCTGCACCAGGTGCCAGCCATGCGCCAGCACCGCTTGCCGGGCCGCCGCGCTGCCCTCCACATAAGCCACCATGCCTTGAAACTCCTTATCCCGATGCTCCGGCATCCAGTGGAAGAGGCGGTCCATCTTCCGCTTCATCTGCTCGATCACCGCCAGGTCCAGGCTGCTCTTGACCTCCACAATCATCCCCTTGCTCGCCTCGCCATTGCAGTAGGCCAACACATCGTACTCCTGGCCCTCTCCGCCTTTGATCACCGAAAACCGGGGCGTGACCGCCTCCATGCCAAAGTCCTTCCGCAGGATGCGCTCAATGGATGAAAACGCCAGCCCCTCCGCGAAAGTCCCGAATTTGTTCCCCAACCCACCGACCTGCTTGCCAATTTCCCTGAGCTTGCGCCCGGTTTCCTTCATCTGCCGATCCGTTTCCTTCATCTGCCGGTCCGTCTCCTCTATCTGCCGGCCCGTCTTCTCTATTTGCCGACCCGTCTCTTCCATCCGCCGGTCCATCTCTTCCATCCGCCGGTCCCTCTCTTTCATCCGTGCGGCGTCTTCTTTGACCAATCGCTCCGTTTCCCATATCTGTGCGGTGTTTTCTTTGACCATCCGCTCCGTATCCCGCAACTCGGCTGCGGTCTCCCGTTGGGTGATCGTGATGGATTCGATGATTTGCTTGAGTTCGGCGATAGACACGCTGGAGTCTCGCCGCCACCCGCGGTCTTGTCAAGAGGGGAGGTTACTACTCAGGTATGGCAGAATCATTTATGGCAGAATCATTTCAGAATTGGATAGAGTCATTGGATCAACCCCTGTCTGTGCGCATCCGCACGCAGACAGGCCGACCAGTGATGAATCCCCCTCAAGACTCTTGAAAAATGATTCTGCCATAAATGATTCTGCCATGGATTCTTTGGAACCTGAGTGGTAACGAGGGGCGTACGCTCGGCCATCAGCCACGCCAACCGCGTCCCGAGTCGGGGTACCAACCGCAGCGGGGGAGGAGCCTTCCTGGCTGTCACGGCCGGCCGGCCAGGACGCCAGGAGCACCCATGTCTTGCCATGCTGAATCCGGATTGGGCTTGCCACCCCGGCTGTAGTCGGATAGAACGGCGCGTTGTTTCGTGACGCTGCCAGCATCACCCTTGGAAATTCAAAGCCATGACTGAAAATTGTTCCCTTCCCTGTTGTCCGGTGAGTTCGCTGAAGCCAATGATTTTGCCGGGAGCCTTGGGTTTCCGCCGCGTGCCCGGTGTCGCGCTCGTCGCCGCGCTCGCGCTCGCGCTGGCCGCGCCGGTCTCCGCCCAGAGCGCCTCCGGCACCTGGACGAATCCGGCAGGCGGGTCGTGGGCCACGGCGGGCAACTGGGCGGGCGGAGTGATTGCCGACGGCAGCGGCCACACGGCGGATTTCAGCACCCTGAACCTCAGCGCCAATGCCGTGGTGACGCTCGATGGGGCCCGCAGCATCGGCACGCTGGTCTTCGGCGACAGCACTCCCAGCCACAACTGGACGCTCAACCCCGGCAGCGGAGGGGCCCTGACCCTGGCGACCGGTGCCGGCCAACCGACCCTAACCGTCACCAACCAGAGCGCCACCGTCGCGGCCGTGCTGGCCGGCACCCAGGGGCTGCGCAAGACCGGCAGCGGCAGGTTGCTCCTGAGCGGGGTCAACACCTACAG
>JAPLUI010000497.1 GCA_026397725.1 Verrucomicrobiota bacterium | reverse complement strand
ACCCGCAAAAAGCAGTCCCTAACTGGACATCCTGCGGTCCGATCGGACCGCAGGATGTCCAGTTAGGGTGGCGATTGTGACGAGGTTGATACAGAAATTCGCGAGGAACTTACTGATACAAGGCGTCAGGTCCTTAACTTGACGGGCATGCCCACCGGGGTGTGCCAACTCATTTTCCGCCGGGATCAGGCACTGTGAGGTGAGGCCTCAACTCACCCCGCTGCCGGCTCAACGCTGGATCAGGAAGATCCGGTTTTCGGTGTAGGTGATGACGGCATCCAGCTCGCGCATGAAATCCGCGCCGAAGAGCCCGACGTAATCCATGTTGTCATCGTCGTCGCCACGGTGCATGTCGGTGGCGAGCACCTTCCGGTTGGTTAGAACGGCCTCCCCCATGGTGAGTTTGACGATGTTGGTCACGCCGGCCGGGGCCTTGCCGCCGATGCCCCAGACTGTCTCGGTCATCGGGCCGACTTCGCAGCCGTATTTTTTGGCGGCATTGACGTGGAGCAGGCTGCTGTCCGCGCCGGTATCGATCATGTAGGTGACCTTGTTGTCATTGAGGGTGCCGTTGACAAAGATGTGATTGCCGCGGCGCTCGAATTGGAACGACTGGTATTTGCGCAAGGTGAGCAATTCGTGGATGGTGAGGCTCTGGCAATGCTGGAGGAAGAAGGCGCCGGCCTCGCTCCAGGCCTTGAGATAGGCCTCGTCTTCCGGCACGAAGTTGCTGATGAAGATGATGGATTTCTTGCCGTCCACGAGTTCGATGGTGACGGAAGTGGGGGTTTTGGCGACGACCTTGCCGCGGAGGGTTTTGCCCTCCTTGGTCTTGAACAGGCGGAAGGCGAGCGAGTCCTCGCCGCCGGAGGGTTTGATCTCGCTTTGGTCGGAGCGATCCGGGCGGAGGAAGATGCGGCGGTCCTGATAGGAAATGACCGCATCGAGCTTGTTCATGAAATCCGCCCCCAGAATGGTATCCTCGCGGGACCTCGCGCCCGGCGGCCGGTCCTTGAGCAGGTCCGTGGCCAGAATCCGGCGGTCCTTGAACACCGCCTCCCCGAGCTGGATGCTTGGCACCGGCGTCCAGCCCGCCGGCGCTTCGCCTGAAACCCCGTAGATTTTTTCCGTCATCGGGCCGACCTCGAGACCCACGGAGGTGGCAAAGGGCGCGTGCAACAGGCTGGTGCCCGCGCCGGTATCAACGAGGAAGCGGGCCGGCTTGCCGTTGAGTTTGCCGTCGATGAGGATCGAGTTGTTTTCCAGGCGGAACTCAAACGACTCATAGCCGCGGAGTTCCAACAACTGGCGGATGGCCAGCCCCCGGCATTTCTGCACGAACACCGCCTTGTCCTTGGACCACGCCGCCACATAAGCCTGATCCTCCGCACTGAGGCGGTTGAGTGGAATCGTGGAGCGCTTGCCGGTGCGCAGCAACAACACCGCCTCGCTGGGCGTCTTGTCGAGCAGCACGGCCTGGATGACCACTCCGTTGCTGCCCTTGAAGTCGCGGTATTCACCGTCCGGAACGGTTTGGGCCAGGGTGCTGCCGGCGAGCAGCGTGGCCAGCGCGAGCACGCGCGGAAAAGTCAGGATCATGGCACTTGGTTATTTGAAGGCTCCTTCGGTGATGAATGTCTTCCAGTCCGCCTCGAACTCGGCAACGCTGGCAAAGCCGAAGATCTTGGCGATTTCAGCGGCCGGCGGGATTTGGTTGGACGACTCGATGCGGCGAATCATCTTGGCAAACGCGCACAGGCGCTTGGCGTCGCTCTCCATGTAATAGACGAACGCATAGATCAGGACCAGGCGCTCGGGATTGAGGTCCGCGCCGGTCCATTTGAGCATGGGTTCCAACTCGACCTTGACCTTGCCCCTGCGCACCAGTGAGCGCAGGGTTTTGGCCCATGAGGTGCCGTCCTTGAAGCCTTGCTTCGAGCTGATTTCGTCATTGCCGGTGCCGGACACATCGAGCAGATGGGTTTCCGTTTTCTTGGCGAGGGAGATTTCCTTGAAGTAGGCATGGCCGGTGACGATGGCGAAGTAGCCTTCGGCGCCGAATGAACTGACCCCCCCCATTTGTTTGCTGAGCACCGCGCCGGCGATCGAATGGGTGGGAAACGGGCTGAGCGCCTTGGTGAAGTTGGAGGTGTCCTTGATGTTGAACACGATCGCGTTCTGGTGGAGATTGTACGCCTTGAGCGTCTCATCGGGCAGCCCGATTTGGTTGGAGCCGACCTTGTCCCAGACGTTGATGCTGCGCTGCGCCGCATCAGGCTCCTTGGCTTTCACCAGAAAGGCGGCATACCACGCCCCGAGGGCCTTGTACACCTTGCGGTCCTCGACCAACAGGATGAGCATGCGCTTGTCGCCCCAATCCTGGCGGAAGTTCATGTGCTGGAAGGCCATCCCGTGCCAGAGCCGCTCGGCGGTTTCCACCGTGTCGTGGCCGCGAATCTTGCCGGCGGTGGCCACCAGGAAATGCGAACTCTCCAGCACATCAAACACCAGCGTGCTGTCATCGCCAAGGCTCAGCTTGGCCTCGAGCTTCTTGATGGTGGTGGCATCTATCCGCAAATCCTTCTCGGGAAAACCCGGCTCTCCGGTGGTGATGATGGCCGGATCCGCGCCGCCGAATTCCACGAGGTGCTGGCGGTCGGCGAGACTCAGATCCTCGATCTTGAGCTTGATTTCCTTGGCCTCCTTGGTGATGAGGGTCACTTGGTCACCATTGATGCCACCCAACTCGGCCTCCATGGTGGCACCTTTGCGGGACATCCAGGTCCGCATTTCCGCTGCCTGGGCCATCGAAACCGCCATTCCAAGCACGGCCAACACTCCACGGGTGAGTCTTAATGTCTTCATAAGAGCGCCAGTATAGCGAGCCCGGCAGCGAATGCCATCAAAACTTCCAAGAATTTTCCGGGGCCTGCCGACTGGGGGCGGCGGGCAGCAAGGCACCGCGATCTGCCGGTTGGTGGCAGCCTTGGCGGGCAGGCGGCGGGATCACATCTCGATTTGCGTGCCGAGTTCGATGACCCGGTTGGGCGGCAGTTTGAAAAACTCCATGGCGCTTTGGGAGCCGCGGGAGAGCAGCGCGAAATACTTTGCCTGCCACAGCGGGATGTTGCGCCGGGTGGGAATGATGGTTTCCCGCCCGAGGAAATAGCTCACCTGGTCCGGGCGGCAGGACAAGCCGCGCCCCGCACACGCAACCAACACCGCCGGCACCTCCGGGTGCTCCATGAAACCATAGCGGGCCACCACCCGCCACACGCCCAAGCCGAGTTCCTCCACCTCCAGGCGTGCCGCCCCGGTGACGCGCGGCGTGCGGACCGCCTGGATGGTCAGGATGATCGTCTTATCATGCAACACCTGGTTGTGCTTCAGATTGTGCAACAGCGCCGGCGGCGCGAACCCGACCGAGGTCGAAAGATAAACCGCCGTGCCCCGCACCCGCGTCACCCCGCCGCGCTCCAGCGAACCGATCAGATCCTCCATCGGCAGGCTCATCTCCGCAAATTTCCCCGCCAGCACCGCCCGCCCGCGCTTCCACGTCAGCATGGTCAGCAGCAGGACCGCGCCGATCCCCAAGGGCACCCAACCGCCCTGCTTGATTTTCAACAGGTTGGAGGTCACAAAGCCCACCTCGATGACCATGAAGATGCCGCAAATCAGTACGGTTTTCCACCATGGCCAATGCCAGCGATGCAGCGCGATTTGAGAGAGCAGAATCGTCGTGATGAACATCGTCAAACACACCGCAATGCCGTAGGCCGCTGCCAGATTGCTGGAGGTTCGAAACACCAGCACCAGGGCAATGCTGCCGACCATGATGGCCCGGTTCACCTGCGGCACATATATCTGCCCGTGCTCGCTCTCCGAGGTGTGCTTGATCGCCAAGCGCGGCAGATACCCCATCTGCACCGCCTGCATCGCCAGCGAAAAGGCCCCGGAAATCAAGGCTTGCGAGGCAATCACCGCCGCCATCGCGCCCAAAATCACCAAGGGCAACTTGAACCAGTCCGGCGCCAACTGGTGGAGCGGGGACACCAGCGTCTCCGCCGACGGGTCCGACAGCACCAAGGCTCCCTGGCCGAGGTAGTTGAGCAGCAGGGCCGGCAACACCACCACAAACCATGCCAGCCGGATCGGGTTGCGCCCGAAATGCCCCATGTCCGCATACAGGGCCTCGCCACCCGTGATGACCAGACACACGCCGCCCAGCGTGACGGCGGATTGCAGGCCGTGATTCAGGAGAAACAGCAAGCCATGCCATGGATTGAAGGCCGCCAACACCCCCGGATGCAGCACAATCCCCCGCGCCCCCAGGATGCCGATGCTGATGAACCAGACCAAGGTGATCGGCCCGAAAAATGTCCCCACCCGTCCGGTGCCCCGGTGTTGGATAGAGAACAAGCCCACCAGAATCGCCACCGTGATGGGCACGATCGCTCGCCCCATGGCGGGCGGCGCGGCCACCTTCAAACCCTCCACCGCCGAGAGCACGGAAATCGCCGGCGTGATGATGCCTTCGCCGAACAGGAACGAAGTCCCTAGCAAGGCCAGCACCACCAGCACGAAATTGCGCTGGCTCACTGCGGTCCCGGCTTGCGCCGTATGCGGCACCGCCAGCGCCAGCAAGGCCAGCATCCCGCCCTCGCCATCGTTGTCCGCCCGCATCACCACCGAGATGTATTTCACGGTGATCAACGTCAGCAGCGACCAGATGATCAGCGACAGGATTCCCACCACGTTCTCCGGGCTTGGGACCAGCGCCCCGTGTCCGGCATGCCCGGCCAGCGCTTCCCGCAAGCCATACAAGGGGCTGGTCCCGATGTCCCCGTAAACCACGCCCAACGCCCCCAGCGCCAGCAGGGCTTTGCGACGGGTGGTCGGTTCTGAAAGATTGCTCATGCCGGAGGGTGACTCAGCCGCAACCGGGGAGGCGGGCGGGCGGGCGGGCAGCCAAGCCGCTCCGCCCCGCCAATGCAATTCAAACTTTCGTCAAGTCCGCGCCTCACACCTCGATCTGCGCCCCCAACTCGATGACCCGGTTGGGCGGCAGGTTGAAAAACTCCATCGCGCTTTGAGAACTGCGCGACAGCAGCGCGAAGTACTTCGCCTGCCACAGCGGGAGGTTCTTGCGGGTGGGCAGGATCGTCTCCCGCCCGAGGAAAAAGCTCACCTTGTCCGGGCTACAGGCCAAGCCATGCTCGCCGCAGGCCGCCAGAATCTCCGGCACATCGGGTTGCTCCATGAAGCCATAACGTGCCAGCACCCGCCACACGCCCGAACCCAGATCCACCACCTCCAAGCGCTCCGCAGCATGCACTCGCGGGCTGCGGGTCGCCTGGATGGTCAGGATGATCGTCACCCGGTGCAGAACCTGGTTGTGCTTCAAATTGTGCAACAGCGCAGGCGGCGCGGAATCGCCGGCCAGCGAAAGATAGACCGCCGTCCCCTGCGCCCGCATCGCCCCACCCCGCTCCAGGGAACCAATCAAATCACCCAACGGCAGGCTCATCTCCGCAAATTTCCCCGCCAGGATCGCCCGCCCGCGCTTCCATGTCAGCATGGTCAGCAGCAGCGCCCCGCCGAGGCCCAGGGGCACCCAACCTCCCTGCTTGATTTTCAGCAAATTGGGGATCACGAAACTCAACTCGATGAGCATGAAGGTGCCGCAAACCGTCACCACTTTCCACCCCGGCCAATGCCACAGGCGCCGCGCGATCGAGGACAGCACCAGCGTCGTGATGAACATCGTCAAACACACGGCGATGCCGTAGGCCGCCGCCAGATTGCTGGAGGTTTGAAACCCCAGCACCAAGCCAATGCTGCCGACCATGAGCGCCCGGTTCACCTGTCCCACATAGATTTGGCCGTGCTCACTTTCCGAGGTGTGGTCAATCGCCATGCGCGGCAGATAGCCCATCTGCACCGCCTGCATCGTCATCGAAAAGGCCCCGGAAATCAAGGCCTGCGACGCAATCACCGCCGCCAGCGTTCCCAAAATGACCAGGGGAAGCTTGAACCAGCCCGGGGCCAACTGGTGCAACGGTGAAATCAAGGTCTCCGCAGACGGATCGGCCAGCACCAAGGCCCCCTGCCCCAGGTAGTTCAGCAACAACGCGGGCAGCACCACCGCAAACCAGGCCAAACGGATCGGATAGCGCCCGAAATGCCCCATGTCCGCATACAAGGCCTCACCCCCGGTGATGACCAGGCACACGCCACCCAGGGTGACGGCCGAGCCCGCCCCATGATGATACAGGAACTGCAAGCCATACCATGGATTGAATGCCAGCAGCACGCCGGGATGCAACCCGATCCCGCGTGCTCCCAACACGCCGATGCTGATGAACCAGACCAACGTGATCGGCCCGAACAGGGCGCCCACCCGCCCGGTGCCCCGGTGTTGGATCGAAAACAAACCCACCAGAATCGCCACCGTGATCGGCACAATCCAGCTTTCCATGGCCGGCGGCGCCGCCACCTTCAGCCCCTCCACCGCCGAGAGCACCGAAATCGCCGGCGTGATGATCCCGTCGCCGAACAAAAACGACGTTCCCAGCAGGGCCAGCAGCACCAGCACATAACTGCGGCGACTCACCGCCGTGCCGACTTTCGTCGTTTGCGGCACCGCCAGCGCCAGCATGGCCAGCAACCCGCCCTCCCCATCGTTGTCCGCCCGCATCACCACCGAGATGTATTTCACCGCAATCAGGCTCAGCAGCGCCCAAATGATCAGCGACAAGACCCCCACCACATTCTCGGGACTGGGTACCACCAGCCCCTGCCCGCCAGGCCCGTTCATGGCTTCCCGCAAGGCATACAAGGGACTGGTTCCAATGTCCCCGTACACCACGCCCAAAGCGCCAAGAGCTAACAGGGCCTTGCGACGGGAGGTCGTTTCTGAGGAATTGCTCATGCCGGAGGGAGACACTGCCCGAACCGGGGTTCGGGCGGGCGGCCAGTCAAGACGCTCCGCGCCACCGGTGCAATTCTAACTTTGCGCCAACTTTGCGCTTGCATATGAAGCCGTAGGCCAGCACCCGGCATCCGGAAAAATTCCCCTCCATCCGCAAGCAGGGCAAAAAAAAAGCGGGCGGGAAGCGAAGGCCTCCCGTCCGGTTGCTTGAGGGTTACGAAGTGGGACTATTTGGGGGCGTCGGGCTTGGCCTCACCGCGAGGCTGGGGGCGCAAGGCCTTCAGCTTTTCCTGTTGCTCGGGTTTGAGGATGGCACTGACTTCCTCCATTTGCGACTTGAACAAATCGCGCATCGCCGTCTTGTCCTCGTCGGTGAGATTTTCCCGGCCCTTGGTCATGAGTTCTTTGAACTTGGGGGCGTTCTTCTCATAGATCGCCTTGATCTTGGCCTGTTGGTCGGCGTCGAGTCCGAGTTGCTCAGCCATGAATTTGAGCCCTGCCTCCGGGTCCATGCGCCGTCCGCCGCCGGGGCCTCCGGGACGGGCCGCGCCTTCGGGACGGGTCGGATTTTCGCCAGCGGGTTTATCCTCGGCGAAGGTGGTGGATTGGATGGCGATGAGCGCTGCGGCTGCGATGCTGATGGTAAGTGTGAACTGTTTCATACGGCGATGCAAACACTCCGATTGCGGCAGAGTTGCACAGGATTTGAATCTTTCTGCCCGCCTGCCCACCCGTACAACTATGGGTCAGACGAATTGTCGAACTCTTCCCATGGGACCGGGTCGCGATGAAGGGATCAACTACCTGATGCGGCGGGAAGCTTCCAGCGATCCGGAATCCGTCCTGCCGTGGATCGATCTCCTTTCAGAACCAACGCTGCGAGAAAAGATGAGGCAAGAACTCGACGGGTATTTGAAAGTGGATCGATAGGAAAAGTGATTCTATCACATCCGCACCGGCCCGTTGATGCCTGGCAAGTGGAGTCCTTGTTTGAGCGTGCGTGATGTTAGCCCGACTTTCAGGCTTCGCGGCCAAGATCAGCGATTTGAACAACCCCCATTGCCCCGCCCTCCGGTCCGGCTCATTCAACGGCCTTCACCGGAAATTCTAGCTATGGGTCGGACCCATTGTCGTAGCACCATTCGTCCTCGTTGGTGTGCCAGTGTGACGGTGGACCCGCACCAGGTGGCGTGGTCTCGGCTCATTGGGTGAACGCGCCGCCGGTCTGCTCACCGGTGAGATGGAAGACAACTTCCCCACCGAAGGCGCGGACGACCAGGCTGCTTCCGGCAGGGACCAGTATGGGTGGTAGCGCGGGTGTGGGATTCATGGGTGGCAGGGTTGCGGCAGACAAGGTGTCAGGCCGGATGTTCCGTCACACTCCGCCGAAACTCACGTAGTCATCGTAATCGAGCCACTCGAACCAAGTCGCCAGGTCGTCGCGCTCCGTACCGCCGGCTTTTTCAATCGCGCCGCTGATGTAGGCGCGGCTTTCGTTGTCTCCCGGTGCGACGCTCTCGCGAAAGCGGCTCCACGCTTCGATCTCGTGGTCGGCACGCTGGTGGGGTGCATGGGCCTGGATCCATGCCAGCAAGGCACCGTCGCCGAGACTTTTCGCGACTTCGGTCTTCAGAGCTTCCGGATCGATGCCGGTGAAGGCGAAGAACCTCTGGTCGAGCGGACAGGCATAGTTGTAGTCACCGTTCTTCCCGGCGAGCGTGGCGCGGCACTTGTCGAGGATGCGTGGCAGGATGACAAACCCGCCGAGGCGGACGCGGGCGCTGCGGGGCGGGTGCTGGGTGAGGTCTGAGTAATTCATAAGCTGACAACGTGGCATGGAATCACGGAATTGCAACCGCAGAGTCCGGCCTTCAACTATGTGTCAGACAAATTATCGGAAAAATCCTGTTGACCACGCAGGGATGGTGCCGATAACAACTATGTGTCAGACAAATTATCGGAAAAAATATTGTTGACCACGCAGGGATGGTGCCGATAACGCATGAAACATGCCCCCAGCGACCCGCGTAGCCATCCGCTCAACCCAAAACGCCATGCACACCCCGCGCCCCCGAACCCCACCTCACCCCGCAACGCAACTCCACCAGCGGATCGCCGCGCATGCCTTGTTAGTTCTGGCGCTTGCCTCGCTGCCCGCCTCCTCCGAGACACCCGCCGCGCCCGCCCCTGCCGCCCCTGCCGCCCCTGCCGCCCCTGCCGCCCCTGCCGCGGCCAAGGTGCCCGAATGGAACGGCTATGAAATCCACAATTGCTCCGTTGATGGCCGGGGCGTGCTGCTGGGGGTAACCAAGGCGTCGGCACCGAGCAAGCCGTGGATTTGGCGGACGGAGTTTTCCGGGGTTGATCCGCAGGCGGATATCGCCCTGCCCGGCAAGGGCCTGCATGTCGGCTATGTCGATGTGGGTGGGCTGATTGGCGCGCCGGCGGCGATCAACGCGATGGACCAATGGTTGGTCGAGACCCGTCACAAGGCACTCGTCGGCGACATCCGGGTCATCAAGCAACCCGGTGCCGGGCATCGCCCGCAGAGTCTTCCGGACCCGACGCCGATCGTGGACTTGGTGCTGAATCACACCAGGGAGGCCAAGTAACCCCATCCCACATCCCATCCCACTTCCCACATCCCACCACTCCATGCACCCGCTCCTGGTCCTGCTCGCCACCAGTTCCCTCACGTTCGCGCAAGCCGCACGCGAAGCCAACTACGACGAAGCGAAGGTTGGCACCTTCACCCTGCCGCCCTTGCTCGTGGCGCAGGATGGCTCGAAGGTCACCACCGCTGAGCAATGGACGAAGCAACGTCGCGCCGAGGTCATCGGGTTGTTCCGCGAACATGTGTACGGGCACTCGCCCGCGAAAACCGATGACCTGAAATTCGAGGTCACCGGCACCAAGGACGACGCGCTCGGCGGCCTTGCCACACGCAAGTTCGTTCACCTGACGCTAACCAAGCATCCGCAGTGGCAGGGCCTCGACCTCATGCTCTATGTGCCCAACGCCCGGCGGCAACCCGCGCCCGTGTTCGTTGGCTTGAGCTTCGGTGGCAATCACGCGGTTTCCACCGAGCCGGACGTGCCACTCAATCCGCGCCGGATGCCCGGGCTCAAGAACGGCAAGTCCGGCAACCAGGCGAGCGAGCCGACCCGCGGCAGCGAGGCCAGCCGCTGGCCCTTGGAGATGCTCATCAAGCACGGTTACGCCGTCGCCACCGCCTGGTACGGCGACCTCGAACCCGATCATCCCCAGGGCTGGAAAGACGGCCTCCGCGCCGCCCTCAGCCCCGACGGCGTCAACACCCGGTGGCAACCCAACGACTGGGGTGCGATCGGTGCCTGGGCCTGGGGCCTGAGCCGCATGCTCGATTATCTCGAAACCGACCCCGCCATCGATGCCAGGCACGCGGTGGTCATCGGCCACTCGCGCCTCGGCAAGACCGCGCTGTGGGCCGGAGCCCAGGATGAGCGCTTCGCGATCACCATCTCCAACGAGTCCGGCGAAGGTGGCGCGGCCTTGTCCCGCCGCAATTTCGGCGAAACCACCCAGCGCATCACCACCAGCTTCCCCCACTGGTTCTGCGGCAACTATGCCAAGTATGCCGACGACCCGAACGCGAATCCCGTGGACCAGCACATGCTCATCGCCCTGGCCGCCCCACGCCCACTCTACATCGCCAGCGCCGATGGCGACCCATGGTCCGACCCTCACGGCGAATTCCTATCCGGCCAGCTCGCCGGTGAAGTGTGGGCCTTGTTCGGCAAGGCCGGCACGGGCACCAGCACCTGGCCCGCCGTGAATCATCCCGTCGGCGATTGCGTGGGCTATCACCTCCGCACCGGCAAGCACGACGTCACCGCCTACGACTGGGAACAATACCTGAACTTCGCCGAGCGCCACTTCGCGCCCTGATTTGATCATTGGCGTGAAAAATGGTGTAGCCGGACACGCGCGGCGACGGTCACAGACCGCCACAATGCCAACCTCCACGATCTTCTAACGGGCGGCAGGCGGGCCGGCGGTGGTGATGGCCACCGCCTCGGACGACAAACCCTGCGCGCTGGCCTGCAACCGGATCTCGCCCGGCGTGCGGCCGGCCTTGATCACGGCCAGACACAAGCCGTGAAACGCCTGGTGCTGCGTCGCCTGGAACGGTTCGTGACTGGTCGGGTCGCCGTTGTCCACCCCGGCGATTGTGCCGGGCCCCTCCAGATCAAAGCGGATCAGGTTGTCGGCGTTCGGGCAGAGGTTGCCATCCTGGTCCACGATGCGCACCTCGACGTATGATAGATCCGCACCATCAGCGGCAAGCCGGTTGCGGTCCGGGCGGACCACCAACTTGGCCGGGGCCCCGGCGGTGCGCACTTCCTCGATGATGGTTTGCCCGCCCTTCCTGCCAACGGCTTTGAGCGTGCCGGGTTGATAGGCCACCTGCCATTCCAGGTGCAGGCTCTTGCCATCCTTGAAATCCTGGCTGCCTAACGATTTGCCGTTGAGGAACAACTCGACCGAGTCCGCGTTGGTGAAGCACCACACCGGGATTTCCTTGCCCTCGAAGCCCGCCCAGTTCCAGTGCGGCAGCAGGTGGACCACCGGTTGCTCGCTCCACTGGCTCTGATAGAGATAGTAGCGGTCCTTGGGGAACCCGGCGAGATCGATGATCCCGAAATAGGAACTGCGCGAGGGCCAGCCATAGGGCGTGGGCTCGCCGAGATAGTCGAAGCCGGTCCACACGAACTCACCCGCCACCCACGGCGCATTCCTGATGAACAGCAGGCTCTCCTCCGCAGTGCAACCCCAACCGGGCCGGTCCAGATCGTAGGACACGCATTGGTTGTTAGGGCGCATGTTCATATTCACCTTGCCGTCGGGCTTGAGTTCCAAGCCGTACTCGCCCCGCGTGCTGAGCGCCGACGAGGTCTCCGCCGCCACCAACAACTGGCCCTTTTGAGCCTGGTATTGGTCGGTGAAGTAATTCATGCCCACCACCTCCAGCGCCTTGGTGAAGCCGTTGGTGATCGCCTGCCCCATCTTGTTGACGCCGGAGGTGACCATCCGCGTCGGGTCTTCGCGGTGACAGATGTCGGCCAGGCGCTGGGCCATGGCTCCGCCTTGGGGCGCGGCCTGTTCCTTGATCTCGTTGCCGATGCTCCACAGGATGATGCTCGGATGGTTGCGGTCGCGACGGATCATGGCGACCAGATCCCGTTCGCTCCATTCGTCAAAGAACCGCTTGTAGCCGAACTTCATCCCGCTCTTGGGAATGATCCATTCGTCAAAAATCTCGTCCATCACCAGCAGGCCCATCCGGTCGCACAGGTCCAACAACTCCGGGGTCGGCGGGTTGTGGCTGGTGCGGATCGCGTTGCAACCCATCGCCTTGAGGATTTCCAATTGGCGCTCGATGCCGCGGCGGTACACGGCCGCGCCGAGGCAACCCAGGTCGTGATGGAGGCACACACCCTTGAGTTGCACCCGCTTGCCATTGAGCAAAAAGCCATTGTCGGCCGTGAACCGGATGCTGCGGATGCCCAGCGGCGTGCGGTAGCCCTCGACCACCCGCTCGCCGACGCGGACCTCGCTAACAACCTGATAGAGATAGGGCTCCGCGGGTGACCAACGCCGCGGTTTCCCGACCTTGAGGGTGTGGGCAAACTCATGGCTGGCACCGGCGGCAAGCGCCTGCTCCGTCTGTTGCGCGGCGACCTGCTGGCCGGCGGCATCGAGGATGGCCGTGGTCAAGGTCGCCGTGACCGCCTCCGCGCCGTCATTGCGCACCTGGGTCCGCACGCCGACTTGCGCCGCGGCATCCGTGATTTCCGGAGTCGTCACGTAGGTCCCCCAGGGGGCGACATGCACCGGATCGGTTAGAGTGAGCCAGACGTGGCGGTAGATGCCGGCGCCCGAATACCAGCGGGAACACGGTTGCTGCACATTGACCCGCACCGCCAGCACATTGCCGCCCGGTTTGAGATGAGGCGTTAGATCGAACTGGAAGCTGGTGTAGCCATAAGGTTGTTTGCCAAGGGACCGGCCGTTGAGCCAGACCTCGCTGTCCATATAGACGCCATCGAAGCACACCCCGACGCGCTTGCCGGCGCTGCCGGCGGGCAGCGTGAAAGTCTTGCGATACCAGCCGATGCCGCCGTTGAGCGCCCCGGCACCGGTGCCACCCGGGCTTTTCCTGTCGAACGGTCCATCCATCGTTGTCGGGTCGGCACCGGGCGGGCCCTCGATGCTGAAATCGTGCGGCACGTCCAGCGCGCGCCACTCGGCGTCCGCCAACTCCGGCTGTTCGGCCGCCGCCACTTCGCCCAGATGAAAGCGCCAGCCTTGATCGAACGACAGCGTCTGCCGGCCGCCGGCCGGCGCCGCTTCCGCAGCCCGACACCATGGAGAGCCACCGAGCAGCAGCAGGGAGGCAAGGGAAAACACGACATTTCGAGTCATACGGTCTGTTAGCATAAGTATCTGGTTCCGGGTGATTTCTTTGCTTGGTGAACCTCTGCGTCCGCCGGCGGCATCATCCTAACCGTCCGAAGCGTTTCCATGATGCTATCACTGATTGGTGGCGGTGATGGCTGGCACCGCTTGTTTGGCCAGGCCGATCTGGAACCGCCTGCCATTGTCGCGGGTGCCCTGCAGGTAGAACCAGTAATCATTGCCCTGCCGGATGATGTCGCCATGGCTCAAGGTGCCCTTGGCAAAATCCGGGTTGTTGATCTTGATGCGGCCGGCATCCGCGAACGGCTTCGTTAGATCCCGGGTCGTATAGGCCTTGTAGTATTCGCCATTGCCGGAAAACCCGATGCAGCCGAACAAGGTATAGGTCGGACCGTCCTTGACCACCACGCTGCCCTCGCCGACGGCCCCGGTGGCCACGGGCGTGGCCGACCAATCCACCAGGTTGGTGGAGGTGACGTAAAATATACAATCGCCCCCGGAGGTATAGAACAGATAGTAGGTGCCGTTCTCGAAATAGATGAAGGGGTCGTTGCACTTGCCCAGGTTGAGCACCGGGTTGCCGGGGTGCTTGGTCCAGTGGCGCAGATCGGTGGACGTGGCATAGCCGATCTCCACCGCCCGCTTGGGATTCTTGCCGGCATAGTACATATAATAGACGCCGTCTTTCAACAGCGGCTTGGCCGGCGCTTGCGGCCGCTCCTCATCCCACTCGCCCGGCTTGCCCTTGGGGATCGACACGCCTTGATAGGTCCACTTCAGCCCGTCGGGCGAGGTCGCGTAATCGATCCGGGGCTCCCCCTTGCCGCCGCAGCCGGTATCCTGCCACGGGTTGGCGCTGGTGTAATACATGTACCAAGTGTCGCCCACCTTGAGCACCGACGGATCTTTCGCCCAGTCGTCATCCGGATCCCGATAGACCGGCTCGTCCGCTGTCTGCCAGGTCCCCGCCGCCAACTGCGCCGCGGGGGCCGCCGCTACCGGAGATTCCGCGCCCGGCGCGGGCGCTGTGCCAAGGGCCAGAATCCCCAGGGCAATACTCAAGTGCCAAATTGAACGGCCTGGATTCACCGGTTCTGCAGCCCCGGTGCCGGCAGAGCCCGCGTTGCACCGCCTGCGACTTGCCTGCAACTTCGTTCCGTGGTCAGAGAGATTCATTCGTGTAGCAGCGGAAACGCGATGCCTCTGGCGGATCTTTCAGCGGATTTCCCCCACTTCTTTCGTGGTTCATGCTCTGGATATCCAAATCATAAATCGGGAGTTACTACTCAGGTATGGCAGAATCATTTATGGCAGAATCATTTCAGAATTGGAAAAAGTCATTGGATCAACCCCTGTCAGTGCGCATCCGCACGCAGACAGGCCGACCAGTGATGAATCCCCCTCAAGACTCTTGAAAAATGATTCTGCCATAAATGATTCTGCCATGAATTCTTTGGAACCTGAGTAGTAACAATCGGGAATCATAAATCCTCTCCGTATTTGGCTTGGTCTGAGGCTCCGCCTCGCTAGCAGAATTCCGTCCGCCAAA
Organism: Verrucomicrobiota bacterium; assembly: GCA_026397725.1. Classification (GTDB taxonomy): domain Bacteria; phylum Verrucomicrobiota; class Verrucomicrobiia; order Verrucomicrobiales; family Akkermansiaceae; genus Luteolibacter. The sequence continues at coordinate 32,075 of JAPLUI010000497.1, read as the reverse complement.
ACCCCACCGGGGTTTGGTATCATAGCCCAGGGTTGGAGCGTAGCGACTACCCTGGGGGGCGACGTTGCAAACATCACCAACCCCACCGGGGTTGCGTCATGGGTGCATCATCGGACCTCAGCCTCACCTCGTCTGCGGACGCAACCCCGTTGGGCATGCCCGTCAAGTTAAGGACCTGACGCCTTGTATCGGTAAGTTCCTCGCGAATTCCTGTATCAACCTCGTCACAGTCTCCACCCTGACTGGACATCCTGAGGTCCGATCGGACCAAAGGATGTCCAGTTAGGGACTGCTGTTGCGGGTCACTGTCGGTAACAGGGATCACATATCCCTTAACTTGACGCGCATGCCCGTTGGGGTTGGATGATCATGCGCCACCTGACCCAGGGTAGCTCGTTCCTCGCAACCCTGGGCTGGGGGACACAATCCCGTTGGGATTGATTGGAATCCGGCGCCACCCGTGTTCCATCATTCCCTCCGTTTTCGGGTCATGGGGTATTCCCGGTCAACCCGTCCGGTCCGCAGCCACCCCCTCACGGCCCCTTGAGCCGATAGAACCGCCGCACGCCGGTGAGCGGCAGGGTGACTTGGTACACCGAGTCGGTGAACTGCGGCGGCGTCGCTTCCGGCTGCCACACCGTCCCGGCCTCCAGCGTGTCCGCACCCTCCAACAGCCACCCGGCCGCACTGGCCGGCCAACTGAGCAGCACGCCAGACGGCACGAGGTCGACCGCCAAACGCACGTCGCCATTGCTCATGCCGTTGCCGCCAGCCTGATAAAGCCCGGCAACTTCCGAGTCGGTTAGTGCTCGACCAAAAATGCGGATTTCATCGATCTGACCATTAAAGTGGCGGCCCAAACTGCGATGACTTCCGATGTCTAGGTGCTGAGTTCCATCGTAATAGACAGGGCCACCCAAAGTCGCAGTCCCGACGATGCTCCCATCGACGTAAAGGCGCTGGATCCTATCGGAATCAAGTGTGATTACCAGCAACTGCCAGATATCGTTCGTCAACCAGAAATTTACGAAAGCATCTCCGGCTGAACTGTTAATTCCAGACAACCAGTACGTCGCATTTCCCGACGAAGTGTTTTGGTATTGAACAACCCAACTTCTGGACTCTGTATGGTTGTTGTCTATCATGTCCGCGTGTACGTTTTGCGAAGCACCCGGTTTCACCCACATCGCGATGGTGTAAACCTGTAAATCGAACCAATTGCCAAGATCCAGGTAGTCATTGACTCCATCAAAACTGAAGCACTCCCGGACTTTTCCAGGCACCAGCGTTGCACCGTTCATAAGTACGCCGTGATGAGTACCGCGCAGGTCATTGGCATTTTCGTCTCCCGGCCACCACCCCAACAAGCCTTCCATCGGCGGCGCACCAGGACCTTGGAGCGCCGGCACTACTGGTACCACCCGAGTGCCTTGGCTGTTGCCCGCCTGTGGATCGGTGTCATAGGCATGCACTGCCACGACGTTGGTGAAAGTGCCCGGATTGGCCACCATGACAACGACCTCCGCCTGCATGCTGGCACCGTTGGCGAGGCTGCCGAGGAACCAGCGGACTTGGCCGTTAGATAGGGCATAACTGCCCTGCGAGGAGGAGGCGGAGACAAAGGTGGTGCCCGCCGGCAGGGAACTGGTCAGCACGATGCCGGAGGCATCATCTGGCCCGTGGTTGGTCACGGTGATCCGGTTGGTCAGCGGCCACCCAGCGTATGCATAAGCGGCGGACCAGGCGTGGGTGATTTCCAGGTCGGCCACGCCCTGCGGCACCGGATTTACCGTGAGGTCGTAGAGCACCGGACTGTCTGCCGGGGCAAGCTGCTGCAAGGTCACTTCGATCTCCAAATACTGGCCGGCAGGCGTGGCCGCCAGCGGATAGCCATTCTCCGCCCTTTCCCAAGCCGACCATTGCTGCCGGTCGTGAGAACTGCGGACGCGCACCGACACGTTGCTGCCGTGCCACGTCAGCGAGTTCCACGGCGTGTACTCCGCCTTTGAGTTGTGAATCACGGTCCAGGTGCCGAAGCGGGTGGTGGCACTCCGGGCGATGATGCCGGTCATGTCACTGTAACCGTAGTGCAAGCCACCGATGATCCGTTTGGTGAGGTCAATGGAGCCAGTGGCGCCGATGGTTGGGTCAATGCGGTTGATGTTTTCATCGCCGTCGTTGACCACCCAGACCTTGCCGGCGGAATCCACGCTCACGCCAGTGGGCGTGTTACCTATGCTGAGTTTGCTCTTATAGGTTCCGTCGTTAGAGAAACGCCAAACCGTGCCCTCGGAAGAGCAGGCCACCCAGACATCGCCATCGTCGGTAGATGTAACGCCGCGGGATAGGTAACCGGCATTTACCGTCCACTCGCGGGTACCGGTGAGGACATTGATGCGGGAAAGCTTGCCCTCCTGATGGCCAGAGACGAACAGATGGTCGTTGCGGTCCAGCCCCAACCCATAGGTGTGAAACTCGAAGTTGATCGCCGACATGGAGTTGTCCTTGGGATCCAGCCGCAGGACACTGTTCTGCCCGGATTCGCGATAACCCGAAGACCAGAGGATGCCGTTGCCATCAATGACCGCTCCATAGGGTGTGTGCCCGAACGCCGAAGTGTCGAGGGTCCGCAGGATCGCCGCCGAGGAACCTTCGAGGTAATAATACTTCATCGCGTCGTGGGTGCCGGCCCACACACTGCCGGAGAAATCCACCGCGATGCCGCGTGGGCCGGGGTTCCAATAGTTATCCACATAACCACCGGTGTAGGTGCCGGGGGTGTAAGTGCCTTCTTTGCCGGGAATGAGAATGACTTCGTAGGGCACGCATTCATCCTGCCCCCACGGAAGCATCTCGGCCCCCGTGATGTCGCCGTCGTTATTGAGATCCGCCGACGTATCCACCACGCCATTACCGTTGCGATCCAAGTATTGGCCGCTTTCCAGCAACCCGATCTTGACGACCGTGCCCGACTGCCGGTTGGCTACCCAACAGTTGCCAAATTGATCGATGGTTGTCCGCGAAGGCTGGCCGTTGACCCCGGTGGGACAGGTACGGTAGCGGGCAATTTCCCGACCGGTGCGCGTGTCCACCTTTGATACCGAGCCTTCGTTGGAATTGGGCACCCAGATGAATGGCAGCACCGAACTTTCGCTGCTGAGTTGGAGCTGGTCATTCACATATATCAAGCCGGCCAGCATGCCCCTCTCGAAATCTTCATCGGTGGTATAGATGCCGGCCAGCGGCACGTCGCTGGTGGTCATCACCGTGGTAACGATTTTCACGGTATCGGAACCCGTGTCCTCGTCATTCGTGGCGATGACTAACAACTCCTTGGCCGTGCCGCGCGGCACGGTGACGTCGAAGGTGACTTCCACCCGGCCTTCCCACGAGGCGTTGGGTGGCAGGGCGACAATGGTGCCGCCGGCGGTCATGTCGCCGGTGATCTCGGCCCCGGCGCTCACGGCGTCGAAGTAGCGGACGCTCCAGCCAGGGCCGCCCGCCGGGCCGCGCAGGGTGAAGAAGTTCGTCAGGTTGCCGGCATTGAAGAGCTGGATCGGATAGACACCGGTCATGCCGTAATCCAATTCGAGGGTCTTGCTCTGGCCGGTGCCGTCGGCGTTGAAGACGCCCTTGCCCCGATAGATAACATCCGTTAGGCGGCGGACCATGAGGTCGGGCTGGTGGCTCGGTTCGGAAATGGCGGTGGCTCTAACCGTGTCGCGCAACGAGGTGGTGAAGGGGTCGCTGAAGACACTGAGGGTGGCGCTCTTGGGCGTGCCGCCGAGGACGTACCTGCCCGGCAGGAACTCGAGCGTGATGGTCTCCGGCGTGCCGGAGGCCAGGTTGGCCACCGTGTATCCGCTGGAACTGCGCACCTGCGCGGTGATGTCCTGACCGTCGGCACGATAGGTGACCGTCCACCCGGTCTCGGCGGTTTCGGTGGCCTTGACGACCGGTGAGAGCGAGTTGGTGCCATCGTTCTGGATCTGGACGTCGAACGTGGCGGGAACGGTGCTCGTGGCCGTCTGCCAGAGATCCTGCGCGCCGTGCGGGGTGGTTTGATAGATGTTGTCGAGGGAGAAGCTGCTGGCGGGTTCGGCGGCCTTCTTGATGAGCAAGTCGAAGGGTGTGGGCGGAACCACGGTGCCGGTGGCGGAGTAGTCGCGGAACCAGGCGGTGGTGGCTTGCCCGATGTTGTTGTTCGCCGCACAAGCAATCAGCCCAACATACACGGGACCAGTGAAAGTCATTGTGATCTCGCCGAACGGTGTCCAATTCACCCCGTCGGTTCCGTGCCACGCGGTAAAAGTATCGTTCGCTCGGGTGAGCCGAATCCAAGCATTCGGGAACGGCACCGGCCCCGACTGAAGACCAATTGGGGATGCCGAGGTGCCATCTTGCTGAGCGCGATAGCTCATGTGATAGCCATTCGCGCCATTGGTGGAGAAAAGGTGTGCCTTCATATTCCGGCTGCCGGGAGTGAGATTCTCGCGGACATGAATGCCGGCGAACGTGGGATATGCCTTGTAGTCCAACCGGACGATGCGAACCTTCACATCGAAGTCGCCGGTACGCTGCTCATAAGTGAAGTGGAATCCGTCGTTGTTGTAGTAGATGTCTGACCCGCCGGCTACCACATCGTAATCGCCAGTGCGGCAAGTGAAGGTTGAGCCGCGTTCCAATGGATCCACTCCTGGAGTACCCACATCGGCTGCCTCCATCCCAGAAACCACGACTGCCACGGCAGAGTTCGCCGAGACCGCGTTGCCAGCCAAATCCTTCACTCCATGCACCGTGACCGTGGAGTTGGTGAAGAAGAGCGTGGCGAGGGTGAGGGCGACGCTCTGGCCGTCGGGGCGCAGCGTGGCGGCGAGCACTCCGCCGCCGGTGCTCAGGGTGTAGTTGGCCGGGTTGGCGGCGGTTTCCGGATCCAACAGTTCATTGAAGCACAGGCCCACGGTGGCGCTGCCGGTGAGGGTGGCGGCGGACACGGCCAGCGGCGGCGCGTTGTCGGGCGTGACGGCGACGATGGCCTCGTCGCTGAGTTGGTTGGCGCCGGGAATGCTGACAAAGCAGCGGAAGCGCGCACCGTCGTCGCCGCGGAACAAACGCGGCGTGGTGTAGCTGGCGCTGTTGGCACCGGGGATATCCGCGCCGTTTCTCTGCCACTGATAGAAAACCGGCATGGACGACGCGGTGACACCGACGCTGAGGGTGGTGGCGCTGCTTTCCGGCACCGTCACGCTGGCGGGTTGCTGGGCGATGACCAGCGAGGCGCCTAGCGGATTGGCGGAGGTTGCGAGATACTGGCCATCGATAGGTGCGGCGCCGGTGGCGGGCGCGAGGCCGCCGGGGACTTGCCAGGCCACGGCCAGGTGGTCGTTGCCGGCGGACTCTTTCATTTGCGCCTCCACATAATAACTGTGGCCGGCTTCCAGCCAGAGCGGAACGCTTTGCGCGGCGGCGGCCCAATCACGGCTGGAAGCGGTGTCGGTTGTTAGGGTCGCGATGGTGGCGGCATTGGCGGGAGTGTCGTCGCTGCTCAGGAACAGGACGCTGTCGTCGTCGGAACTCAGGAAGAAGCGGTAGAAGCCGGTGGCGGGTGGCAGCAGCCAGCCGAAGACCCGCTGGCCGTAGTTGTCAGCCACGTTGCCAGGGCATTCAAATGCTGTTAGAAAGCCGCTCTGATCGGGGGAATCCGGGAAGCGGGCATGGTTGGTCAGGTCGGCCACCGTCGCGCCGCCGATGCCGCTGAAGACCTCGCGGCGGAGAAAGCCCCGGCTCGAAACCCAAGCCGTGAAGGCGGCCGAGGTGGGCGCGGAGTTGTGGCGGGCGAAGGTGTCGGCGACGCCGGTGGCCGTGAGCGTGTAGGCTGTGCCCGGCGTCTGCGGGCCGGTGAGGAGGACGACGCTGATGCCATTCGGTTGCAGGCGCGCTTCCAGCACGCTGAGGCCGCCGGTGAACGTGTAGTTGGCCGGGTTGTTAGCCGTGGCTGCCGTGACCGGCTCGGAAAACGTGACGAACACGCGGTCGAGCGTGGCGCTGCCGGCGAGGGACGCGATGGTGGGCGGCGAGGTGTCGGGCGAGACGGTTAGAACGGCGTTGTCGCTGACGGCGCTGCTGAAGCTGTTGCCGACCATCACGGAAAAGGCGAGGCCGTCGAAGCTGTACGGCACGCTGGTTATGCTATAACTGCTGGCCGTCGCGCCGGGAATGGGCGTGCCGTTCTTGCGCCACTGATAGGTGTAGGGCGGCGTGCCGGTGGGCGTGACGGTGAAAGTGGCGGCGGCCCGCTCGGCGACGGTCTGCGGCTGCGGTTGCGCGACGACGCCCACCGGCGCGCTGGGCGTCAGGCTGGATAGGAACGTGCCGGGGATCGGGCTGTCGCCGGTCGCAGGCGCGGGCATCCCGCGGAGCCGCCAGGTAACGGCCAGGTGGTCGCTGCCGCCGGCTTCCTTGAGCAATGCCTCGAGGTAGTAGGCCCGCCCGGCTTCGAGGCGGACGTAGGCCGAGCGCTGGCTGGTCAGGGTCGTGTAGGCGCGGGCGGCGGTGGCGCTAGGCACACTGGCGATGAGGGCCTTGCCGGCGGGGTTGGCGTCGGGGCTGAGGTAAAGCGCGGCCTGTTCGTCGGCGGCGATGAAGAAGGCATAGTCGCCGGTGGCGGGCGGATGGACGCAGCCGGCGAACTGGAGGCCATAGTTATCGGCGGCATTGGCCGTGGCCTCGAAGGCGGCGGGAAAATCCACGGCGTCGGGGGCGGCGGGGAACTTGGCGGCGCTGGTTAGATCGCTCACCGCCGCGCCGGGGATGACGGTGAAGAGCTTGCGGGTGATGACGCCCTGGGCCTTGATGACGGGCACCGTCGAGTCGGCCGGCAGGGTGTTGGGCGGCAGCGCGGTATCGGTTAGGCCGGTAACGGTGAGCGTGTGGAGGCCGGCGTCCGGGATGGCGGAAGTGGTGAGGACGACGCTGAAAGCGGTGGGGCCGGGGCGGGCGGCGGTGACGTTCACGCCGGGGTCCACAATGTAGTGGGCCGGATCGGTGAGCGTGGCGGGCAAGACAGGAGCGGAGAAGGTGACCTCGATGGAGTTGGGATCGCCGCCGGTGCGGGCGGATTCGAGGGTGAAGGCCTCAAAGGCCTTCATCGGCCCGCTATGGAACCAGCTCGCCGGCACGTCCGGGAAGGCTTGCTGAACCAGCGGCACCGGCGGATCGGCGGCCAGAGCGACGGACGTCGGCGCGAGAAGGCCGGCGGTGAGGGCGAGGGTGCGGAAGGCGGCGAGCGATTTCATGATAGTTGCAGTTGGGTTCGGAACAAGGACTCACGCGGGCAGCCCCACCACGGAGCCACCGTTCGCCGGAGGGTAATCACTCTCCCTACGGACGCAAGGGAAATCAGAAAATGCCAGGGCGATTGGCTGCCGTTGCTGGGGTCGGCTTGAAATCGACGTTCTAAAGATTTTCCTAAACAAACACCCCGATTTTGAGATGGTAGGGGTGTCATGATCTCCACAAATCATCCCAAGCTTCCATGATCCGGCCATTCACCAGGGAACCCTCTACAAAGCCACCAACTGGATCCCGCTGGGCTTCACCAAGGGCTTCCAGCGCCACCGGGCCGATTTCTACGCCGACGGGCAAAGCCCCAAGCGACTCTGGATCCGACCCTTGCGGAAAAACTCCCAACAACTCGCCAGCCATGCGCAGTTCCACCTGCTCGTCGCTGTGCTCACCGGTGACAAGACCGCCATCGCCAGCGTGGAAAAGGCGGCCTGCCACGTCTTCGCCGCGAAGAAGGCGGATTCCCGCATCCCGCTGGGGCACCCGCAGCGCGAGGACCTGGAAAAGAAGCAACAGACCTACGAGCAGGATTTGAACGCCACCGTCCTCAGTCTCTTCGACAAGGTGCTGTTCCCCATCCAGCGTGCGGGCATGGCGTCCCAGCTCGCCGCCAAACCGCTGGACATGACCCGCGACTCCCAAAAGGTGTTCGATGGCGAACTCCAAATCGAGAAGACCTTGACCTCCAATCCTCTCAAGCTCTATCTGGATGTCGATAAGGACTTTGACGCCATCCGCGACAAGGCGCAGGACCTGCTCTGGCCGGAAAACCTCGACGAAGCCCGCTGGTCCGACGTGACCGACCGCATGGCCGAGCAAGCCGGCATGTCGTGGCTCCCGCCGAAGGGCCTCGAAACCCTGAAATCCACTGCCTGCAACCGCGGCCTGTGGGAGGACCTTGGCAACGGCTACGTCACCAAGAAGCCTAAAGCCAAGCGGACCTTCGTTCAAGTCATCCCCGAGTCCGAACCGGACGACAACGGCCAGGTTCACCTCCGCATCAACCCGCAGAACGCCGGTCCCGCCCCGCGCATCTACTTTGCCGAGGATGGCCCGGTTTCCGATTCCAGCCCTCAGCTCAAGGAACAGACGCTTGCCACCAAGGCGCTGCGGGTGAATTTCCTCGTCGTCGATCCCTCCGGCAAGTCCGAGACCGGCGACCCGGTCACCTGGTCTAACAAGATCATCATCCGCAATCATCTCACCGAGGACAAGGGCAAGCGCCGCGTTCAGATCGTTGCGCCCACCGCCAAGGTCATCCGCTACACTCTCGGCGGCGAGGAAGCGCGCGAGGGCATTGTCCACGACCAGCCTATCGAAATCGGCGACGGCGAGGTGATGATCAACGTCTTCGCCGAGGCGGATGGCATCGAAGCCAAGACGGTGATCCGCTACCCGGCCAAGGGCAAGAAGGGCGTCGATGTCGATCCGGTCAAACCCGGCCGTCTCGTTTCCCGTGCGGGCCGCAAGCTGGACTCCCGCGCCAAGACCTTCGAGGCTCTATCGGAGGCCGGCAAGAAATCCGTCGAGTTTGAGAACGTCACGCTTTCCGTCGGTCAGGGTGCCCAGGTCGCGCAGCTTGTCGTGGGAGAAATTCGCGTGAATGCCGCGTTCATCGAGGACATTTTGAAAAAGGTGCTAGAGAAGTTCACGCCGGACACCCCGATCACCCTGACCTTCCGCAAGGCGCACTTCAATTCCGGCCACGACCTCAAGGACTTCGCCGGCAAACTCGGCATCGATCTCCAACCCAGCGACATCGAACAATAAGGAGCAGGGACATTCCTGTCCCTTCTTCATCTTCCCCCTCCAGCATGACCCCGCCCGCAAAGTTCGTGGACTTCGGCGCACCGGACCAATTCGGTGCCCACCTGTTCCGCGTCGAAATCCCGGCCTCCAAGTCCGAGCCAGTCGTGCTCGTCGAAGACTACGGCTACCGCGGCCTCGACGGCGGCATCCCGCGCGACGAACAACGCGCCATTCTGCCGCGTGCCATCTGGTCCGCCATCGCCGACACCGCCCGCCGCGAATTTAATGACCGTCTCAAGGCCGCCAAAGTCAGCACCGGCCGTTGGCACTCCGGCACCAATCTCGTGGACCGCTTGTTAGGCAAGGAACTCTGCGTCCTCGCCTGGGCCGCCGAACCCGCCAACGCCGAACAGCTTCCCGTGGTGTGCAGCAAATGGGCCGCCCTCCGCCCCGAGGAACGCTGGTGGCTGTTTTCCATGACCGTCGCCGAAGCCGGCCTGCCTGAAGACACCCCGCGCGGCTGGCGGCGCGCCCTCTTTCTCGCCCTCTCCGATGGCGAAAGACCGCCCGATGGCCGCAAGCGCCGCCGCCCGGTCGAAACCGACCTGTTCGCCCTGCCGCTGTTTGAAGGTAGCGGAAAGAAGCAGGAAAATGAAATTTAGTCCTTTGCATCCGGCAGGTTTTGAATGATTTTTGCATTCGTGAACGGCATTCTTTCCGAAATCATCTCCCGCAAGATTCGCGGCAGCATCGAGACACCGCCACCGGCAATGACCCGGCGCGACCTCGCGCTGCCCTCCTTGGGCGGAGTGCGCAAGGCCTTCTGCGTGATCGGCATGAGGCGCAGCGGCAAGAGCACCTTTCTGCACCAATGCCGGGCCGACCTCCTGCACGCCGGCCGGGCACCGGAATCCCTGCTCTATTTCGACTTCGAGGACGAACGCCTGGGCGACTTGGCGGTCTCAGATCTCGCGCTGATCCCCGACTTGCACGCCCGGCTCTACCCGCAAACAACCGCGTGGCCGGTCGCCTTCTTCTTCGACGAGATCCAGCGGGTTCCGGACTGGGAACGCTTCGCGCGGCGGCTGCATGATTCGGGGCGTGCCGAACTGTTCCTGTCCGGCTCCTCGGCCCGTTTGCTCAGCCGCGAGATCGCCACGGCCATGCGCGGGCGCTCGTGGGAACTGGTGGTCCACCCGTTCTCCTTCCCCGAATTCCTGCGTCACCACGGCGTGCCTTTCCCCGGCCAGCCGGAGGTGCCGACCGAGGCCGAGGCCGCCCTCATGGACCATCATTTCCTCGCCTGGCTGCAGCGCGGAGGCTTCCCCGAGGTCCAGTCGCTCGGGCCGCCCGAGGCCCGTTCCCTGCTCCAGTCTTATGTCGATTCCGTGATGCTGCGCGATGTGATTGAGCGCCACCGGGTGACCAGCGTGGTGGTGCTGCGCCAGCTCGTCCGCCGCCTGCTCTCCGCTCCCTGCGGCCGCTTCTCCGTGGCCAAATTCCACGCCGACCTCAAGAGCCGCCAGATCGCCTCCTCCCGCGACACCCTTCACGAACTGCTCGCCCACCTTGAGGACGCCTTTCTGGTCAGCGCCGTACCCATCGCCACCGAGTCGGAAAAACAGCGCCAGCTCAACCCGCGCAAGATCTATCCCGTCGATACCGGCCTCATCGCCGCCTACGACCGCAGCCCCCGCGCCAACCTCGGCCACCTGCTGGAATCCGCCGTCTTCACCGAACTCCAGCGCCGCCGCATGGAGGTGGCTTGGGTCCACACGCCACGTGGCTTCGAGGTCGATTTTCTCGCCCGCGACCCGCAGGGCGGCGAGTGCCTCCTGCAAGCCTGCGCCGACGCCGACGACCCCGCCACCCTGGCCCGCGAGGTTCGCGCCCTGGAGGATGCGGCCACCGTCTTCCCGCAGGCCCGCAAGCTCCTGCTCATCGCCCATTCCCGCCTGCCCAAGCCAGCCGTGCCCCCCGCTATCGAGGTGCTCACCACCTGGCAATGGATGGTGGCGCCTTCCTGATCCGTCATGTCCCCTTCAACCTCAAGCATTCAACCTCTAAGCCTGCGCGACGCCCCCGCGCTGATCGAACGTTTGCTACCGGTCCAGAAACTCTCCGCTGAGGCTTACAAGGAGCAGATGGCCGGGAGCGGCAAAACCCTCACTTCCCTCGGCTCCTATTGGAAGGGCCGCAAGCCACTTATCCTGAACAAAGCCTGCATCCTTGGCTGTCTCGTTCCGGCAACGGACAATCCGAAGCGTGATCTCGAAATCTTTGAAATGCTCATGGCCATGGACGACGAATCGTTCGTCGCCCGTTGGTCACGCCGCGCCAAACCCCGGGAAATTCTCGCGACCCTAAGTATCGCTCATGCCGCAGATTACTTCGTCTCCGACCCGTCCATGCTCCTACCAATGTCGGCACCTGTGGATTGGTCGAAACCTGAGTTCGAGAATGTAAAGGTCCAGTGGCGCGATGATATCACCGAATTGGAGCGCCGCCGCCTTGAGGTGCAAATGCTTGGTTTGAACCAAATGGCCTACCGAGAGCGGGTAGATAAGGCGAAGCGCCCCGAAGAAGTAACGGATGCCGTTGACCAACATATTTGGGAATCAGTCAATGCCCACCTCGGCACGACCGCTCATTCGTTCACGGAGTTGATCGAGCAACTTGGAATCATGCGCTTCGGCCATCGCCCGCGAGTTGCGGACACCTTCAGCGGCTCCGGGCAGATTCCATTCGAAGCCGCTCGAATCGGTTGCGACGTGTATGCTTCCGATCTTAACCCTATCGCATGCATGTTAACTTGGGGTGCGCTTCACATTGTCGGCGGCTCACCGGACAGCCGCGTTGAGCTGGAGTGCAAGCAAAAGCAATTGGTAGAAAAGGTTGAATCTGAAATTGAAAACTTGGGTGTCGAAAACGACGGAAACGGCTGGAGGATAAAATCCCTACTCTACTGCATCGAAGCGCGCTGCCCACAGACGGGCTGGATGCTACCGCTAATTCCAAGCCTCATAATCAGCAAACCAAGAACTGGGCAGAAAATATATGTCATCGCCCAACTTATACCGGACCACATCGAAAAGCGCTACCACATAGCAATTCACTCGGGAGTTGGCGAAAAAGAACTCGCGAATGCAGAACAAGGCACAGTCGGCCGTGAAGGAAAGTTTGGTGAAGCATACATGCTACATCGGGTTAATGGGGTCAATTACAAGACCAAAATATCCACACTCAGGGGAGACTACACACAGCCCGACGGATCAACTGCCAATAAGTTGCGTCAGTGGGAGAAATCCGATTTCATGCCCCTGCAAGAAGACATTCTGCAAGAGCGTCTTTACTGCATTCAATGGACGCGTCGAAAGCCAAAAGGGAAAGGAGAGGAATACGAGTTTCGTTCGATAACCGAGTCGGACCTCAGCCGGGAAGAAATCGTACAGCAACACCTTACTAAACATATTGCCGATTGGCAGACCAAGGGTTGGCTGCCCGATATGCAGATCGAAGTGGGTGGGCCACCTCGCTACCAGGGTCTGGATTTGGTTCGCGCTCGCGGGTGGAGATTTTGGCATCACCTGTTCACTCCTCGGCAGTTGCTTGTTGCCGGATTGATCAATCGCTTCAGCGATGCACGCTTGAAGTTCGCCTTGGGAAAGATCCTAAATTCGAATTCTCGACTGAGCAGATGGGACAACGTCAGCGGTGGTGGAGGGTGCGTACAGACTGTTTTTGACAATCAGGCGTTAAATACGCTTTTTAACTACGGCTGTAGAGGATTCGCCGGCTGCAGCGGAGGTATCCAATTCTCAGCGCCGAAATTTCCGACGATGTCAGATCAGGTGTATAGCGTGAGGTCGCTTCCCGCCGGTCGACTGGACACGAACAACGACATCTACATAACCGATCCTCCTTACGGCGATGCCGTAAAATACGAGGAAATTCTGGACTTCTTTGTCGCGTGGATTCGAAAGAATCCTCCGCCGGAGTTCGCTGAATGGGTGTGGGATAGCCGCCGTTCTCTCGCCATCAAGGGTGAAGACGAGGATTTCCGTCGCGGCATGGTGGCTGCCTACCAGAGGATGACCGACTGCATGCCGGACAACGGCATTCAGGTGATCATGTTCACCCACCAGTCCGAGAGTATCTGGTCGGACATGGCGAATATCGTGTGGGCATCCGGCCTACAAGTAACTGCCGCATGGTATGTTGTTACCGAGACGGAAAGCGCACTACGCGCTGGTGCTAACGTCAAAGGCACCGTCCTGCTCGTCTGCCGCAAGCGCTCCGGTACCCTCAAGACCACCCGCGACGACCTCGCCTGGGAAATCCAAGAGGAAGTCGAGGCGCAGATTCACGACCTCACCGGCCTCAACCAGGAAGCGAAGGGGCTTTACCGGGACGAGAACGTCTTCGAGGATGCCGACATCCAGATGGCCGGCTATGCCGCCGCGCTGCGCGTGCTGACCCGCTACGCCATCATCGACGGTCGTGACATGACTGCGGAAGCCATCCGCCCCAGGGTGAAGGGCGAGACCACCTTCGTGGACGGTTTGATCGAATTCGCCGTCGCTACCGCCAACCAGTGCCTCGTCCCGCAGGGGTTCGATGAGCGGCATTGGAAGGAATTCAGCGGTGTCGAGCGGTTCTACCTCAAGTTGATCGACCTCGAAGCCACGGGTTTCAAGACCCTCGACAACTATCAGAACTTCGCCAAGGCCTTCAAGGTCCGCGATTTCCGCGCGCTGATGGGGAATCAGAAGGCGAATGAGGCCCGCCTCAAGAGCGCCGTCGAATTCAGCATGAGCGAGATGAGCGAGGGGGCCGAGTTGCACGACACCGTGCTCCGCGCTGTGCTCTACGCCATCATGGAACTCGCCAACGAAACCGACGGCAACGAGGTTCTGGCCCACCTGACGCTCAACGTCCCCGATTATTACGGCGACATGACCCGCCGCGAGCGCGTCGTGGAGATCGCCGATTACCTCGCCCGTCACCTTGAAGCCATCCGCCCCGAAGAAGCCAGCGCCGCCCGCGTGCTGCGGGACTTGGTGAGGAACCAGCGGCTGGGGTGAGAAACCCGCCACCATCAACCGTCTTTTCGACGGGCGGTCAGCCATTCCATGACCACTTTCACAAACTCAACATATCGGATCTCGTCCTCGGCGAGAGAGACCTTGTCGAGAATTTCGGGCAAATCCGTCCGAAATTCGCGGTAGGCCTGCTTCAAATCCGCCGGGCCAGGGAGTCGTTTGCGGTCGCCCACGGTGACGAGCCAGTGGCGGGTCTCGGTCAACGCTTTCTCTGGATTGCCGCCATGAGCTCGAATGTCCTGGCCGGCGATGTCGGAAATGAACTTCTGATAGCGGTAGGCCTCGGTGTCGAGGACCAAACAACATTTCTTCTTCTGGGCAGGCTCGCCGGAATAGGCTTTGGCACCTAGAAAAAGCCCGAGTTCCAGCGGCATGTTGAAGCGAGGCAAGCCGTTGACTTCGTCCAGTTCGACACGACAGATGTCGTGGATGCCGAATTTCGAGTTGCGGATGATCTCTACGATTTTGGCAATCCGCGGTTCGGCGGAATCCTCACGCTCGCGTGAACAGCGGATGACGAACCCGCAGGCCAGGACGGTGAAGATGATCGCCTCGTAAATGGGCCGGTATCCAGGATCGAAGGGACAATTCAGGAAGACCTGCCGGGCGTAGGCTTTCGACTGCCTCATACCGGTTTGTCAGCTTTGGGGACAGGCGCTTTCCTAACCCCTTTCTTGGCAACCACCTTTGTTGCCTTCGCCGCCCTAACGGCCCGGACCGCCGCTCGAATCTTGAGTAGCGAAACCCTGCTCTTCCCATAGTCGTGTTTCAGAACTTGAATCATCAGCTTTCTCCCGGGAGAAAGCTGACATGGGCTGCCCGCCATGTCAAGCTGTGACATCCGGCTGCAGCCAGTATTGACACCGATTCTCTTGGAAACCGTTCCATCGGTGCGATGCACGACGATCTCGGTTTTCCCCGATGCCATTCGTTTTGCAGCGACAACGGCTCCCTCTCTCGAATCCACGACTCTGGACGCACGGGAGGCACCCTGACGGGTGACCGCCCATTGTCCTGAACGCGAAATCACATGGAATTTACCGGAGGGTGCAGTTTTGGTGGCCATGACGGATCGATGATTATTGGAAGGATGAGAATCCAGTCCTTCTGCCAGCAACATAACTTGTTCGGATGGGGGATGCAACCGTTTTCAACGAACACCCGCAGCTCTGGGGCGTTTTTTTCGGAATCGGCTTCACCTTTCCCGGTTTCCGGCTAAAGTGCCGCTGTGAAAACCGTAGGTCAGACGCCGTCTTTCTCCCTCGATGACGAGGCGGAGGAAACTTCGCCCGCTCCTGCGCAGGTGATCGATGAGGAGCAACTCAAGTTGCTCTGGCAGAAAGGACGCGAGGCATGGGCGGAGGTTGCCAGTGCCACAGAGTGGGTGGAACATCTGCGGGATTCCTAAGCCAAGACGAAAATCCGCGTCTATTCAAATGGGGCCTTGGCAATCCAATCAATAACCCCTATGTTTTCGCCATGACCGCGACCGAAAAAGAAGCACTCCGCGCACACGTCGCCCGCTGGGAACGCGCCGCGCCGCTGCTCCAACAAGTCCGGGATGCGGACATCCGGGCGGCGGATACGGTTGCGATGGTCGCGTGTTGCAATCAGTTGTTTCGCGATGCGATAAAGCATTCCCCTCCGCGGATGGACTCCGGGTTGGTCGAACAGCAACGCTGGTTCAAAAAACTGCGGCCTCAATGAAAGATCTCGTCGAGGAAGCTGCGGAATTGCAGGTCCTTCTTGAGGGGCAGGGCTGGGATTTTTGTTTCATCGGCGGACTTGCGATCCAGCGATGGAGCGAACCTCGTCTTACCAAAGACATGGATTTGACGTTGCTCACCGGTTTTGGCGCTGAAGAGCCGTTTGTGGATTTTCTACTTGCCCATTACACGCCACGCCGGGCGGACGCCCGGGAGTTCGCACTGACCCATCGGGTGCTTCTGCTCCAGACCGCCTCAGGAATCGGAATCGACATCGCGCTGGCCGGGCTGCCATTCGAAGAGAGCGCAGTCAGACGCTCGATTCTGGTCGAATATGCTCCGGGTGTCAGGCTGCGCACTTGCACCGCTGAAGATCTTATCGTCATGAAAGCGTTCGCGGATCGTCCGCAGGATCGCATCGACCTTCGCGGCATACTTGTCCGTCAAGGGACCGGAAACCTCGATTGGAAGCACATTTGGGACCACCTCACACCGTTGGCGGAGGTGAAAGAGTCTCCCGAAATCCTCAGCCATCTCAAAGGGTTGCTCACTGCGGTGCGGGAGAGCGAACGCTCCTGATAGATCCTGTCAGCCAATCAATTTTGTCCGATGATTCGCCGCTTTTCCTCCCGCCGCCAACGGCTCGACCATGCGTTTCTCGCGGAAACGCTGAAGGGCGCGAAGTCCTACGACCGGATTGCCGGATACTTCCGCAGCTCGATCTTTGAATTGGTGGGCGAGGAGATTGCGGCCATTCCGAAAGTCCGGATCGTTTGCAACAGCGAGCTGGACGCGGCGGATGTGATTGTTTCCAAGCATGTCCGGGAAACCGCGCTGAAGGAACGCTGGAACGAGGCACCGGCCGAGGTCGAGGCCCTGCTGCACCGGGAGCGCTACCGGAAACTCCACGATCTTCTCACCAATGGCCGGGTGGAAATCCGGGTGGTGCCGAAAGACCGGGTTTTCCTGCACGGCAAGGCGGGCGTGATCGAGGCCGCCGATGGCACGAAGACAAGCTTTCTCGGGTCCATCAACGAGACCAAGAGCGCGTTTGCCGGGAACTACGAGATTCTCTGGGAGGACTCGTCCGAGGAGGGCGTGGCCTGGGTGGAAGAAGAGTTTGAGGCTCTCTGGAAGGACAGCTACCCGCTGCCGGATGCCATCATTGAGGAAATCCAGCGTATCGCGGATCGGGTGGAAGTCCGCTTTGAGCAGGTCAAGCCCGACGAACTGGCCGGTGCGGCCCTGGCGGAAAGTCCCATCTACCGCGGCGGCGAACAGCTCCAGCCGTGGCAACGGGCATTTGTCACGTTGTTCCTCTGGCATCGGGAAACGTATGGCAAAGCCCGGTTGCTGTTGGCCGACGAGGTGGGTGTCGGCAAGACTCTATCACTTGCCGCCAGTGCGATGCTCGCGGCGCTGCTGGATGACGGCCCGGTGCTCATCCTCTGCCCCTCGACCCTCACGTTCCAATGGCAGGTGGAACTAAAGGACCGCCTCGGCATTCCCAGCGCCGTTTGGTCATCAAACAAGAAAGTTTGGGTGGACCCGAACGGCCACATGATCAGGACCCGTGGGGCGGAGGACATCGCATGCTGCCCGTTCCGGATCGCCATCGTCTCCACCGGACTCATTTTCCAACAATCGGAAGAACGCCGGCTCCTGCTGCTCCGCAAATACGGCACGGTGATCCTCGACGAGGCGCACAAGGCACGCCGCTCCGGCGGCTTGGGCGAATCCAAAGACCAGCCGAACAACCTGCTCGATTTCATGATGCGGATCGGCCCGCGCACGCGCCACTTGCTGTTGGGCACCGCCACGCCGATCCAGACCGAAGTGCATGGGCTGTGGGATCTTATGGGCACATGCGGACCATCGTCGCGGAACTCTCGCGACCGGAAGCCCACGATCCCAAGCTCGCCGCCGTCCGCTATTTCCTCACCGCACACCGGACGGAAGGGAAGACGTGGCTGGAGCACGGTTGCATCATCTTCAGCCAATACTACGACACGGCGCACTGGATCGGGTCGGAGCTGGCCAAGAACCTGCCCGGCGAGCCGGTGGCCGTCTATGCCGGCACCGGCAAGAGCGGAATGTTCCGCGCCGGGGAATTCGCCTCGATCGAGCGGGACGAGATCAAACACGCGGTGAAGCAACGCGACATCCGCCTCGTGGTCGCCACCGATGCCGCGTGCGAAGGGCTCAACCTCCAGACCCTCGGCACCCTGATCAACGTGGATTTGCCCTGGAACCCGTCGCGCCTCGAACAGCGCCTCGGCCGGATCAAGCGCTTCGGCCAGGCACGCAGCAGCGTGGACATGCTCAATCTCGTTTACGACGAGACCCAGGACCAGAAGATCTATCAAGTTCTGTCCCGGCGGATGAAGGACAAGTTCGATATCTTAGGCGGCCTGCCCGACACCCTCGAAGACGAGTGGATCGAGACCGAGGAAAAACTGGAGGAGCGGATGGACGAATACATCCACCTCCGCCAAAAGGCCCGCGATGTCTTCGAGCTGCGCTACAAGGAAACCATCGACCCCGACAAGAATCGTTGGGAACTCTGCTCGCGCGTGCTGGCGAGAAAGGACGTCATCGAGCGGCTATCGGAGTCGTGGTAGGCAGGCCTACCCATGTCATGCGGATCATTGTGGCTGCTGCTGGTTCGCCGATGTGGTCGGAAATGACATGGCCATCGATGAGCCCAGCATCAAGCATGAGCGCGATGTTGTAGAGAACAAGCCGTACCTCGTAATGCCTGAGTTCCGGCGGATCCTCGCCGGTTTCCTGTTGCATGAGCAACAGTCTAATGAGGTCCATGTCTCGTTTCATTCGGGTGAGCGTATTGCTATTTCAGCGGGTAGGTTTGGTCAAATGCGATTTCGATGACCGATGAAATCAGATTGGGACTAGCGAGCGAGGGAAAGCGGATGCATGCGTGCAGTAGCCATGTGAGGCGGTTACATGTCGGGTGATTCCCCCGGCGGCTCCGCGGCATACGGCAACTTGAAATGGTGGAAGATGTCGCGGGTGCGGTTGTAGATGTCCATCTCCGACATCCCGGCGCGCTCCATCATCGTGTTGAGCGGGATGAAGTTCCGCTCGATGAAGCGGAGCAGGTCCAGCGGCGCGTATTCGACTTGGGCCATGGGTTGCCCGAGGCGCTTGAAGCCGCTGAGGTTCGGCAGCAGGCACAGGGTCATCATGGTCAGGGTCTCGGCCTGGAGGTCGCAGAAATAGAACCAGTAGGGCCAGACGCGGTGGAAGTATTGGTAGAACTTCCGTACTTCCGGGATGGCGTAGAGTTCGTGCGGGTCGTCGTCGTAGCCGTGGACGAGAAACTGGAATTTCCCCATCATCTCCGCCAGGGCCGGGCCCTCCGGCAGGGCGTCGCGACCGAATTGCTTGAGGAAGTGGGCCAGCTTGAGGTGCCGGACCTGCTCCTTGCTGAAGATCACCACGATCACGTCGTTGTCGCTCATCATTCCCATATCCATCGCATTATAGGAATGAATCCCGGACCTACGCCTGCTCCAACAGCTTCTCCACCTTGCGGATGGTCGCTGGGGTATGCTTGCCGTTGACCAGCTTCGCTCCATCGAGGATTGCTTTCACGGCGGTTAAAGCAGCCTGACCGGCGGCGAACGACTTCTTTTCGCTGCCGTGTTGCTTGTCGGAGAAATACTTCGCGAAGGCCGCTCCTGAGCGCCTGATGGCAAGACGCCAGCCTTGGAAGGCGGCGGTTTCGTAGGTGAGCCTGGTTAGATTCTTGATCGATTTCATGATGGCTGCAGTTGGGTTCGGAACAAGCCTCACTTGGCCGTGAGTTCGAACCACCGGATGGCGACGCCGCGCTGCATCGGCGCGGAAATGCGCAAGGTCTGGGGGCCTTTGGCCAGGTTGACTGCCACGGGTTCGGTGGTCGTCCACCCGCCATTGGTGTTAGGGATGTTGATGGTGGCGAGCTTGGTGTCGCCGATGCCAACATCCAACAACTGGTCGAGGTTGACCACCGCGACTCTAGCAACCAGCGCATAGGTTCCGGCTGCGGGCACCTCGAGCTGATAGTCCACCCAGCAGGTCTTCATGTTCTTCTGGAGGTTGAGCTGCTTGCCACCGGTGAAGCAATCGAGCACATCAACACAGCCCTTTTGCTCGGACGGAAAGGCGGCTTCGGCGAAGCTGTTGGCAAAGGTTTCCGCTTCGAGGTGAATGGTGCCGGGCACCGCCTTGAACGGTTCCTCCGGGACTGCCGGCGGCTGGGCCGCAGCCGTGGCGGTGACCTTGGCCACGCCTTCCACATTCGGGTCGGTTTCCGGGGCGCTGGCCGCTGCGAGCGCAGCCGGCGGCAGGGCTTCCCGCAGCTTGACGGCCACCGCTCTAACGGCTGTCGCCGCGTCCTTGGCAGTTAGCGCCGTGGCCAGCCAGCGCAAGTGCTCGATCTGTGAGAATTCCGCCAGGTGGGCCCGCTCGCCAACCGCCTCGAGGAACGTGGGACCATTCGTCCCCTCCAGCTTTGACACCTCCCAGCCCCGGCCCTGATGGACTTTCCAGATGCTGCCGGGCTGCGGCTGCAGTTCCGGATAGGCTGATTTTGCGGCCACACAGGCATGCGCCGGTTGCCCCACCCCGATGGCCGGAATGCCGAATGCCTGACAGATAAACACCGCCCACGATGAGCGCGGACCGCACTTGCCGCCACCCGTCAACACATTCTTGAAACTGCCGGCGAATTCGATCGGCGAGTTGCGGCGCCACACCTCGCGGGTCGATTCCACCACCTGCTCCTTGAGGCGCAAGTCGGGCCGCCAGGTGTTGACCATTGCCCGCCCCCACGCCAGGTCGCCGTCGGAGGCACACGACGACACCACATGCTGATACTCCCAGACAGTTAGGTTGTCGAAGCTCGGGAACAACTCGTGGTTCCGGTGCGCCGTCTTGAAGTGCAGGTAGCGACCCACCGGCTCTGCCGGATGGTCATTCTGGCCGCCAGCCCCGCGGTTGCCGCTGCCGGGCGGGCGGATCGCCGTGGCGATCGCGAGCTTCTGATAGATCCCGTCCTTGGCGTCCGGATCGGCCGCGAGGATTTTCATCCAGATGGTCAGTGCGGTCACCGGCAACCGGTAGTCATTCTGCTCCCTGGCAGCGATCGGCGTGGGGCCGACCGCTTCCAGCAACAGGTTCATGACCGGCGTGTTGTTCAGCAGCGCGGCCAGGAACGCCAGGTTGGCAGGCTCCGCTTTGACAAAGGCTGCGGTCTCAGCGGGCCCCAGTTTCGCGAGGAACTGCCGTTGGCCCAGCGCATTCGCGAACACCGGATCCTTGAGCAGATCCTGCAGCGCGGCCCCCGAAATTTGGCCCGGATCGCCCGGCACTTTCCGGTTCAGCCAGGTGGTTAGGTTGGCAACATAACCGGTGAGGTCCCCGGCCTTGAGTGCCGCATCCAGTTCGTTGGCGGCGGGTTCCCAGGCCTGCACCTGGAGCGGCAGCAGCGCCACGCCGCAGGCAACGAGCCAGCAGCCGACCCCGATCTTGAGTGTGTTCATCATAGATTCATTTGCGCTCATGACTGATCCCTGGTTGTGATAGTGGTTGTGATCGTGCGAAGGCCGCGTCCGGTGCGTCCGTCCCTGCTACGCCCGGCTGCCGGCCCGCATTTCAAATTTCCACTGACTGCCAGGAAATTCCCTTGCGGGGTGGCACGCATGAGCGAACGCGGGGCTCGGAGGTCGGAGGTCAGAGGTCAGAGGTCAGAGATCAGAGATCAGAGGTCAGAGGTCGGAGGTCGGAGGTCGGAAGTCGGAAGTCGGAGGTCGGAGGTCGGAGGTCGGAGGTCGGAGGTCGGAGGTCGGAGGTCGGAGGTCAGAGGTCAGAGGTCAGAGATCAGAGGTCGGAGGTCGGAGGTCAGAGGTCAGAGGTCGGAGGCTCGCAGAGCGGGAAAATTTTTTTTGGGGGGGCACGCCGCCAGCGCATTGACGGTGCCGCCACTCATCCCGGAGCCGGGAGCGGAGCGGGCACCGCCGTCCCGGTTGGCAATTCGGTTGGCCGGCACCCCGCAGGCCAGAGCATGGCCTGTGCTTGGGTTGCAGATCATCTGCTTTGTGCCGTCCCGCCCTGCGGATTTCATCGGGCAGGCTAGGTCTGGCAGCAATACGCAGATAACTGGCCGCAGCAGAACGCAAAGACCATATCCAAGATCCAACTCTGAGCCGGTCTCTTGCCCAGTCAGGTGCTAAGGTGCCGTAAACAAATAAACTTTCCAAATCGCATTATTGGTCGTAAGAGTTTTTGGTAAAATGATGAAATGGTAAAATGATGCAGAAGGGGAATTTGGCCCAGAATCCTTGGTCTCTTCTTCCATCATTTTACCTCATCATGATTTTACCATAATGCTTCATTATCTTCTCTTCGAGTTACTAACATATAGATAATGCCTTTACAGCGCCTAACCGGATCGTATGGGGCGGGACGGCGGTGTTTCGATGCGTGCGGCGAAGGTGCCGTCGCTGTGGTCGCGGAATGGGAGGGCCTCGCGGATGGAGTGCAGCATTAGGGTCGGGTGCGCGGCTAGGAAGGCTTCGATCTGGCCGAGGTTTTCGGCGGGCTCGAGGGAGCAGGTCGAGTACACCAGACGGCCACCGGGATTGAGGCAGGGCAGGGCATGTTCGAGGATTTTGCGCTGGGTTTGGACGCGCTGGGTTTGGACGAGTTGTGCAAGGTCGGGGGCTTGGAGGCGCCAGCGGACATCGACGCGGCGGCGGATGACGCCGGTGTTGGAGCAAGGGACATCGAGGAGGATGCCATCAAACGAGTGGTGCCAGGCGGGCGGGGCGGGTTTTGATGGCGGGTGTGTGGAGGTGTGAGTGTTGTTGCGCGAGAGTTCGGTGGTGTGGCAACGTCCTGAGCCCCGGGCGATACCCCTCGGTAAACTCCGCCGCCGGAAAATAATTCACAAGATTTGCGGATTTGCCTTGGCAGGGCTGGCTGGGGAAGCTATTCACACGTCCAACAAAGGAACTTTCCGATGAATCCAACACCCCTCCTGCCATCCATCCTCCGCCGCCTGAGTGCCCCCGCACTCGGTCTCGCATTCGCCGCCATGGCCCAGCCAGCCACCGCGGATGTCGTTTGGTCCGAAAACTTCGAATCCGCCGCCGCACTCACCAACTGGTCCGTCAGCAACGGCACCTGGCAGATCGGCATCCCCACCAGCGGCCCGGGTGTGGCGCATGGGGGCTTGCGCTGCGCAGCGACGGTGTTGGATGGGAACTATTCCCCCAACGCCAACACCCGCCTCCAAGGCCCCTTGTTCACGGTGCCCGCCGCGTCCGAGAATCCGCGGTTGCAGTTCTGGCACTGGTATAATTTCAGCACCAGCGAATCGGCTGTCGTGTATTTGTACGTGGACGGCGCTTGGGTACCCATATCGGGCAACTATGCAAACGTTGTGAACGGGAGGGGTTGGACCCCGGCATGGGCCCGTCCCGAGTTTGATTTGAGCGCGTATGCCGGCAAGACGGTGCGGCTGGGCTTCGGCTTCTATTCTGACAATAATTCTGTCACCGTCGGCCCCGGCTGGTATATCGACGACATCCAGGTGATAACCGGAGCCTTGCCCGTGTTCTCCAACCCGGAAACATTCGAGGACTCCGCGGCAACGGACCGATGGACGGCGGACTACGGCATGTGGGAAATCGGTGCGCCGACCAGCGGCCCTGGAGCGGCGCACGGTGGCACCACGTGCTTGGCCACGAATCTAACGGGCAGCTACCCACACACTCAAAGCAGTGTTGTCCGAGGTCCTCTTTTCACGGTGCCCGCCGCGTCCGAGAATCCGCGGTTGCGGTTCTGGCACTGGTATAATTTCAGCACCAGCGAAACGGCACGAGTGTACCTTTATGTGGACGGCGCTTGGGTACTCATATCGGGCAACTATGCAACCGTTGCGAGCGGGTATGGTTGGACCCCGGCATGGGCCCGTCCCGAGTTTGATTTGAGCGCGTATTCCGGCAAGACGGTGCGGTTGGGCTTCTACTTCTATTCTGACAATAATTCTGTCACCGTCGGCTCCGGCTGGTATATCGACGACATCCAGGTGATAACCGGAGCCTTGCCCGTGTTCTCCAGCCCGGAAACATTCGAGGACTCCGCGGCAACGGACCGATGGACGGCGGACTACGGCATGTGGGAAATCGGTGCGCCGACCAGCGGTCCTGGGGCGGCGCACGGTGGCACCACGTGCTTGGCCACGAATCTAACGGGCAGCTACCCATACAATCAAAGCAGTCGTGTCCGAAGTTCTCTTTTCACGGTGCCCGCCGCGTCCGAGAATCCGCGGTTGCGGTTTTGGCACTGGTGGAGCATGTCCACGAGTGACTCTGGCAAGGTGCAGGTTTCTATCGACAACGGGGCCACTTGGACGGATTTGTCAGGGCAGTATGTCGGTTCTGGTGGTGGGGTGTGGAGCCGTCCTGAGTTCAATTTGAGCAGCTATGCCGGCAAGACGGTGCGGTTGGGCTTCTACTTCTATTCTGACAATAATTCTAGCACTGTCGGCTCCGGCTGGTACATCGACGACGTCCGCATCGAGGTCACCTCACTCAACGCCGCTGATTTCCCGAACCGGACGGTGGTCGAGAACCATCCGTTGACGATCACCACGTCCACGACACTCGCCAACCCGGTCTTTTCACTCATGGCCGGAGCGCCCGTCGGCATGATGATCGACCCAACAAGCGGTCGCATCGACTGGACGCCGAGCGAGGCGCAGGGGCCGGGCTACTATCCGGTCACCGTCGAGTTGCGGCAGGCGGGCAACAATCTGGAGCCGGTGGCCAGCGCGAGCTTTGAGGTCCAGGTGCTGGAGGCGAACAACGCGCCGGTGCTGCCGGTACTTGCCCCGCAATCGGCGGACGTCAACACCCAGTTCACCTTCGACGTGAACGGGACCGATCCCGACAGTGCCAACCGCACCAACCGCAACCTCATCTCGCGGGCCGACTTCGAGGATCTCACGTTGGGCGTGTGGACGCCCTACAGCGTGGCGAGCAACAAGAACTGGATCGCGACCGAGTACGATGGCCGCTATGCGGAAATGTTCGGCTACGCCGCCAATGTGGCCTCGGAAGACTGGTTGATTTCCCCGGTACTCAACCTCGATCAATACACCGGCGAGTCCCTAAGCTTTCTCAGCCGCTGGCAATACACCGGTCCCGCGCTCGAGGTGCTCTACTCGACCAACTACTCCGGCAGCGGCAATCCCAATGCCGCCACCTGGACCTCCCTCACCGCCGCCTGCACTTGGCCCATTGTCTCTAACGACTGGGCCGCTTCGGGGACCGTGAACCTGGGCGGCATCTCCGGGTCGGCGGTGTACCTTGCCTTCCGCTACAAGAGCACCGGCACGACCAACAGCACCGGCAAGCAATGGCAACTCGACAACATCGAACTGATCGGCACCCCGGTGGCCGTGATCAACAACACCGACGTCATCACCTACAGCCTTGGAGCCGGCACCCCGTCCGGCATGTCGATCGACCCGGCGAGCGGCGTGGTCACCTGGACGCCGACGAGCACCCACTCCAACCTGCATTTCGACGTGGAGATCATCGCCACCGACAACGGCGGCCTCAGGAATGACAACGGCGGTGACAAAGGCTGGCTCCACATTGACGTGAGCGGTAACAACAGCCCCCCCACCTGGCCGCTGCCCCTTCCAGCACCGGCTGCGGTCGATGAAGGCGGGTTGGTCACCTTCACCGCCACGGCGAGCGATTTGGACAACGATGTGATCACCTATTCCCTGGCGCCTGGCGCACCTGCCGGAATGTCGATCCACCCCTCAACCGGGGTGGTCACCTGGCAGACGGACGAGGGTGATGACGGAAGCCATGCTGTTACCATTCTGG
Organism: Verrucomicrobiota bacterium; assembly: GCA_026397725.1. GTDB lineage: Bacteria > Verrucomicrobiota > Verrucomicrobiia > Verrucomicrobiales > Akkermansiaceae > Luteolibacter. The sequence goes on along the minus strand of JAPLUI010000497.1, from coordinate 6,266 downwards.
CCGACGATCCAACCCATGATCCGGTACCGACGCCGGTGCCGGTCATGGTGACGGTCAACGAACTCAACCTGCCGCCCACGTTGCCTGCGATTTCCGACCGTGAGGTCAACGAGCAGGTGGCCCTGAGCTTTCGGGTCCTGGCCACGGACGACGACCTGGCGCCGAACCCGCTCACTTTCAGCCTCGAAGCCGGAGCGCCTGCGGGTGCCACGATCAACCCGAGCACCGGCGTCTTCCTATGGACGCCGACCGAGGGGCAGGGACCGGGACAGTATCCTATCACGGTCAAGGTGACCGATAGCAGTCCGACGGCGGTGAATGCCACCAGCCTCTTCGCGACGCGGACATTCACCGTCAGGGTCACCGAAGTGAACCGGGCACCGGTGCTGGGCGTGATCGCCCCGTTGATGCCCGTGGCGGGTGGCACACAGGTCAGCTTCACCGCCACAGCCGCCGACCCCGATGTTCCTGTGAACACGCTCGCCTATGCGCTGGCGTCCGGCGCGCCGCCGGGAGCAACGATCCATCCGCTCACCGGCGTGTTCACCTGGACGACTCCTGTTGTCAGCATGACGGAGACGTTCAGCGTCACCGTGATCGTCACTGACAATGGCAGCCCGGTTCGTGACGACCGGAAGACCGTTGCGGTGACGGTGATGGACGATCACGATTCCTGGCAGCGGAGCAAGTTTGGTGCCGATGTCGATAACCCGGCCAAGGAAGCCACGGTCTGGGGCGACCATGCTGATCCGGACCGCGACGGCACTCCGAACATCCTCGAATTCATGATGGTGCGCAATCCGCTGGTTTCCGATGCGCATCTCGGCCCGGAATTCCGGCTTGAGAATGGCAAGGCGATCATGTCCTATCGCGAAACCAAACTCGCGAATCATGGCGTCTTTCTGTTAGGCAATTGGTCCGCCGACCTCAGGTCATGGTTCTACGGCGGGCTCGAATATGCCGTGGTCGAGGATCGCGGAGATCACAACCTGGTGGAAATCAGAATGCCCGTGGATCGGCAACAGCGGCTGTTACTGCGTCTTGAGGCATACCGGGCCTACTGAAGACATTCCTTCCCTCACTGCCGGGACGGCGGTGTTTCGATGCGTGCGGCGAAGGCTCCGTCGCTGTGGTCGCGGAACGGGAGGGCCTCGCGGATGGAGCGCAGCGTTAGGGTCGGGTGCGCGGCTAGGAAGGCTTCGATCTGGCCGAGGTTTTCGGCGGGCTGCGCTGGGTTTGGACGAGTTGTGCAAGGTCGGGGGCTTGGAGGCGCCAGCGGACATCGACGCGGCGGCGGATGACGCCGGTGTTGGAGCAAGGGACATCGAGGAGGATGCCATCAAACGAGTGGTGCCAGGCGGGCGGGGCCGGCTGGGTCCAATCATGGGTGCTGATGGCGGCCTCGGCGGCGTTGAGGCGCGCGAGGTTTTGGCGGAGGCGGGGGAGGCGCTTCTCGTTGGAATCGGTGCAGAGCAGGGTGGTGCCGGAGCCGAGGGCGGCGGCAATGAGAAAGGCCTTGCCACCGGGCGCGGCGCAGGCATCGAGGATGCGCTCGCCGGGTTGCGGATCTAACAAATCGACGCCATGGCGGGTGGCGGGGTCTTGGATATAGATCGCGCCGGAGGCTAGCAGCGCGGTGGGCAGGGGACCATCGAGTTTGTAAAAGCCGGGGGCGTCTGCAACGGGCGTGCCGGGAAGGCCGGGAGGGAGGATGCACTCGCCGGCTGAAGCCGGCGCTCCAACGCGAGGGACGAGGGGGTTGAGGCGGAAGAAGATTTCAGCCGGCTGGTTGTTCCACTCCATCAGGGCGAGGGTGTTGGCCTTGCCGAAGGTGGACTTCCAACGGTTGTACAACCAGTCCGGATGCGAGTGGAGCACGGCGGACGGGAGGTCCGGGAGTTCGTCTAACAATCTCTTGCGGGAGGTGGTGGCGCGGCGCAGGACGGCGTTGATGAGGCTGCGGACGTTGGCTTTGCCGGCCTCCACGGTCTCGTTGACGGCGGCGTGGTCGGGCAGATTCAGGATGAGGAGCTGGCAGAGCCCGACGCGCAGCACATCGCGGGTTTCGGGATCGAGCTGGCCCTCGCGGAGCTTGCCGATCCAATGATCCAGCAAGCGGCGGTGGCGCAGCACGCCGTAGAGGATGGCCTGCAGCAAGTTGCGGTCCGGCGGGGACAGCAGGCGGCGCTGGGCGTGGCGTTCGATGAGGGATTCGGCGTAATCATGCCCTTGGGCCCACGCGTGAAGGGCGGAGACGGCGGCCTGGCGGACATGGAAGTTCTTGGCGGGCATGGGGGGCTGCGCTTTCAGTAGGAAATGACCTGTAGTTCGGGAACGCGCGAGAACTCTTCTAAACAGGTGTCGACGCTTAGGAGCCGTAAATAAATGAACATGGCGTTAGAAGTCTGATCATTCAGAAATTAGGTAAAATGATGAAGGGTAAAATCATGGAAGAAAGATCAGAACTCCCGAGAGCGGAAACCCGATTCCAGTTCTTCATCATTTTACCCCTCATCATTTTACCAAATACATTCCATGCGAACATGCGGATTTTGTAAGGTTTATTTCTTTACGGGTCCGTAGGATAGTTGCCATGGATCATCAGGGGGGAAGTCGTTCTCTTGTGCAGCTTCAAAATGGGCAATCTCCTCCTCAGAGGCAGGCTTAGATGAGGCAATCAAATCCAAGAGTCGCTGACCGGTTTTGCCGCTGTCTGCCCACACCGCCCGCCGGATGATTTGCGAAAACGATTCACGCGCATGCCGCCGAACTCGGGTCATGCGTTCATACGCCTCAAGGTCAATGGAAATGGTCTTGCTAGCCATGCGTCAAGTTATACACGATTTGTTCCGTGGGTGCAAGGCGGGAAAATACAGGTAGGAAAATACCGCAGGGCGGAGACGGCGGCCTGGCGGACATGGAAGTTTTTGGCGGGCATGGGGGACGGACGGCAGGTATCGACCATCAGGGGATGGGGACCCTAACTGGCTGGATTTCCTTTTGGGTGAAGCGGACGACGGTCATGTACCCCTCATTTTCGCGGGCGCTGCCGAGGAGGGCGCTGCCGCCGCCTTCGAGCCGCCAGAGGTGGGTGGCGAGGAACGCGCCATCGGTGAGGTCGGTGAGGGGAGGATACGTGGCGTTTTGCAAGGGCGGGCCGTAGAGGGTGGTGAGGAGTTTGGCGAAATCATCGAGGCAGGCCTTGAGGCGGGTGGGGTAGGCGGCGGCGGGGAGGGCCTGGGTTTGGAGTGAGACTTCGCGCATCAGGCCGCCCTCGGACCAATCGAAAAACAACATGCAGCGCAGGCCACCGAGGTCCTTGCGGGTTTGGAAGGTGCCATTGAGACCGAGGCGGCCGAGATAGGTTTCATCAATGCTGAGTTCGACGATTTTGCTGGCCTTGAGTTTGGCGAGGACCTGCTGGCGGGTATCGCCGAAGTGAAGGGCGTCAAAGACCGCAGTGTTGTCCACGCTGGGCTCGGCGGCTTGGGTCGCGGGCAGCGGATGGTTGGCATCGAGCCATTTGAGGTCGTCCGGATGGACTTTTTTCAGGTCGAGGGTGAAGACGAGCCCATCGGTGCGGCGGATGGTGACATGGCGGGCGTCACGGGAGATGAATTCGCCCTGGATGGTGCGGGTGCCCGCAGGGTCTTTCCATGGGTGGGGAGCGGCGGCCAGCGGCAGGAGGGAGCAGCCGAGGGCAAGGATGAGGTGGGCGTGATGCATGGGAGGATCAATGGCCTTGGGGTCGTTCGCGGGGTTCCCATTCGCGGCGGGTGCGGGAGCGGACCGAGAAGATGATCGGCACGCCGGGGGCGGGGTGGGCTTCGCGCATGCGGTTGGTCAGATAGGCTTCATAGCTGTTGGCCATGAGGCGCTTGTCATTGACGAAGAGCACGATGGTGGGGACCGGGATGACGCAGTACTTCTCGTTGGTGGCGGCGGTGGCGTAGTAGAGTTTGAGGCGGCGGCGGAGTTTGTTATCGATGGGTGGCGGGGTTTTGGCGAAGGCGGCGTGGAGGATGCGGTTGAGCACGCCGGTGCCGGGGATGTTCTGGGCCCCCTTGCGGATCTTGAGAGCTTCCTTGAGGACATGATCCACCGCGGTCCCGGTCTTGGCCGAGCAGGCGACGAAGGGGGCGAAGGCGAGGAAGAACAACTCGCGGCGGACGTGCTCGGCGGCATGTTCCAAGCGTGCTTTGGGCGGGGTGTCAGGGTGATAGAGATCGAACTTGTTGAGGGCGATGATGCAGGGTTTTTTCTCCTCCAGAATGAGCTGGGCGATCTTGCGGTCCTGGGCGGTGATGCCGGTGGCCAGGTCAATGACCAGCACACAGAGGTCGGCGCGGCGAATGGCCTTTTCCGAACGCATCGCGGAAAAGACCTCCACGGAGTTGTCGCGCTTGCCGCGGGGGCGCAGGCCGGCGGTGTCGATGAGGGTGAAGCGCTCGCCCTGGAAGGTGTAGGGGAGATCCACCGCATCGCGGGTGGTACCGGCGATTTCCGAGACGATGGTGCGTTCGTCGCGGAGGATGGCGTTGACCAGCGAGGACTTGCCGGCATTGGGCTTGCCGACGATGGCGAGCTTGATGCCGACGGCTTCGGCAACTTCCGCGATCGCTTCGGTTGCCGCGACCAGCGGGGCGATGGCGGCATCGATTTCATCGCAGAGGCAGCCGAAGTTCCGGCCGTGTTCTGCGGACACCAGGATGCTGGAGGTGAAGCCGAGGCGCGAGAACTCGGCGAAGACGGCTTCGTGCTTTGGGTCATCCACCTTGTTGATCACCAGCAACACCGGCGGCTTGGCCTGGCGGAGCTTCTGGGCGAGGGCCTGATCCACCGGCGTGAGCCCGTCTTGAGCGTCCACAACTAACAGGATCAAATCCGCCGTTTCCATCGCAATGTCCGCCTCAATGGCAACTTGCTCGCCAAAGCCGTCATCGATGGCGGCACCGATGCCACCGGTGTCGATGAGCGTGCAGGCATGCACGGTGGCCTTGGAAGGCGCGGCAATCCGATCGCGGGTGACGCCCGGCTGGTCGTGGACAATGGCGATCTTGCGCCCGGCAAGGCGGTTGAAGAGAGCGGATTTCCCGACATTCGGGCGTCCGACGATGGCAACGGTGGGCATGGGAGAAAGGGAAGACGTGAGTGAAGGACGGAGGACGGGAGGGGCGTGGTGGGGCGTGGTGGGGCGTGGTGTTCAGGGCAAGAGTCCGGCATTTTGCGGCATGAGACAAGCCCAGAGAAGTGAAAAGAAAGATCGTTACGACTCAACCCCGATTTCACCATGGCCGCAACCAAGCTCCACATATTGATGACGGACCGGACGATGGTCCGGCCGCAGCGAGCGCCGAGACTTAGTGCCCGCGCAATAATGACTGTCGCATGCGCATGAGGTGCCATGTAGCGGCGGTCTGTGACTGCTTTTCCCCAGCGGGAAAAGTCGATGCCATGAGAAGAGCCAAGGCGCTCGTGCTTTCGCATCGGCGGTCACAGACCGCCGCTACAACGCCGGCGCAGGATCGCCTTGTAGCGGCGCTCTGTGAGCGCCGAAGCCAAAGAGATGCGCGATGCTTTCGCATCGGCGGTCATAGACCGCCGCTACAACACGCCCTTCCCCGGCCAGCTCAAAACCCTTCTCACCGGCCCGGAACTTCCCGTGGCCAGCGACGTGGCCGTCCCGTGGGACATCGACTACTTCATCGAGTTCTTGAAACCCAAACTCGGCGAACACAACGCCGAATTCCTCACCGCCCTCGTCGCCGCGATGAACGACCGCGCCCAATTATCCGCTCTCGACTCATTTCCCGAATGGCGCGAGCAGCCGCCTGTCCTGCTTGATGCTGCGTGGCCGGATTAGGCTTGGAGTTCTGGACTTCCTGAACGCGGCTTTGAAATGATGGCGAATTGACCTGGAATCCCGGAAGATGACATGGCACTCTTCAGGGCCAACGGCCCGGCAACATATCAGCCCATGGCAACGCCATGGGTAACGATCACACCGATTGTATTGAGGGCTGAAAGCCCGTCCCATGGAGCGTCGGACACCGGACCTGCTGCCACATGGCCCATGGCCGGGCTTTCAGCCCTCCAATATCATGTTGGCGCGTGACCTTGGGCGGTGCCCTGGCGAGTATACACATTTTTCATAATTTTTTCTGGACACAGTGGCGGGACGCGGCGATTCTTCGGGCGGCACATCCTGCGACATGTTCTTGACCGATCCTATTCCCGAAACACTCTGCGGCATTCCGTTTGGTCGG
>JAPLUI010000447.1 GCA_026397725.1 Verrucomicrobiota bacterium | reverse complement strand
GTACCAACACTTCAAGATCAATCCGAGTGGCAAGCTCCTTTATCAGCCGGTGGGAGCAGTCACCGGCACCATCGCCCAGAGTTCGGGGTCGGTGAACAACGGCCAATGGCGGCAGGTGGTCGCGGTGCTGAACAGCCCGACAGTGCAGCTTTACATCGATGGTGCGCCCGATGGCAGCGGAACCCTCGGCGGCTCGATGACAACCTTGCACACCAAGCTCGGCGCCATGCAGGCGCTTGGCAACCCGCTCTATCAACCGTACACGGGCTTGATGGACGACGTGGCGGTCTGGAACACGGCCCTAACGGCCGGAAAGGTCAGATCGCTGAGCACGATCACCACGGTGCTGGGCGACTACTCCGCCAGCAAGATGGACAAGCTGTTTCAGGTGTACGACGGCACGCTGGGCTCGTACAACGACGGCACGAGGACGTGGCAGAAGGTCACAGGCCTGACAGAACACGGCGCTGGCGATGCGTGGACAGACGGCAGTACCTGCTACGTGCAATTCGACGCCGCCGGCGCTGGTGTGCGCGGCACATCCGGTGCCCCTGTGGTCGCGACGAAACTGGCCATCACCTCGGTGAACGGCGGAGTCAGTCCGATCGCCGGCACGGCCTTCAGCGTGGTGGTGCAGGGGCAGGACGCAGGCGGCACGCCGGGCGGCGTGACGGCGGCCACGGCAGTGAGCCTCAGTCTCAAGACCGGCACCGGAACCTTGGGCGGAATGCTTAGCGGCACCATCGCCGCAGGGGCGAGCGTGGTGACGATCAGCGGCGCCACCTACAGCAAGGCGGAGAGCGGGGTGGTGCTCACCGCCACGAGAACCAGCGGCGACAACCTGACGGCTGGGGACAGCGGGGCCTTTGCCGTCAACTCGCCGCCGCCGCCCACCGCTACAATCACCCTGTCCAAGCCAACGGGGCGGGCGATCTATCAGCGCAACAATGACAATCTGGCGAATGTCCAGATCAAGGGAACCTATACCGGGTCCGCCGACGGTGTCGAGGCCAGGGCCGTCACCCGTGTCGGCTACGGCGGCACCACCACTGCTTGGACTGCGATTGCGGCGGCGGTGGGGCAATTCGATGGAACCCTGTCGGTCACCGGAGGCTGGTATGACGTCGATGTCCGCACGGTTCTGGGTGGCGTGCAGACTGGTATTTCCACGGTTCAACGCGTTGGCGCCGGCGAGGTGTTCATCACGGCAGGGCAGTCCAATTCGGCCAACTACGGGTCGCCACAGCAGAGTCCTGCCGACGACCGCGTCTCGGCATACAACCTCGGCACCGCATCCTGGCAATTGGCAAACGACCCGCAACCTGCTGCCGGTGGCAGCGGCGGCTCGCCCTGGCCTCACCTGGGCGATCTGTTAGCCGCACGATCTGCCGTGCCCATTGGCATCGTCGCCGTGGGCGTGGGCGGCACGAAGGTCATCCAGTGGCAGCCAGGCACAACCTTCTACGATTACATTCTAGCCGCGATCAACGGCCTGAAGTCCACCGGCGGCTGCCGCGCAATCCTGTGGCATCAAGGTGAATCGGACAGTAATCCTCCCACCGGCATGGATCCTAACAGTTCATGGGATGAAGTTTACGCGACCAATCTGGAAAATGTCATTGCTCAGTCCCGGACGGATGCCGGTTTCACCGTTCCTTGGGGCGTGGCGATTGCCTCCTGGAACGGCACGGGGGAGGCGAATTATGCTCACGTCACTAACGGACAGCACCTGGTGATCGATCATTATCCCGCAGTATTCCTCGGATCGCAAACCGACATTTTTCACTCCGATAATCTCCCGTATCTGTCGGACGGGATTCATTTCAACCAGCAGGGGCTGGACGCGCACGGCCAGCAATGGGCCGATGCGCTCTTCGCCGCAAACATCATCGTGGGCTCCAGCATCGTTGCGGATGCCGGCACCTCCACGGTGGTGGCCAGCCCAGCGATGGTCGCAAACGACGGCGTCAGCACGTCCACGATCACCGTCACCCTAAAGGATGCCAACAGCAATCCGGTTGGGGGCAAGAGCGTCACGCTGGCTTCCAGTCGTGGCGCGTGCGACACGATTTCGGCGGCTTCCGGGCCATCTAACGGATCTGGCGTCGTGACCTTTACCGTACGCTCGGCGACGGCGGGCTTGGCCGAGTTCACCGCCACCGATACCACGGACGCTCCCGGTGTGGTGATCGCCACACCGGCCACCGTGACCTTTTACGCGGTGAGCCTTGGGCACATGATCGGTCACTGGGCGCTCGACGAGACCGGCGGCACCACGGCCGCCTGCGACGTCAATGCTCACTACGACGGCGCCATTGCGGGCGCGACGATTGACCAGTCCGGCAAGATCGGGAAAGCATTCGGCTTCGGCGGCAGCGGCTATGTCGATGTCAACGCCGCTCCGTGGTCCGGCACGATGACCGTGTCGGCCTGGATCAACACCACCACGGGCG
>JAPLUI010000046.1:10045-10543 GCA_026397725.1 Verrucomicrobiota bacterium | reverse complement strand
GTCACGGTGAAGGTGGCCGTGCCGGAGTTGTTCGCGGCATCCTTGGCCGTCACCGTTACTATCGTGGTGCCTAACGGGAAGGCGGCACCGCTTTCGCGCGAATACGTCAGACCGGTCACGCCAACCGCATCGGTCGCGGTGGCGGCGGCGTAAATTACCAGTGCTCCGGCGGCGCTGGTCGCTTCCGCGGTGAGATCGATCGGTGGGGTCACCACCGGTGCGGTGGTGTCTTCCACGGTCACGGTGAAGGTGGCCGTGCCGGAGTTGTTAGCGGCATCCTTGGCCGTCACCGTTACTATCGTGGTGCCTAACGGGAAGGCGGTGCCGCTTTCGCGCGAATACGTCAGGTCGGTCACGCCGACCGCATCGGTCGCGGTGGCGGCGGGGTAGGTCACCAATGCTCCGACGGCGCTGGTCGCTTCCACGGTGATATCGATCGGTGGGGTCACCACCGGTGCGGTCGTGTCTTCCACGGTCACGGTGAAGGATGCGGTGCCG
>JAPLUI010000046.1:0-10004 GCA_026397725.1 Verrucomicrobiota bacterium | reverse complement strand
TGCCGGAGTTGTCAGCGGCATCCTTGGCCGTTACCGTTACAATCGTGGTGCCTAACGGGAAGGTGGTGCCGCTTTCGCGCGAATACGTCAGGTCGGTCACGCCAACCGCATCGGTCGCGGTGGCGGCGGGGTAGGTCACCAATGCTCCGGCGGCGCTGGTCGCTTCCACGGTGAGATCGGCCGGTGGGGTCACCACAGGTGCGGTCGTGTCTGCCACGGTCACGGTGAAGGATGCAGTGCCGGAGTTGTTAGCGGCATCCTTGGCCGTCACCGTTACTATCGTGGTGCCGAGCGGGAAGGCGGCACCGCTTTCGCGCGAATACGTCAGATCGGTTACGCCGACCGCATCGGTCGCGGTGGCGGCGGCGTAAATTACCAGTGCTCCGACGGCGCTGGTCGCTTCCGCAGTGAGATCGGCCGGTGGGGTCACCACAGGTGCGGTCGTGTCTGCCACGGTCACGGTGAAGGATGGCGCGGGTCGCTTCCACGGTGACATTTGCCGGTGGAGTTACCACAGGTGCGGTGGTGTCTTCCACAGTCACGGTGAAGGTGGCCGTGCCGGAGTTGTTAGCGGCATCCTTGGCCGTTACCGATACTATCGTGGTGCCTAACGGGAAGGCGGTGCCGCTTTCGCGCGAATACGTCAGACCGGTCACGCCGACCGCATCGGTCGCGGTGGCGGCGGGGTACGTTACCAATGCTCCGATGGCGCTGGTCGCTTCCACCGTGAGATCGGCCGGTGGGGTCACCACAGGTGCGGTCGTGTCTTCTACGGTCACGGGGAAACTGCCGCTTGTGGTGTTGCCCGCCGCATCGGTGGCGGTCACGTTCACCGGCGTGGTACCCAGCGCGAAGGTGCTGCCGCTGGGCGGTGTGGCGATGGCCAGCACGGTACCATCAACCGCGTCGATGGCGTTCACCACGAAGGATACCACCGCGCCGTTCGGCCCCGTGGCTTCCGCAATGATGCCGCCCGGAAGGGTTAAGAGTGGCGCGGTCTTGTCCACGTCCAGCGCGGTGGTGCTGCTGGCAGAGCCGGGGTTGCTTGCGGTGTCGGTGCCAGAAATCGCGATGGTGGCGTCGCCATCCGTGTCCAATGACTGGATGGTGTAGCTATAGGTATAGTTGTTGCCCGAATTTATCACATAACTGGCTGCATGTGTGTTCACCGTGACCGTTGGATTTGCCGAGAGGGTTTCCGAGGCGGTGAAGGTGATCGTCACTGCCGTGCCCAGCCTGGTCAGGGCCGGGCTGGCCACAATGCTGCTGAAGGTTGGGGCCACCGAGTCATAGGTCACCGAGGCGGTGTTGGAGGCGGTATTGTTGTTAGACGCCGCATCCTGGGCCACACCTGCGGACACCATGCAAGTTACGGCACCCTGGGCGGTCGGCGTGACCGGAATGGTGTAGGTGGTGCCGCTGCCGGAGAGGATGCCCTTGGTGCCGTTGGTGACGGTCACTTCGGCGGCGGTCAGGCCGGTCACCGATTCGGAGAAGGTCAGGGTGAAGGTGATCGGCGAACCGTTGGTTGTCGTGCCGGTAGAAGTGACCGCGACGGCCGGGGCCACCGTGTCATAGGTCACCGAGGCGGTGTTGGAGGCGGTATTGTTGTTAGACGCCGCATCCTGGGCCACATCTGCGCCCACCATGCAGGTTACCGCACCCTGACCGGAATGGTGTAGGTGGTGCCGCTGCCGGAGAGGATGCCCTTGGTGCCGTTGGTGACGGTCACTTCGGCGGCGGTCAGGCCGGTCACCGATTCGGAGAAGGTCAGGGTGAAGGTGATCGGCGAGCCGCTGGTTGTCGTGCCGGTCGGCGTGACCGCGACGGTTGGGGCCACCGAGTCATAGGTCACCGAGGCGGTGTTGGAGGCGGTATTTGCGTTGCCAGCCGCGTCGTGCGCCACGCCGGCCGCCGCGGTCGCGATCACCGTGCCGCTGCCGGTCATCCCGCTCACCGCCACGTTGTAGGTGGTGCCGCTGCCGCTCACCGCAGCGGTCTTGGTCCCGGGGGCCGTGCCGGTGACCGTGACGTCACCGGTGGCGAAGTCGGCAACCGATTCGCTGAACACCACCGTGAAGTTGATAGGCGATGTGCCGGTCGGATCCGCCTGCCCCGCCGCCTGGTTGATCGTCACCGTCGGTGCGGTCACATCGTACGTCACCGTGTTGTCCGTGCTGGTCGCTACGGTATTTGCATTGCCAGCCGCGTCATGCGCCACGCCGGCCGCCGCGGTCGCGATCACCGTGCCGCTGCCGGTCATCCCGCTCACCGCCACGTTGTAGGTCGTGCCACTGCCGCTCACCGTAGCGGTCTTGGTCCCGGGGGCCGTGCCGGTGACCGTGACGTCACCGGTGGCGAAGTCGGCAACCACTGCGCTGAACACCACCGTGAAGTTGATCGTTGAGGCGCTGGTTGGATCCGTTTGACCTGCGGCTTGGTTGATGGTTACCGACGGTGGCTGCGGCAGGTTCACCGTGGTTTCACCCTCGGTGCCGTACCCCTGCCAGACGCTGTGGGCATAGGCACGAACACGATAGGCATAGATGCCGGCGGCTTTCCCGGTGATGCCGTAACTGGTGGCGGCGACGTTGCTGGCAAGCGTGGTCCAGCCGCTGTAGCCGGAAATTTCCGTGCTGGTGATGGAGATGTCATCCAACGCGTAACCGTATCCCGGAAAGGTATCCCAGCCTGAAGTCTGCTCGAAGCTGGCGACAAAGCGGAGGCTGCACAGTTCCCCCGCAGCGATGCCTGCGGTGTTCATGGCGGTGTAGTTGTATGACCGGAGCGACCATGGATCGATGTATCCGTCATAGGTGCCCAGCGTTTTCCAGGTGTTTCCGCTGTCGTTGGAGATCTGGCATTTGAGATACCCGGCACCGGAGTCGAGATGAGACATCAGATAGAATGAAACCACCGTGGAGGAGGTCACCTTGAAGGGTTTGCGCATGGTCAGCGATTGCATGGAAGATCCCCATTTGCTGCTAAAATACTGATGCATGGCATAACTGTAGGTGCCGGTGCGCTTGCCGGAGGAATCTCTTTTCACGGTGCCCGCCTGATACCAGTTGTCATACATGGCGTCTTCGTCCTCCGCGCCGTCCGAGAAGCTGGTCAGAGTGGCTGTGGTGCCCTCCTGGATTTCATACTGGGTGGCCTGGGCGCAGGCGGGCCATGAGACCGTGTAGTTCGCGGTGGTGCTGGTCTGGCTGCCGACGGAGGTCTTGAACGTCAGGGCATTGAAGGTCATCGGGTTGCCGACGGCGGAGAAGTTGCTCAGGGTGTTGTAGGAATAGTAGGTTGCGCTGTCCGGGCGGCTGTAGGTGGCGGTTTGATATAGCATGGCATTGGTGTTCTGATTGCCGGTCTGGTCGCGGAAGCCGCCGGCCAAGCCGCTGGTGCTCGTCCATGCGTCACCTGTTTCGGAAGGTGCCGTCTTGGCCCCCAAGGAGTTATCGCCATCCGCCTCCTCGATTTTGATGACCGGGTGGGGCCACGTGCCCAGGTCGTTGTCGGCACTCTTGGCATCGACATGATAGATAAGCAGTCCGGGATAGATGTTAGCATCATTGTCGAAGCCTGTTTTCGTCCGGTTTTCGATCAGATAGTATTCGCTGTTGGACATGCCGTCGCGCAGGAGTTTCACCACGGCGTTGTCCTCCACGCGCGGCATGGAGAGAGCGGTCTGGGAATGGATCGGCACGGGATTGACAAAGCCCAGAAAGCACTTTGGCCAGGCGGAGAAATGCGCGGGCCGGGTGCCGCTGGTTCCGTTCCACGAACCGCCCGCCATGAGGCACCAGTTACCCAAGCCATGGGTGGTGCCGCTATAATCATAGAGGTCTGGCAGGCCAAAGAAATGGCCCATTTCATGGCAGATGACGCCGATACGGGTGATGGCCGGAGCGTCGGCCTTCCAGCCGCGCACGGCCGGTTCGGTGTGGTAGCGGTACAGCTTGACGGCGTTCTTCGTCACCACTGAACTCATGCTCCACTGGTGTGACCAGATGCAGGTGGCGGGATTGCCGCTGTATTCCTCACCGCGGCCGGAATGAATGATGGTCAGCCCATCCACCCAGCCATCGGCATCGGAGTCGCCTTGGGAGAAATCGAAACCCGCGGTGGCAGCGGCGGCGATGGCATCAGCCGCCATCGTTTGTGGCCTCACGTCGCTCCCGGAGGCATTGTTGGCGCCATAATAGGCCTCGGTCTGCGGCAGTTTGACCCATGAGGTGATCACCGACTGGACCGTCAGCTTGCCATAGGAAACCTCAGTGTAATAGTCCCGCACGGAACCGACGGCGCCATCGGTCGTGTGGTTGATCTGATTGAAAAGGTTGGAATACTCGGCGGTTGCCACGCGGCCATTGGCGGGGAGGACGGTGTTGTTGGCGGTGTCCCAGTGGTCGGAAAAGGAGGCCAGGATCACGATGTTCTTGACGGTCTTGGTACCCGAAACGGGAATTCCCAGGGGGGGCGGGCCATCGATTTCGGTAGGCGGCGGTTCATCCGGACTCGTGCTTGGCGCGGGTGCCCTGGCGCCGGGGTCTTGCGCCGTGCGCTGGCGTGCATTGAGATGACTCCGCAGCGCCTTGGCATCCGGCATGGCATGTTTTTTCAGGCCGAGGCGTGCTGGGTCGCTTGCCCCAACCCGTGCGCCGGGGATTGCCTGAAACTCCGCCCGGTCTGCCAGCGGACGGGCGAACTTCCAGAATCCATCGGCGGCGTCTTTGACGACGGCATAACCATCGGCAGTCTCGTGCCAGGAAAAGAACTCGTCCCCCCGCAGGTGCAATTGCACTTTGGCACCATTCGGTTGCGCGAGCGCCGCCGGTTCCGGGCAGGCAGGCACAGCGGCGGCAGGATCGGCAGTCCACCCGGCAAGGGTCGCCGCGAGAAGAAACGCGAGGAGGCGCGGATTCCGCAGCAGGCAGGGATACGGCATCATCGGCACAGTGTTCATGCTTCGTCCTTTCTCGATAGGTGAGTATGCGTTCATATAGTATGGTAGATTTCCGAGGGTTGTGCAGGTGTTGAGGCCGGTGTTCATTCAGGCAGGCATCCCCCCTTGCAATCTTCATCGGCGATACTACACGCAAGCGTGCGGCAACGATAGCCGCAGCGTTGGTGATAATGGCGTCATCGTTTGAACTACGCATGGGAAAGGCCCCGGCGAAGTGTCCCATGCGGTGCCAGAAGACTTGCTCCCGCGTCAGCTTCGCACGTAGCGAGCCGCGTCCTGAGGCCGGCGGTCAAGTGCCTGAGGCGGGTTGTTTCAATTCACTCCGGGCCTACGGCCGATAGGCTTCGCGGTGGCGCAGCACGTGGTCGCGAGCGGGCGGCGGATGGCACAGCCGCTCCAACAAGCCGTCCCAGGCCTCGCGACCCTTGAGGATGGTCACCTCGATGCGGAGGAAATACACCGGCACGTCCAGCTCCTTGGGGCGGGGGAAGCGCACCGCGTCCTTCTCCGTGGTCAGGATGAGTTCCATATCGCGCTCGACGCAGCGTTGCATGAAGCGATCGATCTCCTTGCGTGGGAACCGGTGGTGATCGGGGAAGCGGCGGCGGATTTCCACGCGGGCGCCGAGGTTTTCCAGGGCCTGCTCGAAGTTTTCCGGCACCGCGATGCCGCTGATGGCGGCGACCCATTTTTGGTTGAGAAACCCGAGCGGCTGACGTTCGCCGGTGAAGAGGTTTTCGAGATGGATCGGGCCGTGGGCACACTCGATGATCTCGGCGCTGCGGTTATACTGGCGCAGGCGGGAAACGAGGGTCTCATTGGAGCCGCCATCGCACTTGGTGATCAGGATGTAACTCGCCCGGCGGAGGTTGCGCGGCGGCTCGCGCAGGGTGCCGCGCGGGAGCAAGGCCTCGGTGCCAAACGGTTCACGGGCATCGACCAGCACGATATCGATGGCATGGGCAAGGCGCAGATACTGCATGCCGTCATCGAGCAGGAGGGTGTCCGCGCCGAGCTGGCTCACGGCGAAGCGGCCGCCCTTGACCCGGTCCTTATCGACGATGACGGCCACGCCAGCGAGATTGCGGGCCAGCATGTAGGGTTCATCGCCGGCGAATTTGGAATCAAGGAGCAGGGTGCTGCCGGTGGAGACGATTTTCGGCAGGTTTTCGGCAGGCAGCGGGTGCCCGTTGGGGCCGGGCCAGTGCTGGGCATGGTCGAGTTTCCGGCTTTTGTAGCCGCGGGAAAGAATGGCGACGCGGCGCCCGCGGTCGCGGAGCGAAGCGGCCAGCAGCTCGACGACGGGGGTTTTGCCAGTGCCGCCGACGGTGATGTTGCCGATGGCAACGACGAGCGAGCCGAGATGGTGCTGAGGGAGCCAGCCCTTGCGGAAGACCCAGAGGCGGGATTGCACCACGAGGCGGTAAACGCCCGAGAGGAGCCGCATGAAAAGCCGCATCATGGCCGCACGGAAGCCCCTGGCACGCCCAAAGATCACGTCCGATCCCCAGCGTTCGAGTTCCGCGAGCAATTCTTTCATTGGCTGCGACGACGATGGGCCGGGAGGCGGCACCGGATCAAGCGCCAAACCAGGCAATTGCGGGCCGCCATCGCAATTCTTCAAAGTCCTTGCTTTACAAGCCCGAAAAATCCGTGTAGTTTTCGCGCCCCATGATTCTAGCTGCGATTGAATGGCTTCCCATCATCATCAACCTCTTGTTGGTGATCTTCGTCCTTGTCTGTCTGCTGATGACCCTGCTCATCCTGATGCAGCGTCCCAAACAAGAGGGCCTCGGTGCCGCGTTTGGTGCCAGCGTGACGGACCAGGTGTTCGGCGCGCGGACGACCAATGTGCTGCAACGCGGCACCGTCTATCTGGGTTCCCTGTTCTTCATTCTGAGCCTTGCGTTGGCGATTCTGATCGGCCACCAAAACAAGCAAAGGGGCCTGACCAAGGCAGCCAATCCCCCGGTCACTGCCGAAAAACCCACTCCGGTGCAGCCGCTCACCCCGGCCCCGCCAAGCACCCCGGTGGTGATGCCGCCCGCCACTCCGACCACCCCGGCGGTGCCCGTCACGCCTGCCACGCCAACGTTGCCTGCCACGCCCGCAATCCCAACGTTGCCCGGCGAAGCGGTTCCGACGCCGGCTCCGGATGCCACCCCGGTTCCGACTCCGACCCCTCCGCCAGCCGCGCCGGAGACCGACCCCGCCCCGGCGATTCCGGTGCCAGCCCCAGCCCCTGCAACTCCTGAAGCGCCCTCCGCTCCCACCACTCCGGTGCCCGTTCCGGCTCCCACCACTCCCGAGCCCGCCCCCGCCCCGGCGGCTCCAGAGTCGGCTCCAGCCGAAACCCCGGAGGAACCGGCGCGGTGATTTGATGGAAAAACCACGCCCGCCACGGCGCTACCAAGGCGTGACGGATGCCCTGATTGAAACCGCTGAAGCCCCGGTATGGGCACGCGATGAAGCCTTTCCCCCTGCCCCGAACGGATGGGGTTGGACGGATACCAAGGGTCATCCTCACCCTTGTGAATCACTTGCAGCCCTCGCCACTGCGGTGGGCAGCGACCGGAATGGCACGATTTATCTGGTGTGGACGCCTGCTGCGCCGCGAATGTGCCTGCCCGAGGAAATCGACGGTCTCAGTGCCGCGGTGGCGGTGGCCCGCGAACGATGGACCCGCGAGGATCTGGACGCCTCCACAGAGAGGCTGCGGTGGTCCGGCCTCGTGCTGGCGGGTTTCTCGGCTTATGCGTTTTTCCATGCCATGGCTGGTGTCGCCAAGTTCGCCGCCGAATCCGGCCAGGCACTTGCTTTCCATGATCGGCTGAAACTTGCCACCCGTGCCGTGCTTGGCTCGACGACGCTGGGTCTCGGCTTGCTGGTGTTTGTGGTGTTCGTCTTCATCCCGTGGTATCAAGCGCGAAAACGCCGCACCGATCTCGAAAATCGGAGTGCCGTCGGCACTGCCGCAGGGGTCTCGGCCCTCCGCTTCGAGACTTGGCTGGAACTCCAGCGGGCTCCGGTCACGAAGCTCTTGTTAGGTCTGATGGGCCTCGTCGCCCTGGCGCAATTGCTGCCGGGGGATTCCGTGGCAACGGCGGGCCTGGTCAAGGTCGCCTATCTCCGGGGCGAGTGGTGGCGGCTCCTCACGGCCCCGTTCTTGCACGGCAACATCGTGCATTTCCTGATGAACATGACCGCCTTGATTTACCTCGGCAGGCGGCTGGAGGTGTTCGCCCGTTGGCCACACTTGCCGCTGGTGTTCCTGTTCGCCGCCGCGGTGGGTGGCGAGGCCTCGGCACGCTTTGTGAGTGCCACCTCGGTGGGTGCCTCCGGCGGCCTGATGGGCTGGCTCGGATTTCTAATCGTGTTTGAAACCCTGCACGGCAAGCTCGTGCCCCGCTCCGCCAGACGCCGGCTCGTCGCCGGAGTCCTGCTCACTGCCTTCATCGGGCTGCTCGGCTATCGCTTCATCGACAACGCCGCCCACCTCGGCGGGCTGCTGGCCGGCATGACCTATGCGGCCATCGTCTTCCCGCCATCCGCCTCGCCCAAGCGACCCGGTTCGACCCTCACCGACCGCCTCGCCGGCAGCGCCGCACTGGGGGCGCTGATGGCCGCCGCCGGCCTCGCCGTCTGGCGGATCGCCGGGGGGTGACAGCACCCTTGAGGGCCTGCTTCAGGTGGTGGCCGATGCCGACGTCGTCCACCACGAAGCCCTTGTCCTTCGCGTCACCAGCCACCCGGTTCACGCGGGCGATCGCCTGGAGCAACCCGTGGGCGACAATGATCTTGCCCGGATACATCACCTGTTCCACCGGTGCGTCCAAGCCGGTGAGCAGCATGTTGTTGACGACGACGATGCCCACGTCGCCGGCCACTCCCTGGTCCTTCCCGCCAAAGGGCAACTGGAAACTCTTGACGACGGTACCTCTCTCTAACCATAAACCTCAGGAAGCATGCTGGTCGTCCGACGGCACAGGCAACAAAGGAATCGGCGTATCTGGATCAGCAGGCGCATGATCGGGCCTGGAACCGTAACCCATCTGGGGTAATAGCCGTGGGGGCGCATTCCCCCGGATTTTCCGCAGATCGCGCATTCCTCCGGGCGGGCCACCTTGCGATGGGCGCCATCACGCGCGTATTCCACAGGGCCGCCATCGAATGCGATGATCAGTTGCATGGTTCGCCGGATTCATGGCGCAGCGAATCCAGGCCGGGATGCAGCACGTGACCGACCTCAAACCCCACGAGCGTGACGACTACGCCAAGGCGCTCCAACTCCTCGCCGACTCGGGCATCCCGCTGGTCGCCGCCATCGAGGATTACACCCGCGCCCACAGCCTCGCCGACGGCGAACCGCTCACCACCGTGGTCGGCGACTGCCGCCGGCATTTCAAGCCGCTCACCCGCCGCACCACGCTCCGGTAAGTGGTGGACGAACTGGTCGCCGCCCGCCAGCAGGACGGGGCCAGCCGCTCCTACGTGTCGCAGCTCAAGACGGTGCTCACCCGCTTCGCCGATTCGTTTCCGGGAGAGATTCTCGATCTTTCCTCATCCGACGTGGACGCCTGGCTGCGGGGGCTGGACGTGTCGGCAGGCTCGCGCAATTCCATGCTGCTCTGCGTGAAAGTCCTCTTTTCCTTCGCCCGCGAGCGCAACTACCTGCCAGCCGAGCGCATGACGGCCGCCGAGCAGATCAAGAAGGTGAAAGTCAAGAATGACGACGTGGCGGAGTTCAGCCCGAAGGAAATGGCGAAAATCCTGCATGCCGCCCCAGCCCATCTGGTGCCCATCCTCGCCATCGGGGCGTTCTCCGGCATCCGCATGGCCGAACTCAACCGACTCGACTGGTCCGCCGTGGATCTTGAACGCGGCCATATCGAGCTGCGGGCCAGTCAGGCGAAGACCGCGTCACGCCGGATCATCCCGATCACCGACAACCTGCGGGCGTGGATCGAGCCGCTGCCGCGCAAGGGCAGAGTGGTCAGAACCGCCCTGCTGCACCGCGAGGTGACGGCACTGGCCAGGGCGC
>JAPLUI010000133.1 GCA_026397725.1 Verrucomicrobiota bacterium | reverse complement strand
ATGTGGTGGCTCCCTATCGCGCCCACGTTACTCCCGGTGCCACACCCGCCCACCGGGTTCTGATGCTGAGAACGGGAACGCCGAATCCTGGTGACGACCCGGAAGATGTTTGGGCCGCAGCGAGCGCCGGGACTTAGCCACAGCGCTGTGGCTAAACCGGGAGAGCTGCGCCTACCCCATTCTTCACGCCGAAGATTTCAACATTCAACATTCAACATTCAACATTCAACTTCCAACATTCAATGATCAAGTAAGAGCAAGACATGACCCCGCATCGGCACTGCTGTCACCCGAAAACCCATGCGCGGATGATTCGCGAATTCGATCAAACTTTGCGCGATTGCACCAGTCCCCATCGCAACAAGAGCGCTTAAGAGCGCTTAACAAGAGCGCTTCACCGCAGTTCAAAGTACCCGGTTCCTGCCAACTTGACCACCTTGGCCACCGCCACATTGATGCCCCGGCGGGTGAGCGGCGAGATCTCGGTGCCGAATCCGAAGCGTTCCGCTGGAATCGTTAGAAGCCACCCCGGCGGCACCCGTCCGTAAACATCGCGGGCAAGCGCCAGCAACGTGTGCGGCTCGACGGCGTGCGTGGTCACCTGCGGGAACTCACCCGGCAGGACCCGCCGGAGCGTGACCGTGCGGGTCGGGCCGGCCTGCGCATCGACAAACACGACGGCCCGGGCACCCGCCAAGGCCTCGGCATACTCCGGCGAAAGTTGCGGGCAAACCAGCGTGTGTACGCCGGGCAGCATCTGGGATTCGATTCTCTCCACGGTGACTGGGCCCGCCTGATCGTCCTGCCGCAGGGTGTTGCCATAACCAATGACTAACAGCATGGCCGGACCGGGGGGAGCTGAACACATGACGGTGGCGAGGGGCGGAGGGCGAGGGCGAGGCGGTTGTCGGTGATCCGGACTGAAGCTGGCGGTGCCACAAGCTCAACGGAGCACGGACCAACGGTTCAGTCGCGCCTCATCTCATGCAGCACCTGGCCATCCGGGGCAAGCATGCGCACCTGGAGCGCCATCCGGCCGACGGCATGGGTCGAGCAACTGAGGCAGGGATCGAAGCAGCGGATGCCGTGCTCGATGCGATTGAGCATGGGCTCGGTGATCTCCGGCCCGCGGGCGAAGTGCCGGGCGATCTGGGCGACCGTGCGGTTCATCGCGAGATTGTTCTGGCCGGTGGCGACGATGAGATTCACCTTCTGGAGCAGACCGTTGCGGTCCACCGTGTAATCATGGAAGAGCGTGCCACGCGGGGCCTCACTCGCGCCCACCCCATGCAGACTGTTGATGCCGGCGTCGGCACGCAGGTCCGGGCTGAACAAATCCGCGTCGGTTAGGGCGAGTTCGATGGTTTCGAGCGAGGCGAGAATCTCGATGAGCCGGGCGTAGTGATAGAGAAACGAGGAGGTGACCGCACCATGGCCGAAGGTCTTGAAGTTTCTCAGCTCGGCGTCGGCTTGTGGCACGCCCATGTGCGAGCAGAGATTGAGCCGCGCCAGCGGGCCGACACGGTAAACGCCGTCAACCGGACCGAGCGGCAGATAGTAGGGCGACTTGAGATAGGAACTGTCCTGCACCTGCTCGCCGATGACACTCAGATAATCCTTGGGATCAATCTGGTCGGCGATGATGCTGCCGCTGCTATCGGTGAAGCGCAGCCGTCCGCCATGGTGCTCCCAGCCGCCCTCGGGGGTGACCAAGCCCATGAAGAGCGAGGGGAAATTGCCGTAGAGATGGATTTCGCGCTGGTGGGTGGTGAGCACTCGTTTGAACAGGTCGAGCGCGGTGCGGGTAGTGGCGAAGGCTTCAGGTAGCCACGCGCGAATCCTCTCGGCTCCCTCCTGGGTCAGCGGGCTGCGCACGCCACCGGGCACGGCCCACGCGGGGTGGATTTTCTTGCCCCCGAGCACCTCGATGATTTCCTGACCGAACTGCCGCAAGCGGATGCCGGCGCGGGCGAGGTCGGTGTGGGAGGCGATCAGCCCGAACACGTTGCGCTGGGCCGGAGGGGAATCCCAGCCTAGCAGGAAATCCGGCGCGCTCAGATGGAAGAAGCTCAACGCATGGCTTTGCACCAACTGGCCGAGGTTCATGAGGCGGCGCAGCTTGTCGGCGGCTTCCGGGATGGCCACCGCCATGATCGCGTCGCCGGCCTTGGCGGAAGCGAGCATGTGGCTTACCGGACAGATGCCGCAGATGCGCTGCGTGATGCCGGGCATTTCCGTGTAGGGCCGACCCTCGCAGAATTTCTCGAAGCCGCGGAACTCCACCACATGGAACTCGGCGTCGGACACGTTGCCGGCGGCGTCCACGAAGACGCTGATTTTCGCGTGGCCCTCGATGCGGGTGACGGGGTCGATGACAATGCGTTTGGACATGGGAGCAAGCACTAATTCTTAATGATTAAATCTTAATTCCTGAATTCTGAACGAAGCGGAAGCAGGACGAGGGACGGCGCGGTTTTCCAATAACATGAGGCGGCGCGGGGGTCAGCCGAATTTGAGTTGCAGGCCCGTGAGTGCGGGGGTGGTGCCGGCGAGCACCTGGACCAGCAGGGCCTTGATATGCTCGGCCGGAGGCGGGCAACCGGGCAGGTAATGCTCCACCGCCACGACCTCGTGAACGGGCATCACGCGGGTGAGCAGCAGCGGCACGATGCCAGCGGCCACCGGCACGCGCGGGTTGTCCTGCGCGTGGTCGAGGTAGGCGCACTGGAGGACGTTCGCCACGTTGGCGGGGCCAAACTGGTTGCGCATCGCGGGGACGTTGCCGGTCACCGCACAGTCGCCGAAGGACACCAGAACCTTGGTCCGCAAGCGGATTTTGTGCAACAACTCGAGATTATCCTCATTGCAGATCGCACCCTCGATCAGACAGATATCGACGTGCTCCGGGTATTCCTTGCAATCGATGATCGGGCTATAGACGAGGTCGATCTTGCCGGCGAGTTCGATGAGGAACTCGTCGAGGTCGAGGAAGGACATGTGACAACCGGAACAGCCGCCAAACCAGACAGTAGCTACTTTCAAACGATCCATTGTTGTTTCTCCCGGGCGTTGACGATGTATTCGAGCTTCGAGCGGTCACGTTCCATCTCGGTGGCCGTGGCACCTTTATGAAACAGCGCCCCGGTGGGGCAGGAGAGCACACATTTGGCACAGGAGGTGCAAGAGTCGGAGTCTCCCCACGGTTCGTTGAGGTCGGTGATGATCATTGATTTGCCACCGCGGCCGGCGATGTTCTTGGTCCCGGCACCCTCGATGTGCCAGCAGGTGCGCACACAACGGGTGCAGAGGATGCAGCGGGAATGGTCCATGCCGAGGAACCGGTGCGTCGCATCGACACCCCAGCGCGGGAAGCAGTAGTCATAACGCACATGATCCATGCCGAGGCTGTAGGCCAGGGTCTGCAGTTCGCAATTGCCGTTGGACACGCAAACGCAGCAGACGTGATTGCGCTCGGCGAAGAGCAGTTCGATGGTCATGCGGCGGTAGTTCTGCAGCCGCTCGCTGTTGGTCGTGACCTCCATGCCCTCGTAAATCCGGGTGGTGCAGGCCGGCACGAGCCTGGGGGTGCCTTTGACCTCGACGATGCAAAGGCGGCACGCCCCGATGTCGTACACGCCCTCGAGATGGCAGAGGGTGGGAATCTGCATGCCCGCCTCCGTGGCGGCCTGCAGGATGGTGGTGTGGTTCTCGGCGCTGATTTGCGTGCCGTCGATGGTAAGGGTCTTCGCAGCCATAAGCGTGGTGGGTGGTTATTCAGTCGCCGCCAATTGCGGGGTCTTGGTGGCAGGGTCCGGCGGGCCATGGGGATCGGCTTGCAGCAACTCCTCGTATTCGTGGCGGAAGAAACGCAGCGTGCTGAGCACGGGATTGGGCGCGGTCTGGCCGAGGCCGCAGAGGCTGGTGTGTCTAACCATGTCGCAAAGTTCCTCGAGGCACGCGAGGTCGCGGGCGGTGGCCTGGCGGGCCAGGATTTTCTCCAGCAGGTGGTGCATCTGCACGGTGCCGGCGCGGCAGGGAATGCACTTGCCGCACGACTCATCCATGCAGAACTCCATGAAAAACCGCGCCACATCCACCATGCGCGTGGTCTCATCCATCACGATCATTCCGCCCGAGCCCATGATGGAGCCGAGCGTGGTCAGTGATTCGTAGTCCACCGGGATGTCGAGGTGTCCGGCGGGAATGCAACCGCCTGAGGGGCCGCCGGTTTGCACGGCCTTGATCGTGCCACCGTCGGGCGCGCCGCCGCCCATCTGCTCGACGATGGTGCGGAGCGGGGTGCCCATCGGCACCTCGATCAGGCCGGTGTTCTGGATCTTGCCGGCCAGGGCGAAGACCTTGGTGCCCTTGCTTTTCTCCGTGCCAATGCCGGCAAACCAGTCCGCTCCCCGGCGCATGATGGGCGCGATGTTGGCAAAGGTCTCGACATTGTTGATGAGGGTCGGGCAGTCCCACAGGCCGCGCTCGGCGGGAAACGGCGGGCGCGGGCGCGGGGTGCCCCGCTTGCCCTCGACCGAGGCCATCAGGGCCGTCTCCTCGCCGCAGACAAAGGCCCCGGCACCGATGCGGATGTCGATGTTGAAGTTGAACGAGGACTCGAAAATCCCGCTGCCCAGCAGGCCCATTTGTTTCGCCTGCCGGATGGCCATCTGCAAGCGGCTGATGGCGAGCGGATACTCGGCACGCACATAGATGAAGCCATGCTCCGCCCCGACGGCGTAGGCGGCAATGGCCATGCCCTCGAGCATGCTGTGCGGATCACTCTCCAGCACGCTGCGGTCCATGAACGCGCCCGGGTCGCCCTCGTCGGCGTTGCAAATGATGTATTTCTTGATCCCGGGGGATTTTGCCACCGTACCCCATTTGAGTCCGGTCGGAAAGCCCGCGCCGCCACGGCCCCGCAGCCCGCTCTTGACGATGGTCTCCACCACCTGCTTGGGCTCCATCTCGGCCAGCACCTCGTGCAGCGCCAGATAGCCGTCCGCCGCGATGTAGGCCTCGATGCGCTCGGGATCGATCACCCCGCAGTTGGCGAGCACGATGGATTGCTGCATCGTGAAGAAAGGTGAGTTGGGGTCCACCTGTTCCAGGGCGCTGCTGCCGCCCTGGAGCGCGGCGATAATGGCGGGCGCGTTCTCCGCGGTGACTTTGACGTAGAGGGTGTGCTGCGGGTCGGCCTGCACCAGCGGGCCTTCGCAGCAGAGTCTCATGCAGCCCACGCCGCGCACCTCGACTGTGTTCTGCAAGCCGGCCTCGGCGACGGCATGTTCCAAGCGCTTCATCACGCCCAAGGAATCCGACGAAGTGCAACTGGCGGCCAGACAGCAGCGCAAGACGATGTTCTTTCGCGCGGCGAGTTCCGCTTCCTTGATTTGTTGCAGGTTGTTGAGCATCATTATGGTACCAGCCACTGGTTGATTTGGGCCAACGCGCTCTCCGGCGTCTGGCGTGGGGTGACCGTGCCGTTGTACACGACGG
The DNA here is from genome assembly GCA_026397725.1 of Verrucomicrobiota bacterium. Lineage (GTDB taxonomy): Bacteria > Verrucomicrobiota > Verrucomicrobiia > Verrucomicrobiales > Akkermansiaceae > Luteolibacter. The sequence continues at coordinate 1,470 of JAPLUI010000133.1, read as the reverse complement.
CCGGAGCGATGCCGCACGCGCCAATGCAGCGTGCGGTGAGGAGCGAGAGCTTGTGGTCGGGCGTCGTTTCACCGGTCTTGATGCCCGCCCGCTGCTCAACTGCGGCGAGCACCTCGTTGGCGCCCTTCACATAGCAGGCGGTACCGAGGCAGACGACACAGGTGTGCTCGCCCTGCGGCTTGAGCGTGAAAAAATGATAGAAGGTGGCGACGCCAAAGACGCGGCTTGCGGGCAGTTTGAGCTGCCAGGAGAGGTAACGGAGCACGTTGTCCTCGAGGTAGCCGAAGAGTTCCTGGGCCTTGTGCAGGATCTCGATCAACGCGTCCTGCCGGTGCTGGAATTTCTTGATATGCACCTCAAGGATTTTGTAACGCTTGTCGCCGGCGGCCTGCTGTATGAAGCGGGCGGCGGTCCTGGCCTTGATTTCCTGTGCAAACATGGGGGCTAAGGGGGGAATGATTGGGAGCTTGCGCCGGCCAGCGGGTATCGCCGACCGGGGGTGAACATTGCCGACGAAACATCCCTTCTCCACCCCCGGGTGGCGCGGAGCGCCCGAGGTGGGACTCGGCTCGCTGCGTGAGCCCGGGCTGGTATTGATAGGGAACGGTTCATGGAATCTCGGCGGGTAAAATACGCACCCACGACGGCGGAGTCTAGCCATTTGCTGGCAATTGCTCAGCATATTTTGCCCTGCGAGGCCGCAATCCCCGTGACCCCACCAAAATCCGCCAAATGGACCCCTCGGCACCTTGCTGCCACGCATGACAAATCAGGGCGCTCGCTGCGGCCGGACCATCGTCCGGTCCGTCATCAAGTATAAGAATGGCCGCGGCTGTGACAATTCTTGGTCCTACTTGATCATTGAATGTTGGAAGTTGAATGTTGAATGTTGAACGTTGAACGTTCGCGTTGCTCTTCAAAGCGATGGCAGCTCACCCGCAGGGTGAACCATCACGGCGCGGCGAGGCCGCCACGCCCTGCCGGGTTTCCAACTGCGGCGAGGCCTCCACGCCCTGCCGCCGCCGCCGCAACAAGCCGGCACCTAACAACAACCCGGCCAGCGCGCTGGTGGGCTCGGGGACTGCGGCGTACACCAAGCTCGTGCCGGAGATCGTGAAGCTGCCGTATTGGCTCACGTCGCGGCTGGTTGCCACGGTGGTGAAGCCGCTGGTTCCGACGAACGCCTTGTTAAAGATCGAGGTCATCGCCCAGGTGTGGGTGACGTAGGGCGCGCTCCAGAAGTCATCGGTCATATCGACCTTATCCCCGAAGACGATCTTGAAGGTAGTGTTCTCGGTATCGACGGTGATCGCACCACCCGCGCCCACCATGTCATAGGCCATGCCCGCCATGTTGTCCCCGCTCGCATTCAGATCCCACTCGAAGATCGAGCCGGCGGCGTAAGTCAGGTTGCCGTCGAAGTGCTGGGGGTTCACCGCGCCCACTCCGCCCGGCGCATGCGTGTTGCCT
>JAPLUI010000061.1 GCA_026397725.1 Verrucomicrobiota bacterium | reverse complement strand
GAGGTGGCGAATTTCAAGCGCTTCCGCAAACTGGTTGACCAATGGGCCGATGCGGCGCTAAAACTCTCCCAGCTCAAGACCCGCCTCGGGCTTCATTCCAGCGAATCATGAGCCGGAGAACTCCCCACTCTTGAGTTACCAGACTCGGAAGGCTGAAGAGTTTGGGGTGAAATGTATCCGGGGTGAACTCGTCAAACAGTTCATGCCACCGGCACGCCATGAAGGCCGCAGACGGATCGGCAGACTGGAAGAATGATCGGGAGGCGCACCACATGCAAAGAAAAGTGGCACATCCACTACGGATGTGCCACTCCAAATGTAAGGGCCTTGGGAGCGGAGTCGCATTGGCTTTCGTCTTTGCTTACCGTCCGGCGGCCCGATAGACCGTGGCTTGAACGCCGGGGCGTTCATTGATTGCCTGCGGGAAGAATACGCGGCGGCATCCATCGTGCAAGTGAAATTCCTCTAAAGTGAAATTTTCAAAAGACTCGGGTTGCTTGTGCATCAGGGTGCCGGCCCTACCAAACCCGCCTCGACCCGCCACCGGCCGATCCCGCGTGTTGCCATCCGGCGCGAGACTGAGTTAGAATCGCCTGGAACCAATTCACCGTCAATGGACCTGCCAACCACTCCCGATCCGCAATTCACCCCGGCCCAGCTCAAGGTCTGGAAGGCGATGATGCGACTGCTGCGCGACCCGGCGGCAGCGGACCGGCGGTATGAAGCGCTCAGGGAGTCCGCCCATGGCCGGCTCATCAGCACCGATCTCGCCCGCTTTCGACCGGTTGCAAAGGGCGGTGTAACTCAAAATTTGCCTTGCAAAACGAAACCGATGGTTTTGTTATACAAGGCTATGGGTCGAGCAGTATCTCCAGGCCTACGTGTACCGCGACGTCAGGCGCTTGTTGCCGGGACTCGACGAGTTGCGCTATCGGCGATTCGTCGGGATGCTGGGCGGTCTGTCCGGCAAGGTGCTGAACCATGCGGAAGTGGCGCGGGCGCTCCAGGTGTCGCAACCTACGGTGCGGGATTACTTCGAGATCGCGCACGGGACCTTTGTTTGGCGGCGCGTTCCAGCGTTCACCCGCGACGCCGTGAAGCGGGTGGTCAAACACCCGAAGGGCTGTTTGCGCGACAGCGGCTTGCTGCATTCCCAGTTGCGGATCCCGGACCCGAAACCCTTGCTGAGCCATCCGCAGATGGGGGCATCGTGGGAAGGCATGGTGGTCGAAGAGATTCTGCGGCAGTTGAACGCGTGGGGCATGCCTCACCAGTATTCCCATCACCGCACCGGCGGCGGGGCGGAGGCGGACCTGGTGATTGAAGGTGATTTCGGCCTGGTTCCCGTCGAAATCAAGCATCCATCCAACGTGTGGCCCCACGATCTGCGCTCGCTGGGGGACTTCGTGGTCGATCACAAGGCACGGCTGGGAGTGGTGGTGAACAACGACTGCACGACCCGTCTCTACAGCGAGAAACTCGTCGGTATCCCCTTCCACTGGTTGTGAAGCTGCCGGGCATCGGTGAGGAATTCGCCAATCGGATCATCGAAAGTCGGCCCTATCTCAAGGCGACTGATCTGTTGTTCGTCCCTGGCATCGGGCCAATGAGATTCAAAGCCATTCAGCCCTATCCGAGATTTCCAAACCCATGAACATCCGAACAACTGATCTTCACTCAAAAGACCTCCATGCCGAATCCAACGGCCACTACCGCACCCAACGGACTACCTAACGCAAACAAACCAGCGACGCCCATAGAGCGCCGCTACAATTCCGTTAGCCATTCTTCCATCGTTTTGCCAAATCCAGCCACCGATTCTGCCGGGAAATTTGAAAGAAGCGAAGCATCCACGCACGTTGAAAGAACACATGAAGAAATACCTAATCCCCATTGCCACACCGCTTCTGTTAGGTGCGGGCCATCTCCTCGCGGCGGCCGACCAGGCCTGGCTCGACTCCTATAACATCGTCTGGGACAGCCAGAGCGCGGATGCGCGGGGTTCGATGCCGATCGGGGGCGGCAACATCGGCCTCAACGTCTGGGTGGAGAAGGACGAATTGCTGATCTACTTCGGCAGCCCGGATTCCTGGAGCTACCGGGGACCGGGATTCAACACTCAGATGCAAACCAAGCTCGGCCGCTTGCGCTTGAAGTTCACGCCGGTGGCATGGGCCAGGGAGTTCCGCCAGCAATTGGACCTGGCCAGCAACTCGATCGTGCTGAGCGGGAAAACCGCCGATGGCCAAGCCGTCAAATTGCGCGTCTGGATCGATGCCATGCAACCCGTGGTGCACCTCGAAGGCCAATCTGATAGTCCGCTGGAGGCTGCGGTGGCAGTCGAATACCCGACCGGATTGGCCATGGCACCCCACAACGCAGGCCAGACTTACGGACCCTTGGTGAGGGAGGGCCGCATCGACGGGGACTCTATCGAGTGGTGGGAACGCAGCCCGGCCATCGACGAGGGTCGCATCGAGTATATCCGCCGGTTCAATCTCAAGGAGATCGCCGAGTTGCTGCCCAACCCGATGGCTAACAGAACCATGGGCGGGCGGCTTTCGGGCGCGGGCTTTGTGGCCGATGGCACCGGGCAGGGGACCTATGACGGCAGGGAGTTCAAGTCGGTGAAATTGAAATCCGCCAAGCCGCTCAAGACATTCGACCTGCACGCGTCGCTGCGCATCGCCCAGGATTCCGCGCTCGAAGAATGGCAGGCGCAGGTGAAAAAACTCGAGGCCGCCAAGCGTGCGAGCACCCAGGCGGATTGGGAGACGAGCGCGGCCTGGTGGCAGGGGTTCTGGGACCGCAGCCGCATCGTGATCAATCCGGGCAAGGGGCCGGACGATCCGGCCTGGCAGACGGGGCGCAACTATCAGTTGTTCCGTGCGCTGTTAGCCAGCAACCGGACCGGCGAGTTTCCGACCTTGTTCAATGGCGGTCCTTTCACCTGCGAGCCCAACCCGGACACGCGCAACTGGTTTGACTGCCAGTTCATGGCGCAGAACCAGCGGCTCGTCTATTGGCCGATGCTCAAGAGCGGCGACTATGATCTGCTCAAAGTGGGCTTGGAGTATTACCGGCGCAGCACCGATCTCCAAACCGCCTGGGCCAAACATTTCTGGAAAGTGGATGGCCTGGCATTCAACGAGGGCATGGGCATCTATGGTGCGGACTGGGCGCCCAACCCCGAAGGCCACGGCGGACCCGGACACCTCACCTACCACAAGGTCAGCGGCATGGAGTTCGCCATCATGATGCTGGACGCGGGAAGTTATGGCGGGACCGATGTCCGGCCCTACCTGCCGATCGCGCTGGGCTATCTGAAATACCATGACCAGTTCTATCGGGCGCAAACGAAAAAACTCACGGGCAAGGAACTCGATGACCAGGGCCGCCTGGTCATCTTCCCCGGCAATGCCATCGAGATGTATCAGGAAACGCGCAATGACACTTGCACCATCTCCGGGCTGATGGAGCTGAGCAAGACCCTGCTGGACTTGCCGGCGAATGTGCTGACCGCCGAACAGCGCGCGTTCTGCGAGGCGTTCCGCAAGACTTTGCCACCGCTGCCCACCCGCGAGCGGCGCGGGCATCAGACCCTGGCCCCTGCCGAATCGTGGAAATCGGCATCGACTTGGGATAACATCGAACTGCCGGAGTTGTATCCTGTCTTCCCGTTCCACATCTACGGCGTCGGCAAGCCGGGCCTCCAACTGGCACGCGACACCTGGGAATTCAGTTTCGATCATCCGCGCCAGAAACGCAACTTCTGCTGGTATCAAAGCCTCATTTATACCGCCGACCTCGGTCTAGCGGAAGAAGCCCGCGAGCTTGCCCTGGGCAAACTCCTCTGGCCCTACCATGAAAAGGGAGGCCAATCCGGCCTGCGCTACCCGGCGTTTTATGACACGCACGGCTTCTGCCAGCGGCCGGATTTCGACCACGGCGGCTGCGCCATGGTCGGCTTGCAGGACATGCTCATGCAAATCGTGGACCAAAAAATCCTGCTCTTCCCCGCCTGGCCCAAGGACTGGGATTGCGAGTTCAAACTCCACGCGCCCAACCGCACTACCGTGGCGGGTGTGCTCAAGGCGGGCAAATTGGAGCGCCTCGCCGTCACCCCGGAAGCGCGTGCCAAGGATGTGGTCAACATGCTGGGCAAATAGTCCCAAAATTCCCATCAAACCGCAAATTGTCGATTGCCGACGTTTAAAGATATATGAACACGATGGACAAACCACAAACACACGGAGGACAGCCGTTTCGGCTGTCAGGGACAACGGGCGTCCCGCCTGTTGGAAAGATCATCTGGAATTGCCGCATGTCATGCGGCAAAGCAGCCGCAGGCGAGGACGCCGGTCTGCCCTCACAGCCGAGACGGCTGTGCTCCCCGCCGTCCGGACCCCTCATCAATCGCCAATCAAATGTCGGCGCCCCCGATTCGTTTGATCGGCTCTTAATGACGCAACGAGCGCTGATAAGAACGGCAGCGATGCTGGGGCTTATGACCTACCTCGGATTATCCGGAATTGCTAGAGCTGAAGAAAAGACAGCAACCCTGACCCTGACCTCTCCCGTTTCCTGCCAGGTGTTCCAGCGCGGCAGGACGGACCTGGCGTCCATCCTGGTAGAAGGAACCATCAGTGAAAATGCCGACGTGATCGAAGCCATGGCCGACCTGGCACCTGGCGCTAAACGTGGCACGCCCGTGAAATGGGTCGCCATCACGCCGCAAGGGCCGCAGGTTTCAGGAAAATTCACCGGCCGCCTCACCTTGGCGGCAGGCGGTTGGTATCAACTGACGGTCCGCGTGCGGACGGGCAGCCGGATGACGGCGGAGCAGGCAGTGGACAAGGTGGGCGTCGGGGAGGTGTTTGTCACGGCCGGGCAGTCCAACTCCGCCAACTTCGGCAACCCGCAGCAAAAGGCCAAGGACGAACGCGTGGTCTATTATGATGGCAAGGGCTTTGTGCCTGCGCAGGATCCGATTCCCGGCGGCTGTGGCGGCGGCGGCAGTCCGTGGGCCTTGTTAGGTGACCGCATTGCGGCGTCGCATCAGGTTCCCGTCTGTTTCCGCTCCGCCTCCTTGAACTGGACCGAAGTCGCGGCCTGGCTCCCGCCGGATACCGAACTCTACAAGAATCTATCATCCTGTGTGCGGGCCTTCGGCAAAGACGGGGTCCGGGCCGTGCTCTGGCATCAAGGGGAATCCGACACCCTGGTCAAGACCTCCGCCGGGACCTACTGTGAGCGCATCAAGACCATCGTCGAGGCGCTCAACCAGGATGCCGGCTATCCGTTGCCGTGGTTGGTGGCAAAAGCATCCTTCCATCCGGGATCGCAGGCCCCGGAACAAGCAGCGGTGGCCAAGGGACAACAATTGCTCTGGACCAAAAGGATTTGCTTCCAGGGGCCGGTCACTGATGACCTGCTAGGCCAGGAATACCGGCATGACGGCGTGCACTTCAATCAGAAAGGTCTCGAAAAGCATGCGGCAAGATGGTTCGACGCGCTGAGCCGGGCATTCCAATGGAAAAACCGCTGATCCAACAATCATGACTGATCCCGAATCAACGAGCATCCGGTCCAGTTCCGACCCCAACTGCCTCGACAATCTCAGCGTGACACCGTGAAATATAATATTATGAAAAGAACAGGCATGTTGATGTTAGGCCTGCTGGCGGTGTGGTCCGATGCGATTGCGCATCCGATTGATGTTACGGCCAAGGTCAGGGAGGCGGTGAAGGATAATGCGCTTTCGATTGCTGCAAGCAGCGAAACTTTTGGTAATCCGCAGACGGGGGATGCAAAGGAACTCGTTGTCGAGTTCAGGCTTGCCAATGAGGTCGATAGGAAGGTTGTGGGCGAGGGGGGAGTCCTTGAAATCAAGGGCTCGGCTGACAAGCCCCTTGCAATCATCAAGGCGACCTATAAACTCCAAGGGTCTCAAGACTTTGAACTGCGGGAGTATGTCTATACGTCAAAGGATCTGCCGCATTCGGAAGCGAATCCATGGAAGCTTGTCTGCCAGTTGCCCTATAACGCCCGATTTACAGGGTCATTGATATGAAGCAGCGCCAGAGCTTCAACAAAATCGTCATGGATACGGTCTGGGCGATTTATGACACTCCTGCAGGGTATGCCATCTATGTGTCCGACGACACGGCCAACTGGGGAACCCCGGTTGCAACGGTAACCGGGGAGAGGTGGGGAATCACCACGGCCACGTTCCCGACGAAAACCGGGCGCTACATCAAGATCGAGCAGACCGGGACGAAAAAACAGGTGTGGTCCCTCTTTGAAGTCGATGTCTTGCGTATGTAAAGGAAAGGAATGCACAACATGACGAAGACAAACGCAATTGCAAGCCGTCGGCCTGGAGTGAGCCGACCGGGTGGTCGATGGGTTGGTTGAAGCCTGATGATTGGCAGGCGAAGTGGGTCAAGCCAGGGGGGGGGTGGAGAACTCGCCCGCAGTCTGGCTGCGCAAGGAGTTTAATCTAACAGCCATACCCGCACGTGCACTGGCCTATGTGAATGTGAAGGGCTATTACGAATTGTATGTGAACGGGAAGAAAGTGAGCGACGATGTGCTCGCCCCTGCGGTGTCGCAAGCCAAGAAGCGTTCGCTCTACACCACCTATGATATTGGCAAGTTGCTGCGAACCGGCCCTAACTGTGTGGGGCTGTGGCTGGACAGAGGCTGGGCCAAGGACGGGGCGGTCGGCCGGATCGAGCCCGACTTGTCCGTTGCCGGACAACGCGTGGTGGTGGGCACGGACCGCGCCTGGACCAGCATGACTAGCACCCATGCCTTGCGTGGCCCATGGGAGTGGAACAACATGGGCGGCGAAACCATTGACGCCCGCAAGGACATTGCGGGCTGGAACGAGGTCGGATGCACGACCGGCGACTGGCTGCCGGTCGTTGAGGTCGCCGCACCTGAGGGAGTGGTCACGGCGTAGGCGTGCCCACCTAGCAGAATCAACAAAATCATCCCTGTGGTGGCCTGCACCGCTAAGAGCGCTAACAACTGGGAGTTGGATTTCGGCAGCAACCTGACCGGCTGGTTAGAACTTCGTTTGCCGCAGTTGGTCATGCAGGGCCATCAGGTCGAGATCGTGGAGGCGAAATGAAGATGAATCGTCGGCTGGCATTGCTGATGCTGGTATTCCCTTCACCGGCTGCGGGCGGCGCGGAATTGCCCGGGGGTCGAGGCTTTTTCGCGTTTCCAGACTTCGCAGAGATACTGCTCGGTAGCAAACCCCGCCTGGGCGGCGATGTCGCGCAACGGCAGCGTGGTGTGGATGAGCAGGTTCTCCGCCATCGCCACGCGCACCCGGCGGATTTCCAGGTCCGCTGTGCGCCCGATGGCGGCTTTCAGGCGGTTGTCGAGCGTGGTGCGGGAGATGCGCATTTTGCTGGCGAGCGCATCGGCTGTTAGACCGGCGCAGGCCTGGTCCCGGATCAGCCGCAGGACCCTGGCAATCTCCGCATCGCTGGTGGCGATCAAATTGGTGGATTGGCGGGTGACCACACCCAAGGGCGGGATGACGTGCAACAAGCGCTCCGGCTGCCTGCCTTTGAGCAACTGCTCGAGCACGGAGGCCGCCGTATGGCCGATCGCGAAACGGCCTTGCTCGATGCTGGTCAGCGGCGGGTCTGTTAGATCGCAGAGCATCAGGTCATTGTCCACCCCGATGAGGGCGACATCATCCGGGATGCGCAGGCCGGAGTTGTGGCAGGCTTCCAGCACATGGCGTGCCCGCCAATCGTAGCAGCCCATGATGCCCACCGGCTTGGGCAGCGCGTGCAGCCAGGCGGCGATTTCCCGCTGTGTGGTGACCGCATGGGTGCCCAACCCACTCGTCCCGTGAAACACCCGGCACTCAAAACCACTTGCCGCCAGGCGCACGCAAAACGCCTTTTCCCGCACCGCAGTCCAGGAAAAATTCCGGGTCGGAGTAAACCCGCAATAGCCGAAATGGCGCAGCCCGGTTTCCAGCAGATGTTCCGCCGCCAACCGCCCGATCGCCTCGTTGTCGGTGGCCACATAGGGAATGCCGCTCTTCGGGTTGTAGTGGCCGCCACCGCCGCCCAGCCCGACCATTGGCAGGCGCAGGCGCAGTGCGGCCTTGGCGAGGGCATCGGAATCGAGGTTGACGATCAACCCGCGCACCCCTGGCTCGCTGAGCACGGATGTCCACGACTGTTGCTCTTGCTCGACCAGGAGTGACCAGGCATGGTGTTCCTTCGCATAAGCCGCGATGCCCCGGAATATCCCCTGATCGAAATTTTGGAACATCTGCAGCAGAATCGAAACCTTGGTTTTCCGTTTCATGGCTGCGGAAAGCGTGCTGCGGGGATCACGTTGAGGCCCTCGAGGCCAAAGAGCCAAAGTAGGGAACCTTAGCGGCCATCGCGGTCTTGGGAAATCAACTCGGTCACATCACGATCCGCCGGGCCCGGCTTGCAGCCGCCCTCGGCCTCACGACGGGCGAACTCCGGCAGCAGCCTGCGCTTCTGAAAAAACGACTCCGGTTGGGTGGGCCCACTCGATGCCATTGCCTCCAATTCCCGCTCCAGCGAGGCGAGCACGATCTGCTTGAGAGTCTTGCCGCGCTCGATGGCGCGGATCCTCACCCGCTTGTAGAGCGCATCGGGAATGTCGATGGTGGCTTTCATCGGAATATGATACGGCAATATGGCTTGCCGTCAATATGCGTTTGCGCGGGACCAAGGGCTCCGCATGTGAAGGGAGGAACGGGCGGCTCGTCCAATACTGTCGGGTTAGCGCTTCCGGATTGGAGAACAGGCTTCCAGCCCCTGTGAGGGCAGACAGCGCCTCCCGCCTGTCCGCCAATCAAACGACAGGCTGGAAGCCCGTCGGCCAAGACCGGCGCGACGCCTGTCTTCCTGCGATGGAACATGACCCCGGTCACCTCACGATCCGCGGGACAGCGCTTGAAACCGGCCCCGGCCCTCAAGACGGGTGAATTCCGACTGCGGCCTGCTCCTCTGAAAATCGGCTGGCCACCGCGAACCACGGCATGCCCGGGCTTGTGATAAAACGTAATAAGATTGTTATATGTCATAATTGACCGCGCCGGGGCGGTGCTTCAGATTACCCATGTCACGCATCTGACAATGGATCTCCGGAACGGCCTTCCATCGCCACAACCCATCCCTCAACAAATCCCAAATTCCCTCCCTGTTCCCATCTTCCATGATTTCAATCATCAATCATCAATCATCAATCGTAAATCATCAATCGTAAATCATCAATCGTAAATCCGACCGGCGGGCGACAACCCATGTTTATGGGTAATGCGGGTCCTGCGTCCGGCCCCATGTTGTTGCCGAAGCCCACGTTCTAACAAACATCACGCCGCCATCCGGTCTAACAAACATCCCCGCCACCGCCACCCGCCCCTTCATTTGCCGTTGGCCATGCCAGGTTGCGGGTTGATGCTCGCCGCCGCTCGCACCCTCCGGGTGGCCTTAGGCCATCTATCTTGCTCCGCGCGGTTCACCAGTTTTCCCAAGTTCGCTATCGCTCTCCCCGCGTTCAGCATTTCAGCTTTTATTCCACATGTCCAATCCCAACAAAGCAACACCATGAAAACAAACACCGCAAACATCCTGGCCCGCCTCCGCCTCCGCCTCCCCGGCACCGCGGCACCAGCCACCACCAGCCATGACAACCCCAACGTCATGCAGCCACCAAAGCCACTCCGCCGCATGCTAACATGCCTCGCCCTCGGAGCCATGGCGCTATGCGTCACCCCGGCTTCCGCCCAGCAGATGATCTCGAACGGCAGCTTTGAGACGGGTGACCCCGCTCCGGGGGACTCGGGCCAGCTTCAAATAGCGGCTGGCGACACGGCCAACCTGCCAGGATGGACCGCCGCTACGGGCATGGGGTGGTATTTTAGGGCTGCGGCCTGGGGTATGACCGCCCCAGACGGCGCGATGCTCTTTAACTTTTACGGCGGAACCGGCATATACACCCTCTCACAGAGTTTTGCGGTCACTGCCGGGAATACCTACACCGTGAGCTACTCCGAAATGAGGCGGGGCGGTGGAGGCTATATGGACACGACCGTGAGTGTCGCAGATGGGTTGGTTAGCGGTGCCGACGGATCGCCGGTGGCTGTTGCTGTCGGCCCGGCCGCCAGCATCGTTCAGGCGACCGCTGCAAACGCTGCCTGGACGCTGCACAGCTTCACGTTCACCCCGGACACCACGACGACGGCGACCATAACCTTCGGAAACCATTACGGAGGTGGTCAAGGCGACAACGACGGCGTCTTCCTGGACAAGGTCAGTGTCCTCGGACCTGCCGTGTTGACCGCTACGACGACCACGGTGACCCTCAACTCAGGCTCTTCCAATCCTTCGGCTTACGGCGCTTCGTTGGGCTTCGATGTGGCCGTGGACCCCGTCACTGCGACCGGCGGCTCTGTGGAACTCTTTGACGGCGGCGCTAGTGGCAGGCTGATTGGCTCCGGAGTGCTCTTGGACGGTGCATGCACCATCACCACCTCCGCGCTCGCGGTCGGCACCCACGACAACATCGTGGCCATCTATTTAGGCGACACCTCCCATGCCACCAGCACTTCCGTCGCCTTGAGCCCCGCTCAAGTCGTCAACGCGGGAGCCGCAGCGGCACTGCTGGTCACGACCCCGCCCAGTGACGCGCAGCCCGGGGAGGTTTGGGCCACGCAGCCGACGGTGAAGGTGCTGGATGCGAGCGGCAACATCGCGGACAGTAGTGCATCCATCACACTCGAGATCACCAATTTGACGCCGGCGAGCGGGGGGCCAGGAACGTTGATCGGGACGAAGACCGTGACGGCGGTGAACGGCGTGGCCACCTTCAGCGGCCTGTCGATCGACACGGCTGGTGTGGGCTACCGGCTGACCGCGACGAGTACGGACCTGACGCCGGCGGATAGCGCGTTATTCACGATATCCTCGGGAACCGTGCTCTACGACAGCACTGCTTGCAGGGGACAGTTTCCCAGGACCACGCTGGACTTCACCCCGGTGGAGGGCCATGTTTACACGCTCTCATTCTCCTTGAACAATCCCGACGCCAGCCTGAACAACTGCCTCATTGGCTTCTCGTCAGATAATGCCTATAACGCCTCCACTCTGATTGACGGCTTTTGGGTTTCCGGGACTTGGCTGGGAAATGGTTCCGTGAGAAGGAATTACAATGGAGGCATCGTTGAGACATCCTTTACTACCGCTGGATCCGGCAATGGATATTGGGGCACCCCCGGGAAGTTGGACAGCAATTTTGAAGTTGTGTTGGACACCACCAGTTCGCCCTGGAAAACCTCGACGTCGATGAGCAGCGGTTTGGGCACGCTGTCAGGTTCGGTGCTTGATGCGGTGGGCACCGCCAGATCTGTTCAGGTTTGGGTAAGAGATCCAGGGAATAACTTTTTCCCAACCATCAGCAACTTCAGATTGACGGAGAGCGCCTTGGTCCCTCAAGCGAATATTCTTAGCTTCGGTCCCGGTGCCGTCATTAACCAGACCGACCGGACCATCATCTGGACGGTGGCGAATGGCACGGATGTGACGATGCTGACCCCCGAGTTCACCCTGTCCGACGGGGCAACGTGCACCGTTGACGGCAACCCGGTTGTTTCCGGCGCCCAGTTTGACTTCACCAGCCCGGTGCAGTACGTTGTTGCGTCCTCGGCCCCCGTCATCACCAGGGACTATACCGTGACCGTCAAGGTCCTCCCGCAACTGGCGCTGCCTGTCACTGCCGGCGTCACGGTGTGGCTGGATGCGTCGCAACTCACGGACTTGACTGATGGTGATCTGGTTTCTACCTGGGCGGACACGTCCGGGTGGGACAACAACGCCACGAAATCCGGCGGTTCACCCACTTACAAGACCGGCGTCCTCAATGGCAAGCCGGTCATCCGGTTTGTCAAGGCTAACGGAGACGCATTCAAGACAGCCGATCTATCGAGCCAGTTCCCGTCGGCCGCCACGGTTTTCATCGTGACGACCATCAATACCGGCACGGCGGCGTACTCGCTGGTCTGCTCGAGTGCCGGCAACCCCGCCGACGAGTGGTTCCGTTACAGTGGGGATGGCAGGTCCTATCCGGCGACTTTCCGGTCGTCGCGGATCAATAGTTACTGTGCCATGCCTGACTCCGGCTCGCACATCTTCGCAATCTCCAGTTCGTCCGGTTCCTGGCAAATGTGGATCGACGGGACCGGTCAAGGTGTCGCGGGCGGTGCGTACAGTGCCGGCGGTGCCCAGGTGGTCGGCTCTGGTAGCAACGGAGGAACCCTCGACGGCGACATCGCTGAGATCATTGAGTTCAACCGTGCGCTGGATCCGACCGAAATGGCAGATATGAATGCCTACCTTACGACCAAATATTTTGGCGGTGCCAGCAACTACACCATCTGGGCGGCCGCCCAAATGCCGCCGCTCGAAGGCGGTGCAGGCTATGTGGGTCCCGACGGACTCTCCAACCTGCTCATCTACGCCCTGGCTGATCTCAAGACAGACCATACCAATGGTTCGCCCGGGACTCTAACAGGCAATGTGCTCAGCTTCACCAAACGTGACGACGCCGTCACCAATGGTGATGTCACTTACGCCATTGAAGTATCCTCTGACCTCGGTGTCAACGACGCGTGGCACGTTGCCACCACAGGCGTTGAGGAGCAAGCGGGTCCCCCCGCCACCATCTCCATCGACCTGTCCAAGTTGGGCGGCAGCGCTCACTTCGCCCGCCTGGTTGTGACGCAGAACTGAGGAAATGTGAAAGTTTGGATTTTGGATGCTGGATTTTGAATTGAAGAGTGGCTTTGCGATGCCTCCTTGACTTTCATCCAACATTCAAAATCAAAAATCAAGAATTCACAATCGGCTCGCGTGCGAGCCCACCCCTTTCCGGAGCTAATGGGTTTTCTCCGGATCCCCGCGGGGTCGCCGGTGCGCACCGGCGGCCCCGCAACTTGCGGCACTGTAGCGGCGGTCTATGACCGTCGCTGTTTGCCGTGCGGGTTGTGTCCCTGCGGCAATCCAATCAGCGACGCTCATAGAGCGCCGCTACAGATCCGCTGGTATTTCTTCATCATCTTGCATGATTGTCATCTTACCGGAAACTGCCCATGATCCCGCCGGAAAAACTGAAAGAAACGACGCATCCGGAACGTTGCATTGCCATATGTTTTGCCAAACTTTACTTTACATTAACAAAGACACGACAAGAATGTCGTGACTCCTTAATCCCGTCTTCCATGATCTTACCTCATCATCATTTCACCATGCGAATGTTAGGCATGTCGGCTTTGCTGGCGGCGGGCTGGGCGCAGGCGGCGGGATGTTTCGAAGGTGCCGCAAATGAGCGAGACCATCATCCGCCTGGAAACGAGCAACGGCTCACCCCGCGAATTGCTGCTCAAGCGAGTGACGGTATTCGGGGTGGAATGAGCAGGTCGTCGTTAGTCATTAGTCATTAGTTGGCAGTTGTGATAGAACAAGAAGCCGATGAATAAGAATCTATTTGCAGCAGGCATTTTGTTGGGTTTGTCATTGACCGCCAGGGCGGAGAGTAACGGCCCATGGGACATGGCGGCCTTGTCCAAGGTGCCTCACGCCACCTGGGGCGAGGCCAAAGAGCCGATCCGGGAGGTTTACTATGAGGGTGAAACCTTCAAGGTCAAACCAACCAGGGTGTTTGCCTATTACGGCAAGCCGGCCGGCACTGGCCCGTTGCCGGGAATCGTCCTCGCCCATGGCGGCGGCGGCGCAGCCTTTCGCGACTGGGTCAAGCACTGGGTGGACAACTACTTTGCCAAAATGCCTGACGATCTGAGAATGCGCTGGATCGAGAATTTCGAGCCGTCACGCTACCTCGGGCAAGCGCAATGCCCCATGCTGTTCATGAACGGCACCAGTGATTTCGCCTATCCGCTGGAGAGCTATCAGAAGTCGTACAATCTGGTGAAATCGCCGGTCACGCTCTGCATCCAGATCAACCGGGGCCATGGCCACATCTGGACATTCCCCGAGGTGGACGCGTTCATCGACAGCTATCTGAAAATGGGCGCTCCGCTGCTGAAAATCGGCCCCATGACCGTGGCGGGGGAGAAGGCCTCGGCCGTGATGACTGGTAC
The DNA here is from genome assembly GCA_026397725.1 of Verrucomicrobiota bacterium. Classification (GTDB taxonomy): domain Bacteria; phylum Verrucomicrobiota; class Verrucomicrobiia; order Verrucomicrobiales; family Akkermansiaceae; genus Luteolibacter. Next base: position 12,831 of record JAPLUI010000061.1, on the reverse strand, counting down.
CGGCACCGTGGCCAACGCCCAGCTTGACTACGCCATCGGCCCGGATCGTGTCTGGAAAAGCCTGCCGGCTGAAATCAAGGGCAAGGCCGTTTCGGTGAACCTGCCTGCTGAACGACCGCTGATCGGCTATTTTTATGTGACGGATCAGCGCGGCCTTGCCATCAGCAAGGCCGCATGTTGAACTAGAGTAAACGCAAAGAATTGAAAACAACAAATACCCATATCCGTTAGATATATGAACAAGCAAGCGATCACTGGAATGGCGGCATTGGCAACCCTTTATCTGGGGGTGCCCGCGCTTCGCGCTGCGGACGACAAGGTCATCTGGCTCGACGAGATGAACCTCAGTCAGGCGGTGTCCGGATGGGGCGAGACCCAAGCCAAAAAAACCGTGGCCAACAAGCCGCTCACCTTGCGCGGCAAGGTGTACGAGCGGGGCATCGGCACCCACCCGCCGGGCAGTTTCCGCATCGCGCTCGACGGCCGGGCGCTTCGCTTCAAGGCCATCGCCGGCGTGGATGATGAGGTCGGCAAACAGGGGAGCGTCGAATTCATCGTGATGGGCGACGGCAAAAAGTTGTGGTCCAGCGGCGTCCTCACCGGCGGCGGCGACATCAAACCCTGCGACATCGACCTCAAGGGACTCAAATTCCTCGATCTGATCGTCGATACCACGCCCGACGGCTATACTTTAGATCATTCCGACTGGGCGGACGCCCGGATCGATTACCAGGGCGACAAGGCACCCGCACCCACAAGCGCACCCAAACTTGGCCGGCCGCACAACCCGCCTCCGGACAGATGGCCTGCGGCGGACCAGGTGTTTGACAAGAACTCGCTGCCCGATCCCGCAGACAAGGATGAGGCGGACACGGTGCTGCGCCGCGTGGGCGCATTGATCGCGCATCTCAAGACCCTGCCGCGTTGCCCCGACCTCAAACAGGCGGAGCAGCGCCTTGCCGGGTTGAAGACCGAGGCCGGATTGTTAGAAAGCGGCAATGCCAAGCGCGGGGAGCTGTTAGCCGAGGCCTGCAAACTGCGCCGCAAGGTGGCCTTTGCCAATCCATTGCTGGATTTCCACCGGATCCTGTTTATCAAGCGCCATTTCTGTCCCAACGAGGAAGTGACGGGCAATCACATGTGCGACCAGTACTTCGGATTCAACGCGATCCGCGGCGGCGGACTGTTCGTCTTGGAAAACTCCTTTTCCGACGCGCCGACGGTCCGCAACGTCCTTGAAAAATCGGTCTGCGAAAACGGGCGTTACAAGGGGCAATCGTTCACCTCGAAGGACGGCTTCCTCGCGCCCGAGTTGAGTTTTGATGGCAAGGAAGTCCTGTTTGCCCGCACCGAAATCGCGGACAACGAGGCTGACCGCAAGCGCTACTCGGGGCAGGGGTCAGAGAACAACACTTACAAGATTTTCCGCGTCAAGCTTGACGGCAGCGGGCTGACCCAGTTGACCGACGGCATTTGGAACGAGTTCGATTCCTGTTACCTGCCTAGCGGAAGAATCATGTTCATTTCCGAACGCCGCGGCGGCTACGGACGCTGCCATGGCCGCCCGGTTCCCAGTTTCACCCTGTATTCCATGAATGCCGACGGCAGTGATATGGTCATGATGAGCCCGCACGAGACCAATGAATGGCAGCCGAGCGTGGACCACAACGGCATGGTCGTCTATACGCGCTGGGACTATGTCGATCGCGGGTTCAACCAGGCCCATCACGCGTGGACCACCACGCCTGACGGCCGCGACCCCAGAGCCGTCAATGGCAACTTCTCTCCCAATCAGGGCGCGCGGCCGCACTTTGAAATCTCCATGCGGGCCATCCCCGGATCGCAAAAATATATGGGCACTGCCGCCTGCCATCACGGACAAGCCTATGGTTCTATCATCCTGGTGGATCCGCTGATGCCCGATGACAATGCCATGGCGCAGGTCAAACGTCTGACCCCCGACCAGTTGTTCCCCGAAGCCGAGATCGGCACCCATGGCCCGCCTGCAAATTATGCCGCGCCCTATCCGTTGAGCGAACATTTCTTCCTTTGTGTGTATGACAAGGACAGCCGCTCGGACGCCGGAACTGACAACAATTACGGCATCTATCTGGTGGACGCCTTCGGCAACAAGGAGTTGTTATATCGCGATGACGGGATTTCGTGCCTCGACCCCATTCCCGTCAAAGCGCGCCCGGTGCCCCCCGTGCTCCCCCACAAGACCGCCGTGGGCAAGCCGCTCAAGCCCGGGACCAAGTTCGTGCCGCCGGATCCCAAGACTATCCCCGATTTCGGCACGGTGGGTCTGATCAACGTTTACGATAGCATCTATCCGATGACGAACCTCCCGAAAATCACCGCCTTGCGCGTGATTCAACTGCTTCCCAAAACCACTCCGTTCGCCAACCAGCCGTTTATTGGTTTCGGTGATCAGAAGAGCGCCCGCATGGTTTTGGGAACTGTCCCGGTTGAAAATGATGGCAGCGCTTTCTTTAAAATGCCGGCGGACAAGCCGGTCTATTTCCAGGCGCTGGATGCCGATGGCGTGGCCGTGCAGTCCATGCGCAGTGCCACGTATGTGCATCCGGGAGAAACCCTGACTTGTCTGGGTTGCCACAATTCGCCCACCAACGGCTACAGCATGGGCCAAAACTCGGCAACGGCGCTGCGACGGCCACCCTCGGTCTTGACGCCCGACGTGCAGGGCTCGAAACCCTTCAGTTATCCCATCCTGGTCCAGCCGGTGCTGGAGAGGAATTGTGTGGAATGTCACAAGAAGAGCCAGGCCGAGGGAAAGAAGGCGCCTGACCTGACGCGAGCACAGGGTGAAAACAACAGATGGTTCACCTCGTACGATTCTCTAAAGAATTTCGCCTTCTTCTGGAACAATGCGTGCTTCGACGAGGTTCCGGACAGCAAGCCGGGACAGATCGGCGCCCGCAACAGCAAGCTCTACCAGATGCTGGTCAAGGGACACCACGGCCTCAAACTCAGCAAGGAGGACCTGCACCGCCTGACCTTGTGGCTGGACTGCAACAGCGATTTCTACGGCTCCTACGAGAAGCTCGAAGAACAGAAGGAAGGCAAAGTCGTCTGTCCTTCCCTGGAGTAGCTTCTGTACTGCGGATGCCGGAAACGTGTAACCAAGAGACCATATGAAAATCAGTCGTTCGTTTTGCATCCCGCTGGGATGGATGATGAAGGGTTCTGCCGGATGGGCGCAGGATAACCCGTCACTCAGCGGGCTGTTCAGCGATCATATGGTGCTGCAGCGCGACATTCCGGTGCTGGTGTGGGGCACGGCAAAGCCCGGCACCAAGGTCTCGGTCAAATTCGGGCAGCAGGAAAAGACGGCCGAAACCGGCAAGGATGGCAGGTGGCTGGTGAGGTTGGACGCTCTGAAGGCATCCGCCGAGCCCGCCCAACTCACTGTCAAACTTCCAGCAGGTGGGTGGTATGCGCTCAAAGTACGCTTCCGCAAATCCGCCGCCGACCCGGCGGTGCTGGGTGAAGCGGCCGTGGCGCACGTCGGGGTGGGCGACATCTTTGTGGTCGCCGGACAGTCGAACGCATCGAATCACGGTGCGGAGCAGCAAAAGACCACTACCGGACTGGTGGCGGCCTCTGATGGAAAACGCTGGCAGTTGGCCAACGACCCGCAGCCCGGCGCCAGCGGCGACCAAGGCAGTTTTCAGCCACCGTTTGGCGATGCCATGGCTGCGAAATTCAAGGTGCCCGTGGGCATCATTGCTTGCGGCATCGGGGCCACCAGCGTGCGCGAGTGGCTGCCCAAGGGCGCGACGTTTCCCAATCCGCCGACGCTCGAGGGCCGGGTGCGCCAGCTTGCAAGCGGTGAGTGGGAGAGCAAGGGCGAGGCTTTTGACATGCTAACAGGCCGCATGAAACAGTTAGGACCCAAGGGGTTCCGGGCTGTCCTGTGGCACCAGGGCGAGTCCGACGCCGACCAACCGGATCCCAAGCGCACGCTCATCGGCAAACCCTATCGGGTCTATCTCGAACAACTCATCACAGAGTCGCGCAAGGCGATCGGCTGGGACGCGCCGTGGTTCGTTGCGCTGGTCAGCTCTCATGGCGGTGACGGCGTGCCGGAGATGCGCGACGCCCAGAAATCCCTGTGGACTGATGGCATCGCCTTGGAAGGACCTGATAGCGACGCGCTTAAGGGCGACCTGCGCGACGGAGTGCATTTCAGCGGCAAGGGCCTGCGCGAACATGGCAAATGCTGGGCCGACAAGGTTGCGCCGTGGCTGGAGAGACAGACGGGCAAACCCACTAGCAGAAAGTAATCACAATGAGAAATATCCTAATCATGATAGTCATGTCGGCTTTGCTGGCGGCAGGGAGCGCATCCGCGGCTACGGTCAGGGGGTCGTGTCGTGCCAGCTACTACCCGGTATCGAATACCGACCTGTTGCAATCCGCGGTGAGTTCCACCATCGACAAGCTGACCATCAACACGGCCGAAAACAACGCGAATTCCCATGGCACCCTGGCAACGCTCACGGATGGCACGTTTGGCGGTGTGGGTGCCAATGGAGGTCTCTGCATCGCCGGCGGATCGCTCACCTACATCCTCGACACCAAGGTCAACAAAACGGGATACACCATCCTGGCCATCAACACCTATGCAGGTTGGACCAATTCCGGGCGCTCCGCACAGAACTACACGGTCAGCTTCCGCAGGGTGGGTTCCAGCAAATTCGGTGACGCCATCACGGCGACCCAGAAGGACAAGGCCACGGATGCAAGCACGTGCTTGAAGCTGTCTAGCATCAACCTGATGGGTGTGGATGCGATCCAATTCACCTTTCCCGAGCAGCAGAATGGCGGGGTGGGCTACAAGGAGTTCGATGTGATTGGCGGCACTGGCAGCGTGGTGGCGCTCGCGCAGGACACCGCGATGGAGGAAGAATCCGTGCGGGCACGCAAACCACCGCTGTCACGCGCCAAGCTCGGCGTGTTCGTCCATTACGTCTGCGGGTTGACCCCGGCCACGCCTCAGGGCGGGAACCTGGCAGACCGTGGGGTTGATGCGTTTGCAAGCACGCTGGATGTCGAGGCACTCGCCGAACTCACCAAGCAGGCGGGTGCCGAATACCTGATCTTCACCGCCTATCATGCCGGCATCCGCATGCTTTACCCGAGCAAGGTGTGGGCCGAGGTCTTCCCGGACAAGGTGAGCAAGCGGGATCTCATCGGCGACCTCGCCGATGCCTGCAAGAAGCGCGGCCTCGGGTTGGTGCTCTACGTCCATCCCAACGACCGCCACGACCTCAACCCCGCCGAGCAGCAAAAACTCATTGATGCGGGCTGGGCCGAAAGTGTTCTAACAAAAGACGCCATCTGGATCGACAAGGAGGGCGATCTGGCCGATACCGGCAGGCGCGGCACCGACCAGAAATGGAACAAGATGTATTTCAGGATCATCGATGAACTCGGCACCCGTTACGGCACGCGCATTGCCGGCTACTGGCAGGACGGCCCGGGGCCGGACGGCATCGCCGTGCGCAAGATCATGCTCAAGCATACCCCGGACGCGGCGATCTGGCTGAATTCGTGCGCCACCCGCGCCGATTTGCCGCCGGCCAACCTCCTCGGCGGCGAGTATATTGTGACACCGCTCAATACCAATGATCCGACAACCCGTCTAACCACCTCGTTGCAGAACACGGTCACCCTCAATGGCGACTGGTGGGCGAGCGGCCAACAAGTGAAGTATCCGGTCGAGAACCTCTACCGCATGACCGTCACCATGGCGGCTACTGAAGGGCAGGATAACGGCGGCTTTGTGATGGCCGCAGGCCCCTGGTCTAACAACGATTGGCCGCCCGGGACAGTCGATCTCATGAAGGCCATGGGGATCCTGATGAAACGCAACGGGCCTTCGATCTACGGCACATTGCCGAGCACCGCCTTCGTCACCACCTCGACGGACAAGCAGCCGGCCTGGGGCTGCGCCACCCAGACGCCGGATGGCAAGACGGTGTATGCCCACGTCCTGCGCCCGCCCAAGGATGGCAACCGGGTCGAACTGGGCATCCCCGCCAACGACTGCAGCTTCCGTGAGGCGAAGGTGTTGGGCGGCAAGGCCAATGCCAAGCTGGAGCAGACTCCGGCGGGAGTGGCGGTGACGCTGCCCGCAGGGGTTGCATGGGACCCTCTAGACACGGTCATCGTGCTCACAGTCGCCCGCTAGGGTAGCCCCCCCCAAACAGATTAGACATGATTCTAATAACGAATTGATAATAGCTAACAAATAATGAAGAAAACAACAATGGTATGTCTGTCAGTCTTGCTGGTAGCGGGCATGGCGCGTGCGGCGGATCTGTCGAAGGTGCCGCAAATGAGCGAGACCAAGGCACAGCGTGACGAGCGCATGCAGTGGTTCCGCGATGCGAAGTTCGGCATGTTCATCCACTGGGGGCCCTGTTCGATCGGGAGAGTGGAGATCGGCTGGGGCCGCAAGGCCAACCGGCCGTGGGACATCAACGGCGTCCAGACCCCGCGCACGGATGACCCGGTCTATGACAAGTATCTGCTCGTGTATGAGTGGCCGACCGAAGGCCTCGCCTTCGACCCGCTTCCTAACAAGGTGCTGGCCGCCCGCACGCTGACCGGCGTGCCCTGCACGTTCAAACAAAGTGCCGGGGAATGGTCGCTCCAGTTGGCCAAGAAGGACATGGACACGCCGGTGACGGTGGTTGAGGTGACGCTGGATAAGCCGTTGGAAGGCGGACGCATCATCGGGGAACTGCGCACGCCGCAAGACTATCGGGGTGAGTTCGGGGCGATCCTCAGCGCCGATGCCAAGCTGGAGATCAGTTCCAGTCTGGGGGGGGACTGGGATAAGCCGGGGAACCATGCGCGGCTTTTCGCCGGCGAAAGACTGAGCGTCGCGTTCCACACACGCGATGAGAAAAACCCGTGGGCCAAGGTGGACCTCGGTGCCGTCAAAACCGTCCATGCCGTGACGATCGAAAACCGCCCTAACGAGCGGCGAACCGAGGGGCTTATCCTGTCCATCTCAGAGGACGGGCAAACCTGGCAGGAAGTCTGGCGCGCCAAGTCCTGGGAAGCCATCTGGACCGTGCCGCTGACCCATCTGGATGCGGGGGCCCAGGTGCCTGGCCGCCAGGTCAGGTTCATCAAGGTGGAAACCATCAACGACACGCCGCGGGGGCTGTTGCTCCAGCGCATCACGGCTTTCGGCCCGAAGTAACGCATCCCGATGAGAGGACCAAGCCATCAAAAGCAGAACCATGAGAACAACGCAGAGACTTTTGTGAGATCATGAAAACATCCCGGATCAGACCATGTTTCGCGTTTGGAGTGGCAATGATTGCGACCATCACCCGCCTTCACGCTGCGGACGCAGCTTTGATGACCATCCCCGTTGACTCGCTGGAACTCATGGAAAATGAAATGTGCATATCGCAATGACAAGAAAATTCATCGTGTTGTGGGGGATTGGGGCCGTGTTGTTATCGCGGCAGTCGGCGTCGGCAGAGGTTCGCCTGCCTCACCTTCTCGGCGACAACATGGTGCTCCAGCGCGACCTGCCGATTCCGATCTGGGGCTGGGCCAATCCCAATGAGCAAGTGACCGTCCGCATTGGGAAGTCGTCGGCTTCCATGACCGCCGCCGCCAATGGCCAATGGTCGGTCAAGCTGCCCAAGCTGCCGGCGGGCGGTCCCTATCAACTGACGGTGGCCGGTGTGAATACCCTCACGCTCACCAATGTGCTGATCGGCGAAGTCTGGGTCTGCTCCGGCCAGTCGAACGCGGGGAAACCGATTGGCATTCATCCCGGCCAGCAGCCGTGTCTCAATTATGAAAAAGAGATTGCCGCGGCCGACTATCCACAGATCCGGTTGATGGAAGTGCCGCCCGAAAATCCGCGGACTCCTGGCGATGACATCCCCGGCGCCCAATGGCTGGTTTGCACGCCGCAGAACATTGTGGTGAAACGCGGCGAAAATTACGGGTATTCAGCCTGTGCCTATTTCTTTGGCCGTGAACTTCACAAGGAACTCAAAGTCCCCATCGGCCTGATTTCCGCGAGCGCCGGCGGCTGCCCGTGTGAGCCGTTCACCCCGCCCTCCGGTGACCGCTGGATGGGCATGATTCACCCGTTGATTCCCTACGGCATCCGCGGCGCGATTTGGTATCAGGGTGAATCCAATCTCGCAGACGGCATGTCTTATCACGACAAGATGAAAACCCTCATCACCGAATGGCGCAAGGCCTGGACACAGGGCGAATTTCCCTTTCTGTTCGTTCAAGTGGCACTATCCAAATACACCGACGATGTCGAAATGGCACCGCGCCTGTGGGAGGCGCAAACGGCCACGCTGGATGTTCCCAATACCGGCATGGTGGTCACGCATGATATCAGCAGTTACCCCGATTGCCACGCTACTAACAAACAGGAGGTGGGCAGGCGGCTCGCCCTCTGGGCCCTCGCCAAGACCTACGGGAAGACCGGCCTGGCCTATTCCGGGCCGATTTATAAATCCATGGCAGTCACAACCGGCCCGGGGCCGGCCAAGATCCGGGTACAATTCGACTACACCGGCAGCGGACTGGCCAGCCGGGATAGCAAGCCGCTGGATCTTTTCACCATCGCAGGGGAGGACAAGAAATTCGTCGAAGCCAAGGCCTCAATCGACGGCAAGACCGTGCTTGTCTGGAGCGATGCCGTGGCCAAGCCGGTTGCCGTGCGCTTCGGCTGGCGGCAGGATGCAGATCCGAACCTCATGAACAAGGAGGGCCTGCCCGCGCCTTGTTTCCGCACTGACAAATGGGAAAAGTAGTCATGCGAAAGGAATCCACCATGAAAAACACACTTGTCTCTGCTTTCACTTCGCTGCTCGTCCTGCCGATAGGTTTCGCTGCGGACGCGATGTACGGTGTCGCATCGGAAATTGATCTTGCCTCTGACTCCGCATGGACGCTGCGCTGTGATGACGGTCCAGCGCGACCTGTCAAGGTGCCGGGCGGCGGGTGGAACTCGGATCAGCAGTCCCCGCAGATTCAGGTAATGAAAGACGTGAGAGACTTCGTGATGTATGATCGCAAGATCACAATCCCTGCGATATATCCGGAACAGGCCGTTAAACTGTGTTTCGGTGCTGTGGCGCATGGCTGCGAGGTGTTCCTCGACGGGAAGCAGGTAGGAGAACATCATGGCCCCCAAGTTCCATTTGAAATGGAGTTGACGGAACTCGCCACTCCGGGGAAAGAACAGGTTCTTCAGGTGAAGGCATATCACCGCAGGCATTATTTGATGCCGGGTCAGAAGCAGACGGCTGAGGTAGCGGTCGGTTTCGATTTTCCTGAAGGCGGGGATGAACCGACACGCAAAGAAGCCAACGACTGGTGCAACTGGCATGGAAATACAAAGGTCGGCTATGGCATCGTACGTTCAATCAAGATGAAATTCCTGCCCGCGGTTTATGTTGATGATTACTTCATAAAGACATCTGTAAGCAATAAGCAGTTGACCTGCGATGTGTGGCTGAAAAACTCGACGGCTAAAGAACACAAGGTTAAGCTTGGCGCGGCTCTGTCGTCTTGGAACAAATCCAATTGGACATATCCGTCGATTCCCTCAACGACCGTTACCATCCCCCCCAAGAGTACGCTGAAAACAACCATCGGGCCAGTGTCGTGGAATATGGGTCCCGAAAGCTATTGGTGGCCGAACATCCCGTATCGCGAAAAATATCAGCCCCAACTTCACTACTTGAATATCACGGTTTCTGATGACATGAAATCGTGGCATACCATTTCATCGAGGTTCGGATTCGCAGAGCATGTTGAAGGGCCGTATTACTATACAGTCAACGGTGTGCGCTATACCGGCTTCAGTGACGGCACAACTGAAGGTCAGACCAGTTTTTACGATTCATACAGTTCGCCTGCGTGGCTGCCGCCGACAGGACCTGGCACCGGTGCTCCGGAGTCGTGGAAGAGATACATGCGCGTCGGGATTAATATGAACAGACTGTCTTGTTCGCCTCCGACAGAATATATGATGGATGCGGCTGACGAGGTCGGCTTCATGCTAATTCCCGAAGCGCCGATCTGGGGCAACGGTCTCAGCCGCTACAATCCGGCCTACACGCCGCAGACCTACCACGACATGGGCCGTGCCTGCCGGAATCATCCGTGTATCGCACGCTACTCGCTGAGCAACGAAGTGCGCGAACCCCGCGGAGAAATGCAGGATAAATGGTCCTGGCGCCCCGCCATTGACGACATCCGCAAGGCGGACGACACGCGCCCGCTGGTCTTTGAGCTGCATTCCCAGGGGAACGGTCGGGTGGACGGCATCCAAGGCGGCCATGCCTGGATCATGGACCACTACACCAACATCCACGAGAAGGTCGGCGACGACAAAGACATCCGCGGCATGGGCGAACATTTCTGGGATCGCAACAGCATGGGCGAGTTCGCCGTCGGCTGTCGTGCTCTTCGCATAAATAACTGGTGTTACATGGCCGGGTGGAGCTGGATAAACTACTGGCCCAATTTTCTTCAGGGTATGAACCACGATCTGAACGCATGGAAACCCCAGGATCACCCTGACCGCAAGGACGGAATTGACGGATGGGGTTCCCCGATCGTTGATTTTATTCAGCGGAGCCTACATCCTTACTTAGTGCAGGATCTGGGAATACTTAAGGAGAATCCTGGCGACCCAAAAGAACTCGGGCAGGGGAAAATAGAATGGCCATACAATCTGCCAACAATACTCGCCGGACAGCCGGTCGAGCGCAAGGTGGAGGTATTCAACGGCGGACTGATCGGCAATAAGATCACGCTTCGCTGGAGCGCGCATTGGGACAAACCAAATGGCCCGGAGGCTGTTAAGGGCTGTGACATTGCCTGTGAGATTGAACCAGGCTTTCACACGACGAAGACAATTACTTTAGCCGTGCCCAAGGTAGATCACGATGAACGTAAGCTCTATCTTGTTCTGGATTCTGTAATGGACGGCAAGACTGTTTTCCACAGCGAGGAAACCTGCCTGAATGTCATCACCCGCACGGTTGAATCTTCAGCAGCATTCATCGGGACAGATCCGGTTGCGAAGTGATATAACACACATGAAAACAACGAAACTGATGATAATGATGATCGTGGCGCTGGGGATGCTGGCGCTCTGTAACGCGAATGCTGCCGACGAACCCGTGACGCCGTCGCCCTACGAGGTGGTCTGGGATTCGCCCAGCCCGGACTGTAATGGAACCATGCCGTTAGGCAATGGCGAGATCGCCCTCAACGCGTGGATTGAACCTTCCGGCGACCTGCGCTTCTACATCGCCCGGACCGATTCCTGGGATGACAGCGGACGTCTGGTGAAAGTCGGCGCGGTGCGGATCAAGGTGGGCGACGGCCCGGCGGAGCGCACCAAGAAGTTCCGGCAGGTTCTAACCGCCAAGGATGGCACCCTGAGCGCCCGCTACGGCGAAGGGGATGCCCAGGTTGACCTGCGCCTGTGGGTCGATGCCAACCGTCCGGTGATCTGCGTGGAAGCGAAAACCGTTAAGCCGTCCACGGCAACCGCGATGATGGAACTCTGGCGCAATGTTGCCACAGAACTGCCGGATAAGACCCACAGCGATGTGCTCGCTTGCGCGCTGTTCCCCGAAAAAACAGTGGTGGAACCCGACACCGTGATCAGCGAACTCAAGGACCGCATCGGCTGGTATCACCGCAATATCAAATCAGTCGGTCCCGCCAATCTCGCGAAGATGCAGGGGGTGGAGGAATTTCCGCGTGCCGAGCCGCTGTTGCACCGGACCTTCGGCGCGTTGATCGCGGCGAGCCGTCCGCAGCGCGTGGATGACCGCACCCTGCAATCCACCGCCGGCACCAGCCACCTGTTTGAGATCGCCGTGCTGACGAAGCATCCTGCCACTGTCGAAGCATGGCTGGGCGAGAACCAGGCGACGCTCGACGCGGCGCGCAAACTTGACCTAACAACACGCCGGGCGGCGCATGAGAAATGGTGGGCGGACTTCTGGAACCGCAGTTGGATCCATGTCACGCAGAACGACGAGTCGCCGGATGGGGTTCGGGGCGGCATCATTCCTGCCAACAAACATCCCTTGAGCATCGGGGTGGATCAAAGCGGAGGCAATCGCTTCAAGGGCACGTTCGGGCGCTTCGGGGTGTACTCGGCTGCGCTGAAGGATGCCGATGTGCTCACGCTGGCAACAACCGCTCCCGATGGCAAAGCTCCGGAGAATCCAGCCCGGGTTTTCAGCGCCGTCCCCGAAGGCCCCAAGGCCCTGCCGGAATTGGATCAACGTGCGTTCGTTGGCGCCCTGACCATTGAGGCTTGGATCAAGCCATCCGCAGGCGGGCCGATGCGGATTGCCGACAAATGCACCCCTGGCGGAGTGGACGGTTTCCTTTTTGATACCCTCACAGGACTGGATATGCGGTTGATTTTGGGTGACAAAACTTGGAGCAAGGAAGCGGCTTATACCGTCGGGGTTTGGCAACACACCGCCTTCACGCTGGCCAGCGATGGACGGGTGACGGTTTACATCAATGGCAAGCCGGTGGTGTTCGGCAACTCAAAGCAGGACAAGAAAATAGCACAGGACGATGCCGTGGCGGTTGTTAGCCGGGCATACGCCTTGCAGCGCTATATGGCGGCCTGTGTCGGACGCGGCAAGTATCCGATCAAATTCAATGGCAGCCTGTTTACGGTCCCTTACGCGGACAAGAAACTCGAGGATGCTGATTTCCGGCAATGGGGTCCTGGGTACTGGTGGCAGAACACTCGGTTGCCAT